>CP071065.1:7860833-8206666 GCA_017164015.1 Nostoc sp. UHCC 0702
ACACCTTTATTCCTTCTTCCCAGTCCCCAGTCCCCAGTCCCCAGTCCCTTACCTCTACGAGTGATTCAGAAATCAAATCGGATTGCTATATAGTTTTTATCGGTCACTTATCAGAACGTGATTGGAAAGGTGTTCGTGCTTGTCTGAAAATAGCTCTTGCTGAGTTAGATGAGTTGAATCCATTGTCAGATCAATCATCTACCTCATAGTGCGATCGCATTCCTCACAAGCTAAAACCTCAGTAGACAAGCTTGGATATCTTCGAGTTCGAGATCGGGAAAATCCTCTAAAATCTCAGAAACACTGACATTTTCAGCTAACATTTCTAAAATGTCACTCACACGAATTCTCATACCTCGAATACAACGACGACCACCACACTGCCCAGGAGTTTGAGTAATGCGAGTTAATAAATCAGGCTTTGAGTTCATGCAAATATTTTAATAGTAGTAGAGTTAGACTAATAGGATAGTAAGCGTGATCGCCCAGACATAATCACTTTTTAACTAAAATAAAACTTTACAATAGATATTAGGGCTTTTCTACAAAATTTTATGCCTGTAAACTATCAAAATATTATTACAATTGAACCAGAAAAGCGGAGTGGTAAACCTTGTAAGCTAATCGTCATTTAAATTGCATAATTTTCATGCTGGTAAAAGCTGCAAACCCTCTCCCTTGCCCCCTGCGGCCTCAATGTGCTTTCTTATATGCTTAACAGCTTATTCGTGGGATGCGAATTACTGTATATGATGTTTTATCTTATCTTGCATCTGGTATGACATACGAGGAAGTACTAAGAGGATGTTTTAAAAGTTCTCTGGTCGGTAGTAAAACGTTTTAGATCCCTCTAAATCTCCCTTTTTAAGGGAGACTTTGATTCAGGTTCCCCCCTTTTTAAGGGGGGTTAGGGGGATCTAAAAGTGCCTAAAGTCACAGCAAAACACTTTTAAAACAACCTCTAAATGACTTTCCTTATTTAACCCAAGAGGATATTTTAGCTTGCCTTAGTTATGCAGCTGTTCGAGAAGTTTAGTATTTAAACCGTTATGAGCGCAAGTTATAAAGCAGATTTTAATTTGTGGATTGAGCATACAGCCGAACTATTACGGGAACATCGCTGGCTGGAAATCGATGTAGAAAATTTGATTGAAGAGGTTCAAGACTTGGGTAAAAGCGAAAGGCGAGCAATTGTTAGTCAATTAGCTTGCCTGCTGTTGCATCTACTCAAGTGGCAATATCAACCTCAGCGTCGTTCAGATAGCTGGCTCGATTCTATCACTGACGCTCGTACCCAAATTGATTTAACTATTAAAGATAGTCCCATTCTCAAGAATTATGCTATGGAACAACTTGAGGAAAGCTATCAAAGAGCGCGTTGCCAAGCCGCCAAGCAAACAAAGCTAGAAATTTCTGTGTTTCCAGAAGATTGTCCCTATTCTTTAGAGTTAGTTTTGGATGAAGACTGGCTACCATCAGCTAGCGAGTGAGATTTGGATTCGAGCGATCGCTCTAACGATAACACTAACAGAAGTTATACCAATTTGAAAAATGATTGCTACAAATGGAAGATTGGTAGGGGCGGGTTTAAAAATATTATCAATTATTAATGATGATCTGGATGAACCCGCCCCTACTGAGTTTCATAATCTAAAACCTAAAATCGTTCGACTGAGCGCTCACGACGAAGTCTAAAATCCAAAATGGTATTAACTTTGCGTTAGTTGTAGCTTTAAATAATCAATGAAGTCCAGAAGTTCTGTATCAGTGAGTTGCAAACGTGATTTCTTACCGTACCTCTGCTGTAAATACTCCCTTCCCTGGTTTGGACTCCAATTTAATTGTGATAAATATGTGTCAGTTTGAGCTATAAAAACATCACGCGGTTCAGCCGTTTTTGTATTATTAATTTTTCGACTGACTTTTTGCCCTAAAGCTTGCCAATCAATTTCCTTATGTCCATCCCAACTAACACCTATAGAGCGATAGGTTAGTGGATTATAAATTGTACAAAATATAATTGTTTTATCACCTGGACTGACAGCTATGGTAAGTGGATGACACAATTGTTCAGCAGTCAAAACATCAAGTGAAAGCAACAAACTTTTAGAAAAGTAAGACTCACTACCTGAGCGGATAACATAAGGTTTGTCCGCCAAAATATGCAAATCAGTTTTTTCTGCTTCTCCATGTGAAGTTTCTACTTTTTTGTTAACTTCTATTCCCGTTATTACCCCAGTTAACGCTCTATCATAAATTGGAATTTGTTTTTTATCGTCGGATAACATATACCAGCAGTGGTCTGATTCTTTACTTACGAAAACATATTGAGGTTTGGGGATGGCTCCGAATCCTAATTTAACTTCCATATTTGCTGTAAACGTTTTTGTAAATTAGTTTTTTACAAGGGCTTTTGCAAGCGATAAGTTACTTTATAGATATAATTCCCTATTGAATAAGCTAATTAACATTCAAACAACAAAAATTACAATATCCAAATAAATACTGATTTTTTCGGTAAAATCAAGATAAGTCAAAAAAGAATTTTATTTTATAAAAATATTGTCAAATGTCATACAGTCAATTCAGTATAGACACTATTGAAACAACCTTTGGAATTACCATTGTAGATGCTGTAGGAATTTTTGCTGATATATCATCAGTTGAGTACAGCGATTTTTTGGCACAAACACTTAAAAAATATATACCCCTAGCATTAGCCATTGGAACTGAAAAATCTCGTTCTGAATTAATTTTGACACCAATTCTAGTAGAACTTAAAGAACAATTACAGAATAAAATAAGTTTGTTTTCTGGTCGAGAATTTAATGTTAGTCCAGAAAAAGGTCTAACTGGATTTTGTGACTTTCTAATTAGTAAATCACCAGAACAAATAATTATTAAAGCGCCATTTATTGCTTTAGTAGAAGCTAAAAATGATAATATTCAATCTGGTTTAGGGCAATGCATTGCTGAAATGATAGCCGCACAATTATTTAATCAACAAAAAGGCAATGAAATTGAAACAGTTTATGGGAGTGTTACTACTGGTACTAACTGGAAATTTATGCGACTCACTGGGCAAATACTTGAGATTGATTTAAATGAATATTTTTTAAATAATGTGGGGCAAATTTTGGGAATTTTAAAAAGTTTTATTGAATCAAGTAATGATATATAGCGCTCGTTTTTAGGTGATAATGTAATATTGAGATCAATAATTATCTCACGCAGAGGCGCAAAGGCGCAGAGAAGAGAGTTAAGAGAAATTGCTATTAAAAAAAGGGCAGGTATGAAACCCACCCTTAAAGCAATGTGAATTTGAATTAATCGCTACTTAATTACCAATTGCTGGCGCATTCAAAGAAACTTCTGGCGTTTCTTTATGCTGTGCCAATGTTGGTACAGAGTCACGTAATCTTGCTGTCAATTGTACAGTTGTAGAGTCGTACATTTGAGTTAGCAATTTTGGATAGAAACCAATACCAATAATTGGTACTAGTAAACAAGCGATGATAAAGACTTCGCGGGGTTCAGCATCTATCAGTGCTTGGTGAGAAACTAATTCTTCGTTCTCTTGACCGTAGAAAATTTCTCGCAACATTGATAGCAGATAAATCGGAGTTAAAATCACTCCCACTGCCATCAAAAAGACGACGATGACTTTGAATGTGGGGTTATAAGCATCGCTGGTAGCAAAGCCAACAAACACCATTAATTCTGCTACGAAACCACTCATTCCTGGCAACGCCAAAGAAGCCATTGAACAAGCGGTAAACATGGCGAAAATCTTCCGCATTCTCTTACCGACACCGCCCATTTCATCCAACATCAGGGTGTGTGTCCGGTCATAAGTCGCGCCGACAAGGAAGAATAAACTCGCCCCAATTAATCCGTGGGACACCATTTGTAAAACTGCCCCACTCAATCCCAAATCGGTGAAGGAGGCAATACCAATGGTGACAAAGCCCATATGTGAAATTGAGGAGTAGGCAATTTTCCGCTTGAGGTTGCGCTGGGCAAAGGATGTCAAGGCAGCGTAGATAATATTAACTACCCCTAAAACTACTAAAACTGGCGCAAAATAAGCGTGAGCATCGGGTAGCATTTGGGCATTCATCCGAATCAAGGCATAACCGCCCATTTTCAGCAGAATACCTGCTAGCAGCATGTGTACGGGGGCTGTAGCTTCACCGTGGGCATCTGGTAGCCAAGTATGTAAGGGAATAATCGGCAACTTGACAGCGTAGGCAATCAAGAAACCAGCATAAAGTAACAGCTGGAAATTGAGGGCGAAATCTTTGAGGGCGAGCGATCGCATGTCGAACGTCACCGTATCGCCGTAAAATCCCATTGTCAGGGCAGACAGCAAAATAAACAGCGAACCGCCAGCAGTGTATAAAATGAATTTGGTTGCTGCATATTGCCGCCTTTTACCTCCCCAAATCGATAGCAGAAAGTATATCGGTACTAGTTCCAGTTCCCACACCAGGAAAAATAACAGCATATCCTGGACAGCGAACACGGCAATCTGACCGCCATACATCGCCAGAATCAAGAAGTAAAATAGCTTCGGCTTAAACGTCACAGGCCAAGCTGCTAAAATCGCCAGTGTGGTGATGAATCCAGTCAAAATAATTAGGGGCATCGATAAGCCATCTGCCCCTACTGACCAATTCAAATCGAGTTGCGGTACCCAAGGGTAACTCTCTACCAGTTGCAAATCGGGATTGGAGAAATCGTAACCAGTATAAAAAGCGTAAACAATCAGTGCGAAATCTATCAGCCCTACGATCAGGGAATACCAGCGCACTGTTTTGCCATCTTTATCTGGGATGATGGGAATCAGTAGTGACGCGGCTATCGGTAACAAGATAATCGTCGTCAGCCACGGGAAATTAGCTGTATTCATCACAATTCGTCTGCAATCAAAATCATGTTTGGCAAAAGTCACTAGTTATTAACTAACAGCTTTTTGGGGATTTGGTCTTCCTCGTTAGGTTGATTTAATTAAATTGACAATCCCCCATTTTTCTGTTGGGAGTCTCTTTTGAGGCTTGTGGGTACGGGATGTAGGTTGTGATACTCCCAGTCAAGTCAAAAATCTACCCTAAAAAAAAGCCGCTAAACTAGAATTTTAGCGATGCGATCGCGTAGCCCACCTAAGAGATCGCTAAAAATACACGATGCTGTTTGGTGGTTGTCCTCAAAAGCATCACAGGAGAAACAACCCTATGATAATCGCAGAAATTGAAAATTAGATTCGTTATGTAACCAACGTGGATGGAGAAACAACAGATGTACTCGTCCCTGTAGAACTTTGGCGACAGCTGATCAATTCTATCAATTCTGATAACGTCAGTGGTTTAGCTTGGATTGATGAACAAGAAGCCCTAACGCAGTCTTAGCCTGCTTCATCGCTAAGCATCTTAATAATATGTTTGGCAAGTTGCTCCTTGATTTCTCTATGCCTGGGAACGGCTTGAGAAATTTTTGTTATTGGATTTTGATACCAATCATGTTTGCCACCGTGACGAACGAAGATACAACCCATTTCTTCAAGCTTACTGATTAAGTCTCTTCGTTTCATGAGACTTCAAGTTCTGCAACTCTGCGAATATTTTGGATAGTTCCACTTGTTAATTCACTGTAAATATCGAGTAGATTTTCTCTTAGCTCCTCTTCCGTTTCACCCTGAGTCCAATAATCAGGATATTCTTCGAGATAACCTAACCACATATCATCATCTTGCCAATAAATGTATTTCTTCTTTATCATTCGCCTATTCGCTGCCTTTTTCTGAACTAGGGAAATTTAACCTACTGATGCTTAAATCCTTGATCGTGAGATTACCTTATCGATCTTAACTGACGATTAAATTCTTTAAACCAATTTTATTGTGATCAAATAGTTCCCCTATCACCTTCAAGCAAAACACCATAGTCCCTGCTTCTCACCTCAAATTATTCACGGCTACCGTCAAAAATTTACCTGAAAAAAGCTGCTAAACTAGGGTTTTGGAGATGCGATCGCACAGCCCAACCCAGCGATCGTTAAAAATACACGATGCTGTTTGGTGGTTGTCCTCAAAAGCATCACAGGAGAAACAACCCTATGATCATCGCAGAAATTGCAAATCAGATTCGTTATGTCACCAACGCAGATGGAGAAACAACAGATGTACTCGTCCCTGTAGAACTTTGGCAACAGCTTATCAGTTCCATAAATTCTGATAACGTCAGTGGTTTAGCTTGGATTGATGAACAAGAACCTAAAGCACAAATATTAGCCGACTTGCAAGAATCTGTGCAACAAGCAGCAGCAGGAGAAACTTTCCCAGTTTCACAGCTTTGGGACGATATAAAAGCCTAGATTTATGGCAGAAGTTAAGTTTACACTTCCCTTCAAACGCCGTCTCAAAATTTTGACTAAACGCGATCGCCAAGTTTAAATAGACATTTAACCCATTATTGATCAGTTACAAGCTGAGAATTTTATCAGCTTTCAAATTTCAGGGATAGACTTGACCGTTTTTAAAGTTAGAGCGAAAAACACTAAGAGATTATTCTATGACAGAACTAGCTAGGAAGGTTTTGTTTTGCCTTCAAATGATGGAATTAATTTGTTGCCTAACTAGTTTTATAAAAGAAGAATTACGCAAAAGAATTTTGGCACGTTATATTTTGATTTATCTCGATAGTTTCTTATAACTAGCTCCGCGACTGAAGAATGAACTTAAACGTTCAGGCGTTAATGTCAATACAATAAACATAGATTTGAAACGCCTTAAAAGAGATTATGAAGACTTTTATAGTAAAATTCGGGATAAAGTAGCAGATCATCGTCAAGATTTACCAATTGACGAGCTAGTTGAACTGTGGAATGAGATAGATAATACGACTGTCAATATATTTATAGACGATGCTATCACTATTTATCGTAGCATGGTTAGGTTGAATTCAAATATCCTGCCTTTTGTTTCATCGCTTGATATAACAAATTTCGATTTAAAAATGCAACTTGTAGACCTTTTAGATGCACCAAATATTTCTCAAATAAAAATCTCAGCAGATAATCTAGCAATGACGCAAACGGACACAATAGCTGTATTACACATTAATGAAATGCAAGAACGATGTTCTCAAATCGTTAGTATATTCAATTCATTTAATTTTTCAAAAAATCTATATACTGTTTTGAAATTGGGGCAAGATACTCAAAGATTGGCTAAGGTAATGCTTGTCATAGATGTCTTCAATTTTATTGACAATTTATACCCATATAATCGATCTGATCCTAAGCATAAAATTAAGAGCTTGTTAGAAATTTGTCAACAAGAGGAACTAAGCGGTTACGAAATACTTAATACAGCTTATAACCAAAGAAATACCTGTGCAGAGAATAAATTTCGTGAAGTCAGGAATCAAATAGCAGCTCATGTTGACCGAAATCTAAATTTAAATAATTTATTAGCTTTACTTGATTCAACAAATATTGATGAGCTAATTAATAAAGTATGGACACCAGCTTACAAAACTTTTAAAGAATGGTGTTATTTAGACATAGTTAGATACGCCTATCTTATTGACGAAACTCCAGGAGTAGCTGGGGTGTCTGAAGTTGAAGACCTTGGAGGATATAAACCGTATTATTAACGAAAGGATAAAAAGGCGCTTAGAAACCGCATCTACACAGCAAAACCCGCGCAGGTTAAAAAGCTTAATTTTCTTTTAGCCCACGGAGGTGGGCTTTGTTTGTGTAGCCGCGAATTCTATTCGCTAGGGCTTAAGTTGATACGTAGGGGCGGACATTCGCCCACCCCTATTTAAATCAGGTAACACCAAAAACAATCACCAAACCCAAAACCGCCCCAAATATGATCAAGGCATAGAATTGAGCGCGACCGTTTTCGAGGTATTTTAGACCTTCACCACTGACGAGGGTGAAAAACCCTGTGAGGTTAACAGCACCATCAACAACACGGAAGTCAACTTCCATGACTTGTCTGGCTACGCGACGTAAGCCAAGGACAAAAACGCGATGGTAAATGTCATCAAAGTACCACTTGTTGAGAGATAGTTCGTAGAGTGGTTTGATTTTAGCAGCGATCGCAGCCGGGTCAATTTTCCTTTGCAAATACATCAGCGAAGCCAATGTAATCCCAATCAAGGAAATACCAACTGAAGCACCCGCCATCACATAAAATTCTGTCGGGTTAAACTCGGCAACTTTTTCGACAACTTCGGTGGGAGGAGAAATAAACTCCTCGAAGTAATTGATGTAGGGTGTGCCTACCAAACCGATGAAAATCGAAGGCACTGCTAAAATTGCCAACGGTAAAGTCATTGTCCACGGTGACTCGTGGGGTGTATCGCTGTGATGTCCGTGGGAGTCATGCTGACCACCAGTGGCCGCCAATTCACCGTGTTTCATAGCCCCAGGCCCAAAAGCTGGCGCTGGTTCTTCTGACTCTAACTCCAGAACAATTGTGGCTGCCTTCTTGAGTTTGTCCTTGATTTTCTCGTCAGTCCCCCGGAATTTGCCTTCAAATGTCATGAAATACATTCTGAACATGTAGAAAGCAGTAATTCCGGCAGTTAACCAGCCAATCAGCCACAGAAGTGGGTTAGCCTCAAAAGCCTTGCCGAGAATTTCATCTTTTGACCAGAAACCAGCAAAAGGTGGGATACCAGAAATTGCCAAGCAACCAATCAAAAAGGTAATTCCTGTGATAGGCATGTACTTCCGCAGTTTGCCCATCAATCGCATATCCTGCGCCAAAGCGGGGTCGTGACCGACAACGCCTTCCATGCCGTGAATTACTGAACCAGAACCCAAGAACAGCATTGCCTTGAAATAGGCGTGGGTCATCAGGTGGAACAGTCCAGCACTGTAGGAACCGATTCCCATTGCCATCACCATGTAACCCAACTGGGAGATGGTGGAGTAAGCCAAGCCTTTTTTGATGTCGTTTTGGGTAATGGCTATGCTTGCACCCAAAAACGCCGTAAATGCCCCAGTAAAGGCAATGACGTTCATTGCTGCTGGGACATGTTCAAAAACGGGGTACATGCGGGCAATCAGAAAAACACCCGCCGCCACCATCGTTGCTGCGTGAATTAAGGCAGAAATGGGGGTGGGGCCTTCCATCGCGTCAGGTAGCCAGACGTGTAGGGGGAATTGGGCGGATTTGGCAACTGGGCCTAAGAAAACTAAAATCGCCAACAGGATGGCGAGAAAATTGCTCACAGTACCTGATTCTACGAGTTGAGCGAGGCGATCGCCCATAACTCCAAAATCAAAGCTTCCTGTTGCCCAATAAAGCCCTAGAATGCCTAGCAACAGACCAAAGTCACCAACGCGGTTGGTGACAAATGCTTTTTGGGCTGCATCGGCTGCTGACTTGCGATCGTACCAGAAGCCGACCAGCAAGTAGGAACACATCCCGACCAGTTCCCAGAAGATATAAATCTGTACTAGGTTGGGGCTGACCACCAGACCCAACATTGAAGATCCAAATAAGCTGAGATAGGCGTAAAACCTTACGTATCCTGGATCGTGAGCCATGTAGCCATCAGTATAAACCATGACTAACAAAGCTACAGTTGTCACAATCACCAGCATTAAGGCTGTCAGGTGGTCAATCGTGTAGCCCATACTCAGGTGAAAATTTCCTGCTGCTGCCCATTCTAGGGTGCGGATATAAGGCGCATGTCCTTGAATTTGACTCCACAGCAAGGCAAACGACAGCCCCATCGCTGCTCCCATCAGGGAGATAATAATTACAGCGTTCAACTGCCGCAGGCGGTTTGTCACCTGATTTAACGAGATTAACCCTAGACCGACCAGCATTGCCCCTAAAAGCGGCAATACCGGAATCAGCCAGGCGTATTCATAGATTACTTCCATCACTGACGCGTACTTTTAGAATACTTGACTAACTTAGGACAATGCTAAGGACGTTTTCCGCCGTAGGCAACTGTCCAGGTCGGAACTGTTAATAATTGTGACACACACCCTTTAGGATAAAATACCCCACTCAATGGTACTTGAGTGGGGTAATTAAGCATGGTTTTAGATTTGGGGAGTAGGGAATAGGGAATAGGGAATTGGAAATTGGGAATTGGAAATTGGGAACTCAAGGCCCCCCGACCGTTCGTGAGTGGGGATTAGGGGCAATGGGCGATGGGGAAAAATTGTTTTAATTTGTAATTTGCAATTCCTGATTTTGAGATTTTAAACCCTACTCCCTAACGCCACTTGCTCCACTTGGTTTGGGAGTTGCCGTCTTGACGCCTTGCGTCGATGGCAAACTGCCGTTACCTCGCTACCGCTTCGCTAACGCTAACGACGGAAACCGCTCGTGTTGGGGGCTGGCTCACCGCAATGGCTCCTCCCTACTCCCTACTCTCCAATCACGCTGAGCGACATTCTAAGTCTGCTGTCTTTGGTGTAGAGTATATTTTAGAACGATTGCCGTAAGTGAGTTTAATTTCTTCTAAAGCTAGACGTAAGTCTTCTCTACCTCGAAAACCTTCTAAGCGTTGCCGGACTGTTCCATTTTCTACCAAAATCAGAGTCGGCAGTGACTTTAACTTATAAGTGGTAGAAAGTTTGAAATTATCATCAGCGTTAACCCCAACTAATTTAATTTGCTCACCACATTGAGCTTTAAATTGCAATAACAGAGGGTGGATTATGCGACATAAACCACACCAAGGCGCTCCAAAATTTACTAAAACCGGAACTGGAGATTCTAAAACTTCTTGTGTAAATGTCCGCTCACTAACCGACAACACCATGACGCCTCTAAAATTATAGGGTTTTAATATCAAACTAGCTATCAGTAAGAGAAATCAGCAAGTCATGCAGTGCCTATACTACCTCTTCGGGCAAAGACGATTACGCAACTATTGCAAAATTGATTTTGGTTTTGACTAAAAAGCCAGCGTGACTTTTACAGTAGCTTGATGATTTTTTCAACTCCTGGCTGCCCCGTTGCTTTTCAGGCAATTTAGACTGCTGTGCTACTTAACTCTCTTGCAAAGGCAATTGTTTAACGCCATACGACTTTCAAATAATCAATTGACTGAGGGCACCCCCACTAACAGCTGTTTCAATTCATCCTACATTGATTCGGTAGCAATTGATAAGTCCAAATTTTATATGCTGATGATAGTGGGGATCACCCAGAATTACCATCTTATCCTACTAGTTGCTATAAGCAACACAGGATGCGACCACCAAAGCACAGCTACAAAAATAGCGACTCCCAAGTAAGCAGGTCGCATGAATTCCTGCCACTTGATAGATTGACGACCGTCAATAATTGCTTGAAAGGGAATTATTGAAGTGCGCTGTTTGACAATTTCAAAGGCTTCTCCATAACGGTAGCTCAAGCGGCGATCGCCATGCCAAACCCCAAACAAGTGGTGCAACACCAAGCCAATGGAGGTGACAAGGGTAAAGCTAGTACCCAACCAAAGAGTATGAGCAACACACCAAATTATTTGTCCCACCATCTGGGGATGGCGGGTAATACGAATAATTCCTGTCTCATACAGGTGGACTTGGGGCTTTTGAATAGCAGCAATTTCTAGTAGATTGAAGGTGGCAGGATACAAAAATAAAAACGAAATCGCTGACAACACCCAAACTAGCGCACTCACCCAAGGTATGCCTTGCACCTGCCAAAGTTGCAAACCATCATAACGATGGTTAATAAAGTAAATAATCAGTATTACAGCCAACGGTAAACTTACTAATGCAAAAACAATGCGATAAAGCCTTGGCCCAATGTACTTTTCTGCCCAAGGACGGAGGGCGGCCCCCCCACTGTGAGCCAACGCGAAAGCTAATTGTAACCCCAACATCACAAAATGACTGGGTGTCAACCAAGGATTAAGCATCATATACATTAGGTGAAGTAATTTAAAGAAAAGTTAATTCAGTACAACCAATACCACAAAGTATTCAACAGGAGACTTTAGTCAAGTTGTTATGGTACTGTCTTTTTCGAGTAAAGCCTCCAAGTTTAAAATGCAACAAATCCTGTGCAGTTGCAAAGCTGTGAAACATGATTTGTTGCCACTGCTCCTTTCAAAGTTTGTGGGTTGAGCCTTATGTCTGACCTTCCTTTCACTTTAGATCAGTTACGTATTCTGAAAGCGATCGCTGTAGAAGGGAGCTTCAAGCGCGCCGCTGATAGCCTTTACGTCTCCCAGCCTGCCGTCAGCTTGCAAGTTCAAAATCTAGAGCGGCAGCTGGATGTGCCTTTATTTGACCGTGGAGGACGCCGCGCCCAATTAACTGAAGCAGGGCATCTACTCCTCAGCTACGGTGAAAAAATCCTCAGTTTGTGTCAAGAAACCTGTCGCGCCATTGAGGATTTACAAAATCTCCAAGGCGGTACTTTGATTGTCGGTGCTTCTCAAACCACCGGTACTTATCTTTTGCCCAAAATGATCGGTATGTTCCGGCAAAAATATCCAGATGTAGCGGTGCAATTGCACGTCCACTCTACCCGACGCACTGCTTGGAGCGTAGCCAATGGACAAGTTGATCTAGCGATTATCGGTGGCGAAATTCCAGGTGAACTGACCGAATCATTGGAAATTATTCCTTACGCTGAAGATGAATTGGCGTTGATTTTACCAGTTTTTCATCCCCTTGCCAAACTTGAAACCATCCAAAAAGAAGACCTGTATAAACTCCAATTCATTGCTTTAGATTCCCAATCGACTATCCGTAAAGTAATTGACCAAGTGCTGGCACGTTGTGAGATTGACACAAGGCGCTTCAAATTTGAAATGGAACTCAATTCCATAGAAGCAATTAAAAATGCTGTGCAATCTGGTTTGGGGGCTGCCTTTGTCTCAACTAGTGCGATCGTTAAAGAATTACAAATGGGTGTATTGCACTGCACCCCAATTGAAGGCGTTGTCGTCAAGCGAACACTGTGGTTGATTTTTAATCCTCATCGCTACAGATCCAAAGCAGCAGAAGCATTTAGTCAAGAAATTTTGCCCCAGTTTTCTAACCCGGAATGGAATCACAACGTGTTAAAATTATCGCAAAAAAAGCTAGTAGTGAATACATTAGATGGAGCAACCCCCCACTCTTCTGACGACGCTTAAGATTGGTCAGGAGTTAAGAGTCTAGAGTTAGTAGTCATTAGTCAGTAGTCAGTGGTCATTAAAAAAACAACTGACAAATTACCCTTTGGGTGACGCTCCTGCGTCGCTACCGCTGCTCTTGATCGGCAGTTCCTCATGGGGGAAAAACCCCCTCTCTCGCACTGCCTCACCGCAGGGCTGCCCCATGAGCGACTGCCCTGCATCCTTTGCCAACAGCCTTTGGTAGTGGCGTGAAACCCCTCTTTTGCATTGCCTCACCGTACTGCCTCACAACTGACAACTGACCAAGGACAACTGACAACTGACCAAGGACAAAACAATGGAAGTTTACTGCACTCGTCCACACTGTCCACATCCACAAAACTATTTTGCGGATTTAGATGACATTACAACACTGAAAACAACACAGCAAAAGTACTGCACTACTTGTGGAATGCCACTGCTGCTAGATGGTCGATACGTACCAATCAAGTTGCTGGGAAAAGGTGGGTTTGGGGCAGCCTTCTTAGCACGCGATCGCCGTATTCCCGGAATGCGTCCATGTGTAGTTAAACAGTTTCAGCCTGCGGGAAATTTAAACTCAACTCAGTTGCAACTAGCGCAACAGTTGTTTGAAAGAGAAGCTGAAGTTCTAGCACAAATAGGTCACGAACACGAGCAAATACCTAACTTGTTTGCTTTTTTTCCCGTGATAGTTCCTAGCTTGCAACCAGGCCAGCAAGACCAGTTTTTTTATCTGGTACAAGAATATATCGATGGGCAAAACCTAGAGGAAGAATTACATCAAAAGGGAAAATTTTCTGAACAGCAAGTTTTAGAAGTGCTGCAAGAAATCTTGAAAGTACTCAAGTTTGTCCATGATAAACATATCATCCATAGAGATATCAAACCCTCTAATATCATGCGCCGTAAGGATGGCAAACTGTTTCTACTAGATTTTGGTGCAGTCAAACAGGTAACAAATGCTCCAGCAGGGGGAGCAGGTTCTTCCACGGGCATTTATTCTATGGGTTTTGCGCCGCCTGAACAGATGGCTGGCAATCAAGTCTTCCCTTCAACAGATTTATATGCTTTAGCTGTAACTATTATTACCTTGCTGACGGGTCAGGAAGCCAAAAGTTTATTTGATGTTTATACTAACCAATGGCAATGGCGAACAAAAGTAAATGTCAACCCCCGTTTGGCTGATATTTTAGATAAAATGCTTCTGCCCGCTGCCAATCAACGCTTTCAGTCAGCTGATGAGGTTCTTTTTGCTCTATCGCACCAATTGATACCGCCAACAGTGTTGACAAGAGGACAGCCACAGCCAAAACCACAACCAATACAACCTAAAAAAGCTTTTTCCACCTGGGAATTGTTAGGTGGGGCAGCATTTAGCGGGTTTGAAGGTGCATTAATAGCGATCGCTCTCTTGAGTTTACTAAAGTCACCAATAATTACTTTGGCTATTGCATCTGTAATTCTAGGGTTACTGATTTTTGCCCAAAGTAAGCGGTGGATTGAAAAGTTCGATTTATTAATTATTCCCGGAATTAGTTTTGCAATTGTTTTTTTCATCCCCTTTTTACAGGGAAGTCTTGGCATTAAGCAAATATTTATTTTAGCAGTGGCTGCTGGATTAGTAGCCATTGCATTTACATCACTATTTCGTCTGATTTATAAATTAATATCTCTAATTTTATAAAAAAGTTTTGGTGCTAGCAGCTACCTATTTATGTCTAAAAAAAACGAAACGCTTACCCTTTTTTTAGCCGTTATCGTCACTATCGGCTTAATCTTTGGTGGCTTCTGGTTGTTGATGGAACGGTGGGTGAAATTAACGAACACTGGTATTGACCAGTCGAACAATCGCAACCCAAACAATTCCATTAATTTTGCCAACCAGGAAACCAGCAAATGTAACGTCAAAAACCTGCCAGAAGGCAGATTTACCTATGGTGGTAGCACCACCTGGGCACCGATTCGTAGAGACGTAGACTCAGTACTGCAAAATCTTTGCCCTCAATTTATTTTACGTTACACTCAACCCGTATCCGGCAAACCTGGATCTGGGACTGGCATTCGGATGTTGATAGACAATCAACTAGCTTTTTCTCAATCTTCTCGCTCAATCAAAGCTGAAGAAAATGCTGAAGCTCAACAAAAAGGATTTAGTCTGAAAGAGATTCCAGTGGCAATTGATGGTATTGCGATCGCTGTCAATTTCAACCTTAATATCCCTGGTTTAACTGTCACCCAACTGAAAAATATTTATACTGGCAATATCACCAACTGGCGAGAAGTAGGTGGGCCAAATTTACCGATCACGCCTTTATCTCGCAATCAAGAAGCTGGAGGTACAGTAGAATTCTTTATCGAAAATGTTTTAGAAAAAGCCAGCTTTGGCCCCAATGTTATTTATATTGGTACTACGACAGAAGCACTACAAAAACTTGCTTCGAGTCCTGGTGGAATTTACTACGCTTCTGCTCCAGAAATTGTACCACAGTGTACTGTGAAGCCTCTGCCATTAGGGCGCATCAGCGGGCAATTAGTAGCTCCCTATCGAGAACCTTATATACCTCCAACCCTATGTCCGGCTCAGCGTAACCAATTGAATGTTCAAGCTTTTCGCAGTGGGGACTACCCAATAACCCGCAATTTATTTGTAATTCTCAAACAGAATGCTCAAACCGACCAGCAAGCAGGGGAAGCTTATGCAAGTTGGCTGTTGACATCGCCAGGTCAAGAACTGCTCGAAAAGGCTGGATTTGTCAGAATCAAGTAAAGCGATCGCAGCGGTTGAATTTGGCAGAATATTTAAATAATAGATATAGATTACCTAATAAAAACTTAATTCATGTCACAAAAGAATGAAACTGCGGTTTTAGCCTTAACCTTACTGCTGACAGTTGGAATAGTTGGCGGTGGTGCGTGGTGGTTTATTAATCAAAATTCTGGAAACAAGAATATTATCGCCACTCCCAATCAGAATAATGAGCAAAATTTATTATCAATCACTGAACGAATTAGTTTTGGGGAAAAAACTTTAATTCCCAGTGATATCACTCCCCAAAAAAAAGAGGGGATCCAGGCGATCGCCAATCAAGATTACACCAAAGCGATCGCTAATTTATCAGCTTCTTTAAACCTCAAGCGTAATGATCCAGAAGCACTAATATATCTGAATAATGCTCGCATCGGTTCTGATAAAAACTATACCATTGTTGCATCTTTACCAGTAGGTGCTGATCCCAATGAGGCTTTAGAAGTTTTACGTGGTATCGCCCAAGCTCAAAATGAAGTTAATAGTTCTGGAAGAATTAAGGGAGTACCTTTGAAGGTGGGAATAGCAAACGATGATGATAATCCAGCCATCTCTAAACAAATCGCTTCTAGCTTAGTTAAAAATCAGCAAGTATTAGGTGTTGTCGGGCCTGTCACTAGCGATGCTACCTTAGCCGCAGGCCAAATCTATAATGCTGAACAACTTGTAGCTGTTTCCCCTACTAGCACTTCCGTGAAAATTTCTAACTTTAGTCGCTACGTTTTTCGCACAGTACCCAGTGATTTTATGGCGGCTAGAAGGTTAGCTAACTACATGGTAAAAACCTTACAGAAAAAAAATGCAGTAGTTTTTTTCAATTCCCAAAGCAACTATAGTCAATCTTTAAAGTCTGAATTTGTTTCATCTGTTTCTTTGGAGGGTGGACAAATATCAAGCGAATTTGATTTGTCTAAAGCAGATTTTAGTGCGGCTAAAAGTATAGAGCAAGCCACTAAGCAAGGTGCAGAAGTATTGATGTTAGCAGCGAACACTGAGACATTAGATAAAGCACTGCAAGTAGTTCAGGCTAACCAAAAACGATTAGCTGTGTTGGCAGGCGATGATGTTTATGCAGTCAAAACTTTAGAAGTTGGTAGGGAGCAAGCTGTAAATATGATATTGGCAGTTCCCTGGCATGTCAAAGGTAATTCTCAGTCAGATTTTCCCCAGAAGTCTCGGCAGTTGTGGGGTGGTGATGTCAGCTGGCGAACCGCTCTGGCCTATGATGCTACCAAGGCTCTGATGGCTGCATTAGAACAAAATCCTACGCGTTCTGGGGTACAACAAGCGCTTTCCTCATCTGATTTTACCGCCAATGGTGCTTCTGGCACAATTCGGTTTTTACCCTCAGGCGATCGCAATTCTCCCGTCCAACTTGTGAAAATAGTTCCTGGTAATCGCTCTCCGACTGGGTACGACTTTGAACCAGTACCATAATCAACACCCAACCGCTCATTAACACTCCCCGAATTTATATTTCGGGGATTCTTGCTTGACACTTAGGGAACTCCAACAGATAAATCATCCTGGTTGAAGTTGCTGGCTGATGGCTGATAACTTTGAACAGTCAAATATTTTTTATTTGGAAGTCCCAAAACTTGAGTTTTACAGCTTTCGGGCCGTAATTTAACTCGCTCAAAAATGACTATATTTGCTAACAGATGAATGGCTAGCTACAGCTTCTTGCTCTAGAGGTGTTTACTCAATGTTCAGTGTTGCCCTTGACGGTGGGGTGGACGCAAGGGCAAGAAATTGCTTCCTACCAAGAGCCATTTGTACTCCCTTCTAAATGTTCTGGTAAACGTCACAAATTGAACACTGAGACTTTTCAATCTAAAAATTACCCGATTACACACAATCTGTTTGTGGTGGTCAAACAGATTGGTCAAACCTAGCAGCAAGCAGGAGTTGCTGACGCCAACTTACTGCTAATTTATCGGGGGTAGGAACTAATGACTTAGGCTGGTTTGTCAAAGTTTGCTGACAGCTACGACTGCTGGCAAGTGTAGCGGCAGTTCCCACCGTAGATGCCTGTAATACAAGGCTGCTTCTCTTAAAGATTTGAACTGCGCTTTAGCTGCCTCGATTAATCGACTCTGCTGGCAAGCAAATAAGATTATCACCTTGGGTAAGGATTAAGCCACGTTGACGCAACTTGCCCATCAAGCGGGTGACGGTGACACGAGTCGAACCAATCGCACTACCAATTTGAGCATGGGTAAGGGGGAAGGGCAGACAATAGCCACGAATTACATCGGGGTCAGTTTCACTCATTGCCGGCTCTCCATATTCCTCAATCAACAATGTGAGAAATCCTAAGAGGCGGTCAATGGTGCGCCGTTGTCCCAAGGCACTCAGCCACAGCAGTTTGCGCTGATGCTGATACCTAAACGCATCCATAACTTCGCGGCGGAAGTGAGGCCAGTTGTCTAAGTCATGCCAGTACATCCACAGCACCGCTGTTTGGTCAACATGAGCGTATGACTGGAGCGTAAATGGTGACTGAGCAACAATTTCAAAAGGTTGTCCCGCTCCTACAAAACCTAAGAAAGCTTCTTCTGGGGTTCTGTTGATTCGTCGAGACGTTAGCTGGCTGGCAGTAGCGCTAACCTGAGCGGTTCCTACCATGCGGATTGCGCCCCTTTGCACCAAATATAGCAATCCAGGTCTAGCTGGAATGCGTTCATCTTTGCTAAAGGTGCGACAACGGTAGTGTTCTTGAGCCCAATCAAGAATTCGTTGCCAAGTTAAAAAAGGCCGTGATGCCTCAGAAAAAGAAGATGGAGATTGCATAGGTAACAAAGAGCGTTCGGCTGAAAACAAAGACGTCATAAAAAGTGCAAGGAGTGTCTTTGTGTTGGCAGTTTAGGCATAACGCCTAACAGCGCTAGCCACCCAAAGAGTGGAAAGCAATTTGCACTCCACATCTTTGTTATACTTCTTACTGTACAATGATGGTAGTAAAATTTACCCTCTATTTATACAATATTCATTAAATTTTATGCTACTCTCATTTTTCTTTATTTAGTTTTATCTTATATCTAAAGATGGATGACAGAA
Source organism: Nostoc sp. UHCC 0702 (assembly GCA_017164015.1). Classification (GTDB taxonomy): domain Bacteria; phylum Cyanobacteriota; class Cyanobacteriia; order Cyanobacteriales; family Nostocaceae; genus Amazonocrinis. Next base: position 7,879,839 of record CP071065.1, read on the forward strand.
CATCCGGAAAAAAGCACACGGAATTATTTATTCAAAACTACGTGCGACTCAGCACACTAGTAAGTAAAGACACAGCTTTGAAACAGCTATTATATAGGCTATTAACAAATACACTAAGTATTTATACTAAAATATCAGAAATCGAATTTAGAGAATATAAAAAATTTCATCTATCTAAAGGAAGATACAACAATAGAGTTTTGTATATCTCAGGTATGGCTCTCTGGCTGTCAAAATCTCATAATTACAATCCTATGGAGATAGCTAGTGCCATCGTCTCTCACTTATCAGAAATCGGTGGCGACGTTTTTATTATCCAAATTGTTCCCCCAGGTTGGATTTATTTAGAATTAAGTGATGCTCTGTTAGCGGCTTGGTTGCAAAGTCTTGCTGTTGGAAGTTTAGAAGAGGCGGGGGAGAGGGGGAGCAGGGGAGCAGGGGAGCAGGGGAGCAGGGGAGCAGGGGAGCAGGGGAGCAGGGGAGCAGGGGAGCAGGGGAGCAGGGGAGCAGGGGAGCAGGGGAGCAGGGGAGCAGGGGAGCAGGGGAGCAGGGGAGCAGGGGAGCCGGGGAGCAGGGGAGCAGGGGAGCAGGGGAGCAGGGGAGCAGGGGAGCAGGGGAGAAAAGAAATTTTAATTACAAATACTGGGCGCTTGTTTGCTATGCAATACGCTCATGCACGATGCTGTTCGCTAGTGCTGCTGGCTCACCGAGAGGGATTGATTAAACTTCGGGAACCATTGTCAGATGTTAGCTTTGCTTTTAGGAGTGTAGTCTCAAGAGAGCAAATACCTTGGCTCGATTGTGATGAAAAACTCCGCTTGAATCACCCAGATGAGAGTTACCTCATTACCAAGTTAGTGCAAGTGGTAGACGACTTGATGTCTCCAGATTTGGGTGGTTCAGTTAACTGGGAAAAAGCAGGGCTGAATTTGAGTCAAGCTTTTGAAAACTTCTGGAGCAAATGCCGTATTTGGGGTGAAGTAAAAATTTGCTCACCAGAACTTGCCCAAGCCAGACTAGGCTTGGTGATGGTTACTCAATCTGTATTAAGATTTTTGCTCGTAGAAAAACTGGGGGTTGTTGCTCCTGACGAGCTATAAGTTATACCGAGTTTGATTCAGGGTAGGATGAGGGGATGTTACTTCCCCATGTTCTTTATTTCTAGATGGTATTTCTCTTGGTAACTTGATAATTTGGATAGAACTAGGCATTATCCTTGAATAAAGTGCCATTGACCACTAGGGTTATGAAGAAAAAATAAAAATTTTTATAATCTTCTATTGACTCATTTGATCACCTCGGTTATATTAGCAGGTGTGTGAGGAGCGAACCAGCAAGGGCACCGAGACGAAACACGGCCAGTCGTCGGTGCCCTTTCTGATTTCATGTATTCCTGATTAAAGAGAGTGCTTTTAGGACAGTAAAAGTTTTTCGATCGCAGTTGCGGCTCCATCTTCCTCAACGCTAGGGGCTACCCATTGAGCGATCGCTTGAACTTCTGCTGGTGCATTACCCATCGCTACACCAATGCCAGCATACTCCAGCATTTCCACATCGTTGAAGTTATCACCAATAGTCATGACGTTGGTGCTTTGTAAGCCCAGCAGCTCTTCAGCTAGATAACGGACGGCAGTTCCCTTGTTGACAAAAGGGTTAGTTGCTTCAAAAAAAGTAGCGACAGATGTTGTCAGATAAAGTTCAGCGGGTGTGTATTGGCTGCGTAAATTCCCCAACAGTTTGTTAATCAAATCTGTGTCATCGGATAAAGCCAGAATCTTTGTTGGTTCATGATTTAACACTTGACGCAAATCACCAACAGCAATTGGGTTAATGCCAGAACGTTGTGCATAAATTTGGGTTTCTTCGCTGATTTCCCGCACATAGAGTTCGTCATTGATGTAGAAGTGAACAGATAAAAGCGATCGCAACTGCGGCTGTTCAAAATAGTCTAGTAGCTGGTGTGCATGTTCACGAGAAACAGCCAAATGCCGAAGAATTTTCTGGTCGGCTGGGTCTTGAATCCAGGCTCCTTGGTAAGCCATTAATGGTAAGACAGAGCCAATTTCTTGATGGAAACGTAAAGCTGAGCGATACATACGACCAGTAGCGATCGCTACTTGAATACCTTGGGCTTGGGCTTGGGCGATCGCTTGCTTTACAGGTTCACTCAAGGTGTTAGATTTACCCGAAATCGTGCCATCTATATCTAGAACTAATAATTTAATGTCTTTTGTAGCTATAGATTGATTAACAGTAGATGCCAAGTGAGTAGCAGAGGCTGTGTCCATAAACTCCCTGTAATTCGTAATTCAGACGCACAGAACAAGGCTTGATACAGGCGGTTTCCACTTACCAATCTACTGGTAAACCTAATTGGTCTAAGGTTTCTCCATCTTGTAACAGTGGTTGAATATCGCTATCTATTTGAATACGACCACCAGACAGCACCAAAGCACGTTGAGTCACTTTCCCCAACCACTGTAATTCATGGGAGGCAATTAACATGACTTGCACTGGTAGCTTTAACAGCACTTGGGCTAGGTGACGCCGCCATGCAGGATCAAGCCCATTAGTCGGCTCATCTAAAATCAGTATTGCAGGTTCCAGAGCCAAAATCGCCGCCAAGGCAGCAAGCCGCCTTTGTCCTCCAGAAAGTTCATGTGCAGAACGATTCGCGTAGGCTTCTAGACCAAAATCAGCTAATAACTGCCGTGCTTGATCAATGGCCACTGCTGGTGGAACACCGTAATTACGCGGCCCAAAAGTGACATCTTCCAAGATGGTGGGCATAAATAGTTGGTCGTTGGCATCTTGAAAGCTAAAGCCTATGTAACGACGCACTTGGGGCAGAGTTTTTGGTTCTAGCGGGATACCATTAATCCAAATTTTTCCCGAAAGCGGTTGTTTTAAGCCGATCAGGTTCTCTAACAAGGTGCTTTTACCGGAACCAGTCGGCCCCATCAACGCCACGCGATCGCCTGCTTTTAAGGTAAAAGAAATATCCTGCAATACTGGTTCTTGGTGAGAATAGGCATATACCAAGTTTTGTACCTCCACGACAGCGGCGTGGGGGTTACGGGTTGAAGGTTGGGGGTCAAAAGTTAAAGATTTCAAAATTTACAACTGTGCTAAATTCTGTATGAAGTTACGGTCAAACCAGCAGCGATCGCACAAGCTACAATCACGGCAAAACGCTCTTTTGGTCGCAATGGCGAATCTATGGGTAACTGCCCGTTGTAACCACGAATGATCATTGCGGCGTAGACTCGTTCCGCCCTGTCCAGACTGCGGAGGTACAAGGTGCCAATCATGGCAGCACTAGCATAGCGCAACCATCCCGCTGCACCATTTAGACCACGTAATTGAGCGCTACGCTGCATACGTGTGACTTCTGTCAGTAAAATTTCTAGGTATTGCCCAGCCAACAGCAAATTTTCCTTTAAAGCTCGTGGTACAGGTAAACTTTTGAGGGCAATGCCGAAACTGTGCGGAGGTAATGTTAACAAAAAACTATTCATCACGATTAGACATATCAGGGAACGCACCAGCAAAAAACTAGCTCGTTCCCATCCCAAAGGCAATGCCAGCAATGATAGAAAAATTAATTCGGTGCCTAATAATCCTCCTAAGTGGGGAATGCGGACATGCAATAATCCTGCCCAAATTAATGCGATCGCACCATAAACTGCTAGGCAAGACCAGGCATGGTGTTTTAATAGGGCTGCTCCCACTACAATCACTAGGGATAGCTGTAAACGTAACGGTAAAGGAATTTTAAGCATTGTTCGGTTTCACTACCTTGGCAATCCCAAAGGCAACAGCAAAGCAAACAGCAGCTCCTATCAGTCCTGCAATACTTGTGCCAATTTGTCCCAAACCCTCAATGCCGTAGTCAGCTAAGGGTGTTGGCACAATGACCCGCACTTTGTCGCCTAAGTTGATGAAACCTAAGTTTTCAGCAACTTTTTCCAAACCATCGGGCCATGCTGAGGCAAACAGTGACAGCACACCTGCAATCAAGAAAATACTAACGATAGGCACTAACCACCCTTTAAATTGCTGCTGTTCCCCTGGTAACAAATCTGGCCTTGCCGTGGCTAAGTAAGTCAGGACACCTCCAGTAATCAAACCTTCACCAATGCCAATGAGAATATGGACACCTGTCATTGCTGCCAAAACTGTGGTTAGGGATGCCGTTCCAGAAAGGGCTAATTCAATGGCACAAGCTATGGCTGCTACAACTACACTAACAGCCCCGGCAATACCAGCAGCCAAGGGTAAGCGCCCTTTTGAACCGCCGAACAGCCGTTGTAAGGTTTGGGTTAATACCCAGCCTACCCAAACACCAATAACTGCCATATTCAAAATATTTGCTCCCAAGGCTGTGATACCACCATCGGCAAATAACACAGCTTGGATGATTAAAACTGTGGCGATGCACAATGTCCCTGCCCAAGGACTATCCAAGACTACAGCCGCTAAGGTTCCCCCTAACAAGTGACCGCTGGTGCCTCCTGCCACAGGAAAATTGATCATCTGGGCAGCAAAAATAAAAGCAGTGGTTAAGCCCAAAATAGGGGCGCGACGGATACCAAAAGCTGCTTGCGATCGCCCCGTGGCAATAAACAGCGCTGCCATACTCACCAAACCGGTAGCTGCTGCCACTGGTGGAGAAACAAATCCATCAGGAATATGCATTATGTCCCCTGTATCGAATGTGTTGATTCACACAATTTTAAGATTTTAACTATGACATCAAATTAATACAAAACAGAATTTTTTTACTTTTTTCAATGCCCTATTGGGGGATTTTACAGTGTTCCCAAGGAAATATTTACAATAAATAGTGCGTTAAATAATATACTTTTTTACTATAATGTAAATTTTTTATAAATGAACACCATAAAATTTGGTAATGAGTAAGTAATAAATATTTTTAGACTTTTTTTAATGAAATTTTAATACTTGATTCTTGATGAATCCAGATATAAATATTATCATTAGAAGTTTTTCTTGTAAAACTTAAAATTAGATGCAAGTGGAAATAGATCATATTTTTGTTTGTGTTCAACCAGAAGCGCCGGAAGCTGAGTTTCTCAAAGTTTTTGGGCTTACAGAAGGTAAAGGTCGCATTCATCAAGGTCAAGGTACTGCCAACGTTTGCTTCTTCTTTGACAATGCTTATCTTGAGTTAATTTGGCTCAATGACAGCAATGAAATTCAATCTCCTGTTGTTAGTTCTACAGGTTTGTGGCAGCGTTGCCGTTGGCAAGAAACAAAAGCTTGCCCTTTCGGCATTGCATTACGAAGAACTACGCCTAATTTATCAGAATTACCATTCTCTACCTGGAATTACTATGCGCCTTATCGGCCGGCAAATGCCTTTATTCCAATACTAGCTAACAGTGAAAACTTATCTGAACCTCTGATTTTTATTTCACCATCCAGCCAAAAACCTGCAAATTACCCATTAGATAAACAACGCCTATTAACTCATCAAGTAGGATTCAAGGAAATTACAGGGCTGCGAGTCATCTTACCTGGAGATAAAAATTTTTCTTTGGAAGTGACAAAGTTAATTGAACTGGGAATAGTAGAATTTTTACATGGTGATTCCTATCATTTAGAGATTGAGTTTGATAGGGGCAAAGAAGGGCAATTACAATATTTTCAACCAACACTACCAATTTCACTTAAATGGTGATATTTATAAATAGTATAAGGATAAAGGTTTTTTTTCACCTTTACCCTTATGAAGATTATTATTGATTTTACGACCTATTTCTAACTAGACAAAATCAGCGATCGCTTGCCTAAAAATTGCTGTCATATTGCTAATTTGGTCTAGAAAGTGGTTGGCGTCGTTGCTGTATTAGCAATCCAATCGCCATACCAATACCGACAATGGCTGTAAAGTAGAATAAACCAATGAATCGGATATAAATCGGCGGTGCAATTCCCTCTACTTCAATTGATTGTGCTACTTTCACCGCTGCAAATTGACGGCTAGATGCAGATTTGGGAGTTGCTTCTATTTCAACTTTGTGGGGGGAACCATCAAAAAATTGTTCCAGCCATGTTAGCTTACCTTCTTGGTCAGGAACACCTTTATAGGTAAAAACTGTTAAATTATGTTCTAGAGCGATCGCTTTCACCTGCAACGCTACATCGTTAATAGGCTTTCCTGTTACAGCATCTTTCACTTGTACAGCTAAATTTGCAAGTTTTCCCACAGTTGCATTTTTATCTCCCTCAATGCGGACTTCTAACTCTTGAGATTTTTGCACTGATGGTGCAATAGCTTCAGTACTTGTTGAGTGTCCGCCACCGTGAGCCTCTGCAACTTCTGCACTAATGTTAATAAACAATAGTGTTACTATCGCCACCGCTGTCAATGTACTTAACAAAAGACGCACTGACTGCGGTGCAATTTCTCCTTGTCGTAGTTCTTCTTGTCCGCCGATAATCCAACCGCCCAATAATCCAACTGACAGTAAAATAGCTGCAATCACAGCAAAATATTTATATTTAACTGGATTTTCTCGGACATTGAGATTCAAAGTTTGTTCATAGGGAGCAAAAGCATTTGCTATCAAAGGTGACACATTCACTTGCAATTGGTAATTACCACGAATAGGTAATATCTGCTGAATTTCTAGCTTACCATCAGGTGCGACTGCATCCATTTGCAGTAATTTTGTTCCCTCAGCAATGGGAAAATCTGTGGTTAACCAAGGATTCGCTGGCGGTGTCAGAATTTGTAACCGAATTAAAGCATCTTTTAACGGTTTATTCTCAGCATCAACAGCTTGTAATGTCAAAGTGACAGGAGACTGTGGTTTTTCTGCTTCTGCTTCAAAGGGAAGAATACGTTCTAAAGGAGGGTTGGTGGAGAGTTGTACTCTGGGTACGGGAGTTTGAGAAACTCCTACAAAGGAATAAAGAATTGACAACGCGATGCAAACAGCGCTGATAACTCCAAACAGTTGATTTTTTTTCATAAAACCTGATGGTAACTGTGAAAACTACTTACCTTTTGCAACTGATACTAATTTTGTATGAAGATGCGCCTAATTATCTGAGACTTACACAATAAATTAAAAACGAACCATAAAGAGCGCAAACAGATGGAAGATTAAAAGAATTTAGCGCCGCTTCAGAAATAAATGTTATGACACCTTGACAGTATTAGCCTTTGTTGACTACAGAGCAAAGAAATTACGCGCCAATCATTAGTTATAAATTAGACATGGCTTGAAATAGAATTAAGTAATGTAGAGATGTTTTTCCCATCTCTACATTACTTTAAATTATTTCCCAGCAAAAACGTTGGCGCGAAGTCCGCGCTATATTAGCTTCATAACTTTGTCAGATGTCTTAACACAGCAGAATGCACCTAAAAAATCTTGAAATGATAATTTAGTGACAGCCAACGCCTAAAGTGTGGTGACGCAGCGAGTGTGCTGTGTTATGAGCTGCTGGATAGGTAGAGAACAAGACAGTCCAGATAACCAACGAAGATAGAAACATATAAAGTGTTACCTGCACAGGCTTGGACAGGGTAACACTTGCGGTCTTCTGCAATGCTGAACTATGAGAAAAATTAGCCATTGATGACCTCCCATCATTAATTTTGGTCATTGATTAATCAAAGGGTATTATCCCACTTGATTGCAAAAAGATATCCGATAAACTTGGGATTTGACAACGGTGTATAAAATGTATTGGATAGTTCGGATTTGGTAAAGATTATAGGATAAGGACATTTATTATAGTGGGCGAAATGCTTAATAATAGGCGATTTTGGTGTATGACTTTGCCAAAATTATTTTTTCAAGCATTTCTGTTGCAATCAACATACAGCCGTAGGCTACATACACTTTACTATCAGTTAACCTTCAATTTCTCCCAATGCAGAATTCTACACATAAAGTCCATATAAATAACAAAAGAATGACACACAGTTTTGACTCATAGCATTTTGAATGCTGAACACAATGATCAAAGGGAACGGACAACAGGCAACGCTTAATACCGTTTTACTTTAATGTTGATACAAATAGGCAGATCTTGGGCAGGGGCGCAGGGGCGCAAGGATTTGTATCAGTAATTGAGTGAAATGGTATGAGAGGGAAAACTATACCGCCGACAGAGGCAGGATAACAAAACCTGCTTTGTAATACAAGGATTTTTTTGCTCAGTAGGAGGCTGTTCCTGTCCTGGAGGGTCTTGGTAAAGGCTACCGCCCATGCTAATAGCATATGTTATGACATTTGTTGCAAAAAATTTTGATCTAGCTATTTCTTAGTCAAGCAAGAGGTATGGGTAAAGGAAGCACAGTGATGGAAGCAGCCATACCCTCTATTCCTTACTCCTCTGCTTTTTTACTCAGGAAATTTCTAGATTTGAAGTCTTATCTTCTGTCTTGTTTCGGAAACTAGCTCAAGGTAAGTCAACAAGTTTATTGACAATAATTATTGATTGAGATAGGATGCGAAGTAATTGCGAATTTCTTGCAATTTTTTGAACTGTAAAACGTCGAAAATGCGATGCCAAAGCACTGGATTTTAGGGCAAGAAAAACTTTGGAACCGTCGTCAACTGCTGAAATTGGGTTTAGCGGGTGTCGGCGTGACTGGGGCGGCGGCGCTTTGGCAAACTCTGAATGTACAAAGTAAGTCAAATGTCAGAATACCACCTATGGAAATGGAAGCACCTGAAGGTGCTGCTAATCCCATGCAGGTGCTACGGAATTTTGATTATGGGACACTCAAACAAGAAAATGGACGCACTATCAGAGAATTTCAGCTAACGGCTGGTACTTCGGTAATTCAGCTAAATAGCGCTGTTTCTTACAATATTTGGGATTTAAACGGGCGCATACCTGGGCCAACGCTACGGGCAAAACAGGGCGATCGCGTGCGAGTACTTTTTTTCAACCAAGCGGGACATTCTCACTCTTTACATTTTCATGGTGTTCATCCCGCTGAAATGGATGGTGTCCGCCCAGTTGGCAATGGTAAGGCGACAATTTATGAATTTGATGCTGAACCTTATGGTGTTCACCTATACCATTGTCATATTGAACCAGTCACCCGTCATATTGCCAAGGGGCTATACGGCATGTTTATCATTGATCCACCAACGCCGCGCCCTCCGGCTGATGAAATAGTGCTAGTGATGGCTGGATATGATGTAAATGACGATAGCCACAATGAATATTACGCCTTCAACGGTGTGCCTCATCACTACATGCATCACCCGATCCAGATTTACCAAAATCAGTTGATCCGGCTGTATGTGCTTAACATCATCGAATACGATACGGCGGTAACGTTTCATCTCCATGCCAACTTCTTTGATGTGTATCGCACAGGCATGACTATGACTCCCAGCGAGAAAACTGACGTAATTACGATGGGTATAGCAGAACGGCACATTTTGGAATTTGCCTTTCGCTATCCAGGTAAGTATATGTTTCATCCTCATCAGGATGCGATCGCTGAAAACGGTTGCATGGGTCAATTTGAAGTAGTCGCTAACAATAAATCTAAAAATTCTTAGAGACTTTTTGTCAAGTCGTTCTGAAGTGGGACGGGTAGGACTACAGCATTGCCCATAGGTAACTACTTAATCTGAGTTCGAGAGATTTTGAAGAACACCGCTTCCATTCTTCTTTTTGCAACGGGAAGAGGCTTAAAAACCTTATTCTTTCTAGGACTTACGCACTCGTAACGAAAAACTAAGCTTTTGCCATTACTTTGCTTCCCTCGTAATGACGTAAAATCCTAGTCCCTGCGTAAGTCCTGATTTCGTACCAAGTTGTAGATTTTTTGCCCCTTCCTTCAAGGGAATTCGGGCTTAGCCCGAATTTAATCTCACTTTTCACGTCATCTGGAAAAACCCACGAAAAACCTAACCCCCTAACCCCCTTCCCGATGCGGGAAGGGGGAACATTCAAAGTCTCTCTCCTTGCAGGAGAGAGATTTAGAGAGAGGTTTTCCAGATCCCGTGAAAAGTCAGGAATTTAATGGGGATTAAGGTCAGGCGTTGGGGTTAGGTTCCGTCGAACTCACGTTAATTAAGTAGATTCTCTATCACGTCTTTATAAAAGTTTCACATTAATATCACACCAATAGGCATTGTCATACTGCTGCAAATAGTGTTACTAGTTAATTCCAAAAAGTCTTAAACCTACTTATAGATGATATCCATAAGACACTTGGTTATAACTTGGTTTGTGGATTTCCTGCCGGATTTAGGCATCAAGTTGCTGCTTACTTACAGCTTTTTTATTAATAGATTATCTACAATATTTTAATTTTATTTCCTACTTTTCTTACTTTTCTAAATATTAAAAAACCTCCTTTTCCTGCTTTTAATATCTGCATTTTTACTGATAAATATTGATTTTTTATTTATGCAACCTTACGTGATTTTTACTAATTCTTTAAATAAATCCCTTTCCAGAAATAGTATTGTAGTAAACATAGTGAATCTTCAATACATAACCAATTACCTCAGATACATCCAGTTTGATAGCAGCTTTCTGACTATAAAGTGTATTCAACAGTTGGTGGATACTCATAGTTTGAGGTACTTAAAACCCTTTTGTATCTGCATAAATTGATTAGAAAACTGTATGAGTTCACTGGTTTTAACTTTTTTTACAAGGAAGGAGTTTTTATGTCTTATAAAGCTTTTGAACAAGAAAAAATTGCAGCTATGACAGAATTAAATGACGAAGAAATCACTAACTTAGTGGGAGGAAGTTATGGTTATACCTACGATGGTGATCTCGTAGATATCGATACAGGTGATATTGTTTTGTTCAATGATGTACTCAACAACAATAATGTGAACGTACTGAGTGTAGCTCAAAATGTTCTCGGTCTTGGCTTACTTGGTTCTGGTAAGGGTCTAGGTATCTTCTAAGCTTGTTAAAAGCAGGGTAGCGGGTTATGCTGCTAAAAGTTTTCCATAATATCTTGTAGCGATCTACAAGCTCAAATACCATTACAATAAATAGTAATTTGGAAAGCTATAGCAGCAAAACCTAATACCATTGATTTCAAAAAAGACAGAAATTTTATAAAACTTTAAAATTCTGTTTTGCAAAATTTTACAGGTGTAAGAAGAATTGTTGATTTTTCAAATTTTAATAAGGCTTAAGTTGTTCATAAAATGATATGCACCTATATTCTTACACCCTTTTCTTCATGCACTGAATAGTTAGACTGAAAGCTAATCATTCTCTACACACAAATCAAATTTATTAAATATTTATTTGATAAAAGATCGAGATTTTATCAAAGATAGTTTTATTTTTGCAACCGAATTAATACTGTTATTAATTACCCACAGTCCACGTAAAACGAACTACCAACAACACGAAAAAAAGAGATTTTATGTAAGTTATGATTATAATCAAATAATTTATTTGATTACTTACTTTATTATTAATGCTGCAACTTTCAAAGCAGAATTTTACTCCCATACAAATTGGGATGGTGTTCGGTGGTTAGGCAAAAAAGCGACTTGTTCCGCAAAGAAGCTTTAGAACGTGCTTCTTCGCCAGAAGAATTAGATCAAATCATGCAGGTAGTCAGCCCGAAAAATTGGCTACCTCTAGTTGCTGTTGGTTCACTGGTGGTGGCGGGATTGAGTTGGAGTATTTTAGGTCGAATCCCGATTACAGTCACGGGTACTGGGATGATAGTCTATCCCAGTACGGTGACTTCGTTCCAGTCACCGATCGCAGGTAGGTTGCGAACAATAAATGTGCGTGTTGGCGACTCCGTGAAAAGAGGCGATGTGCTGGCGACCCTAGATCAAAGCGAACTCCTCAAACAGCTACAATTAGTACGCGCTAAATTAGAGCAACTACAAGCACAGGATCGTGATGCTAACTCTTTGCAACAACAGCGGCAGAATATAGATAAACAGGCAATTCAACAACAACGCCAAACTTTGCAGCAAAGCCTGCAAGCAGTAAAAAAGCTCACACCGATTTTAAAAGATAAAGGGCTAGATTCCATTGGGCGCGATCGCATCAACCAAAAACAACGCTTGCAAGCACTCCAGCAACTTTTGCCCACTTTCAAACAGAGATTAGAGAACCGCCAGCAACTATTGAAGCTGGGAGCAATTTCTGGTGATACAGTCCTACAAGCACAGCAAGACTACTTAAATGCTGTGACACAAATTAATGAAGCCGAATCACAACTCAAGCAATTGGATGTCAAAGAAGCAGACGCCCAAAGGCAATATCTAGAAAACCTCAACTCAATTAAAGATTTGCAAGCGCAGTTAAAACAACTTGATAGCAAAGAAGCCACAGCCGCCCAACAAGACTTAGAAACTGCAACTAACCGCAAAAAAGAAATTCAGGAAGTCCAGCGGAATATTGCTCAATTGGGGTTGCAATTGTCAACCAACAGCCTGATTAAAAGCAGTTACACCGGACGTATTTTAGAAATCTCCGCAAATCCGGGGCAGGTTGTTCTCCAGGGTACACCCATAGGAGCGATCGCAGCACAAAAACCATCAGCCCAACCAGTCAGCGTCACATTTTTTCCCGTTGGCGATGGTAAGAAAATTCAACCAGGAATGAAGTTGCAAATTACACCCACAACAGTACAAAGAGAACGTTTTGGTGGCATCATTGGTGCTGTTACAGATGTCTCAGCTTTTCCCGTGACCAAAGAGGCTGCATTAAGCGTAGTGGGCAATTCCGAATTCGTGCAAGGTTTGATATCACAAGGGCCACAGATTCAAGTGACAGCCCGATTGCAACCAGACCCTTCCACCTTCAGCCGTTACAAATGGTCTTCTTCCCAAGGGCCAGAGTTGGCAGTAACTTCTGGAACTACTACCACCGTACAAGTTACCGTAGAAGAACGCGCCCCAATTACCTTTGTCATCCCGCTTTTGAGATCATGGAGTGGTATTTTCTGATACTTAGGGATGGGGGATGAGGGGGATGAGGGGGATGAGGGGGATGAGGGAGATGAGGAAGATGAGGGAGATGAGGGAGATGGGGAGGATGAGGGGGATGAGGGAGATGAGGAAGATGAGGGAGATGGGGGGATTAATTGTAATTCTTTACTCCCCTATCTCCCCTGCCCCCCTGCTCCCCTGCTCCCCTGCTCCCCCGCTCCCCTGCTCCCCCACTCCCCCGCTCCCCCGCTCCCCTACCCAAGAACCATCTATTAAACTCAAGCAATATTAGTACAAACATGATGTTGTGGCGAAATCTGCAAAGTCTATGGAGGCCCAAAGGCAAGCGATGCCATACTCCCACCTTGCTGCAAATGGAAATAGTAGAATGTGGTGCTGCTGCTTTGGGAATTATTTTAGGTTACTACGATCGCATTATCCCACTCACAGAACTTAGGCAAGCCTGCGGCGTATCCCGTGATGGAGTTAGCGCCCTCAACATCCTGAAAGCCGCCAGAAACTACGGACTTAGCGCCAAGAGTTTTAAGACTAACTTAGCTGCACTGTCACAAATCAAATGTCCCTTCATTGTATTTTGGAACTTTAACCATTTTCTAGTAGTAGAAGGTTTTGGCAAACAGCGAGTTTATCTCAATGACCCCGCTAGCGGACGGCGCACTGTCTCTAATGAAGAATTCAGCGGCGCTTACACTGGTGTAGTGCTAGTTCTAGAACCTGGGCCAGACTTCCAGCCAGGAGGACGCAAACCCAGCACTATCCTGGCTTTATGGTCACGCCTGCGAGGCTCCATTGGTGCATTGATTTACTGCGTACTGGCAGGATTTTTGTTGGTAATTCCTGGTCTGGCTATACCTGCATTCTCCCAAGTATTTGTAGACAACATATTAATTCAGCGTCGGGATGAATGGCTGCGTCCGCTAATTTTAGGGATGATTTTCACCGCCGTACTCAATGGATTTTTGGCAATGTTACAGTTGCAGTTTTTGCGCCAGTTGAAAATTAAATTGTCTGTGGGCATGAAAAGTAAGTTTCTGTGGCATATTTTACGCCTGCCCGTCAGTTTTTATGACCAGCGATTTGCTGGGGAAATCAGTAGCCGCGTGCAACTCAACGATAATATAGCCAACCTACTTTCAGGTAAATTAGCTACCACAGCGATCGCAGTAGCATCAGTATTTATCTATGTATTAGTGATGCTGCAATATGATGTAGTACTCACCTCAATTGCGATCGCTTTTGTCGCCGTCAACCTCACTGCTTTACAGTGGGTGAGAGGACAGCGCGTAGATGCCAATACCAAACTGATCCAAGAATATGGCAAAGTCAGCGGCGTAGCAATTTCTGGTCTTCAGAGCATGGAGACAATAAAAGCATCTGGGTTAGAGTCAGATTTCTTTTCTCGGTGGGCGGGTTACTATGCCAAAGCCATCAACACACGCCAAGAATTAGAGCAAACCAACCAGACACTAGGAATTTTACCAACCTTTTTGTCAGCGATCGCCTCAATGCTCATCTTAGCTGTGGGTGGGTTGCGAGTCATGGATGGAGCTATGAGCATCGGCATGTTAATAGCCTTCCAAGGCATGATGCAAAGGTTTCTCCAACCAGTAACTAATCTCGTCAACCTGGGAAGTGAGTTACAAGAGATGGAAGGAAATCTCAACCGCCTGGATGATGTTTTACGTAATCCCATTGATCCGCAGTTGGAGCAGGGGAGCGGGGGAGCGGGGGAGCGGGGGAGATGGGGAGCAGGGGAGCAGGGGAGCAGGGGAGATGAGGGAGTAAAGAACTACAAATTAATCCCCTCATCCCCCCATCCCCCCATCCCCTCATCCCCCTCATCCCCCTCATCCCCCCATCCCCCCATCCCCCCATCCCCCTACCTCCTACCCAAGCTCCAGGGGTATGTGGAATTACGCAATGTGACGTTTGGCTATAGCCGAATTGCACCACCATTGATTGAAAACTTTAATCTCTCGCTCAAGCCTGGACAGCGAATTGCTTTGGTGGGTGGAAGTGGTTCTGGTAAATCTACCGTTGCCAAACTTTTGTGTGGGCTTTACGAACCTTGGCAAGGGGAAATTTGGTTTGACGGCAAACCTAGAGAGGAAATTCCTCGCCAGGTACTAGCCAATTCTATCTCTGCTGTAGAGCAAGATATTTTGTTGTTTGGTGGTAGTCTCAGAGACAATTTGACACTTTGGGACACTACTATACCTGAAAGTCATCTGGTGCAAGCTTGTCAAGATGCAGCACTCCATGATGTTATTCTCTCGCTGCCTGGTGGCTATCATGCCGACCTTTTGGAGGGTGCAATCAATTTAAGCGGTGGTCAGCGACAGCGGTTAGAAATTGCCCGTGCTTTGGTGAATAATCCTACCATCGTCATCATGGATGAAGCCACCAGTGCTTTAGACCCTGAGACAGAAAAAACTGTTACTCGTAATTTGCGCCTACGCGGTTGTAGCTGCATCATCGTGGCGCATCGACTCTCAACTATCCGAGATTGTGATGAAATTATTGTCCTCGATCGCGGCAAGATAGTCCAACGGGGAACTCATGAAGAGTTACGGCAAGTTGAGGGGCCGTATTTGCAATTGATTCGCAGTGAGGAAGATGGGGGAGTAGGGGGGGATGAGGGGATGAGGGGATGAGGGGGATGAGGGGGATGAGGGGGATGAGGGGGATAAGGGGGATGAGGGGGATGAGGGGGATGAGGGGGATGAGGGAGTAAAGCCGTTGTTATCTTCTTTGTCTTTGTCAAATTTCCCAGGTGAATACTATGGTTTGAAATCTAATGAGTCGCTACTGCTAGATGATCCGCAGACAATTTGGCTGGTAAAATCTGGTCAATTGGGGTTAAGTGCGATCGCATTTAACAATGGTGTTCCAGAAACAAGCCGCCGCTATTTATTTAGTACCACAGCGGGACAAGCGATGTTTGCCACTGCACCAAGTCTCCAAGGCAAGCATCACCAAATTTTAGCAATGTCTCTTGAGGACACAGAACTCGTCAAAATATCCAAAGCAGATTTTAGCCAGTTGTTCGCTAATAGTGAAGTTGCACCATACATAGAAAGCTGGATTTGTCAACTAGGTATAGCACTTGCTGGCATCACTACACCAACGACAGCAATATTACCTGAAGGAATCTGCCACTTTTCCCTAGTCAAAGACCAAATTTTCCAGCCCCATGAAGGCGATGTCTTGTGGGTGCAAATCTTCAAAGGGCGTGCTAGATGGATGGGCTTTGCCGAACTGCCGTTAACTTCTGCCTCTGGAATGTTGCCTTTGGCTGCAAAGATGTGGTTTCAGGCAGATGACACAGTGGAGGTGAAAACTGCTAACACCTTAGAAATCGAAAATATAGATTCCTTGTTGGGTGGTTTGTCCCAACTACAAACCTATTTTCTCAACTGCATAGATTTACTGCAACGCCAAGAGATGAATGCAGAATTACTGAGATTTCAAGCAAGGGAACGTCTTGAGCGTCACGTGATGCAAGAGACTTTAGCAGAATTGGCTTCGGTGTTGCCAAAACCTAAGCTAAATAGTAGTTCAGGATTCACTACCAGTCTCTATTCCGGTCATCCTGATGAAATTTTACTCATGGCTGCCGGTGCTGTGGGGAAAGCTTTAGGAGTTGAGATTCGCCCGACCGCTGCATCAGAAGATACCAAGCGAGTCAGAGATCCTGTGGAAGCGATCGCCCGCAGTTCCCATATCCGCGTGCGGCGCATTCAGTTGCGGAATAACTGGTGGCAAAAGGATGGCGGCCCGATGTTGGCATACACGGTTGAGGGTAAGCTACCTGTGGCACTGTTACCGATATCTGATACTAAATATGAACTCTACGCTCCTGGAAAACAGATTCGCATTCCTGTAGATGCCCGGATTGCGGCAGCGCTAGCGACCACTGCCTACGTATTTTATCGCCCTTTACCCAATAAAGAACTCAAAACATTAGATTTACTCAAGTTTGCACTCCAAGGACATTACAAAGAACTGATTGTAATTTTATTGACTGGAATCAGCGTTACCTTGTTAGGAATGCTGACACCTCAAGCCACAGCAATTCTCATCGACAAAGCTATCCCAGACGCTAATCGGGGATTACTCAGTCAAATTGCTTTTGGTTTAGTAGCTGCTGCCTTTGGAGGAATGCTGTTTCAACTAGCCCAAGGGCTGGCTACCATCAGGCTGGAAACTTTTGCTGATTCCTCTACCCAAGCAGCCATTTGGGATCGATTGTTGAATTTGAAAGCTGGCTTTTTTCGCTCTTTCTCAGTTGGTGACTTGAATTCTAGAGTCACAGCCATTAGTCAAATGCGCCAGAGACTTGGGAATACAGTCTTAAAAACAATCTTCTCCAGTTTGTTCTCGCTACTCAATTTGGGGCTATTGTTTTCTTACAGTGTTTCCTTAGCTTTGGTTGCTTGTCTGGTAGCACTGGTAAATATTGCTGTGACTATCATCTCTGGTATTTTGATTGTCCGTAAAGTTCGCCCCTTACTAGAGCGAGAAGGACAAATCTTTGGTGTGATGGTGCAGTTGATTAATGGAGTTAGTAAACTGCGAGTCGCCAAAGCCGAAGCCCGCGCCTTTGCCTACTGGGGTAAACAGTATACGCATCAATTAAAACTGATGTTGAGTACTCAAGGTATTGAAGATAGTCTTGCAGTCATCAATCAGGTGTTACCTGTGTTAACAACTGCTGCGTTGTTCTGGTTTGCTACTAGCTTAATTGGACAGTCTCAAACTCCGGGAGAAACTAATTTATCAACTGGTACTTTTTTAGCGTTCAACGTTGCTTTTGGCACTTTCATTAACGGGGCAACCAGTTTGAGCAGTACAGTTGTGGAAGTTTTGCAAGTTTTGCCCTTGTGGCAACGGGCGCAACCAATTCTGCAAGCTGAATTAGAAGTCAATTCTGCTCAAGCAGATCCAGGAAAGCTAACAGGGAAATTACTGATAGATCACATTAGTTTCCGTTACCGTGATGATGGCCCCTTGACGCTAGATAATGTCAGCATCCATGCCCAACCAGGAGAATTTATTGCCATTGTCGGGCCTTCTGGTAGCGGTAAATCAACTTTATTAAGGTTACTTTTGGGATTTGAATTGCCCAAATCCGGCAGAATTTACTACGACGGACAAGACTTAGCAACTTTGGATGTCCATGCTGTGCGTCGTCAATTGGGTGTGGTACTGCAAAATAGTCGGCTGATGTCAGCTTCTATTTTCGAGAACATCGCCAGCGGTGCATCCTTGACAATGGAGTCAGCTTGGCAAGCAGCCCGAATGGCAGGTTTCGCGGATGATATTGCCGCTATGCCAATGGGGATGCATACAGTTGTCAGTGAGGGAGGTAGTAATCTTTCTGGTGGACAAAGACAGCGGCTATTGATTGCTAGGGCGTTAGCCTTGAAGCCCCAGATCTTGCTATTTGATGAAGCGACTAGTGCTTTAGATAATAGAACCCAGGCAATTGTGAGTCAAAGCTTACAACAGCTTAAGGTAACTAGGGTAGCGATCGCTCATCGACTCAGTACTATCCAAAATGCCGACCGAATTTACGTACTCCAAGGTGGCAAGGTAGTACAGCAAGGTAGTTTCTCTCAACTGGCAAATCAACCAGGACTGTTTGCACAGTTGATGATGCGACAGTTGCTGTAGCAAGGGCTTGGTTAATTATGGACTCAAACCTAGAAGCAAATCATATTCTATTTAATTGGTTAGTCATGTAAACTTTAGCTTCCCGTTCCAGATACTCTATTTCTCTTTTCCACTGCTCAAGCTTGTTTTCTCGCTTTCGCAATTTATCTGCTGTAGGATTTCCAGAAAGCTGGGTATTTGGATTAGGTAAAATTCCATGATTCTTAAGCCAAGTGGGTGAAAATTCTTGCCAAAGAAAAACATGATCGTGTCTATCACCACCTAAACAGCGAATTCGTTTAACTGAAAGTTTCGATTCACCAATGTCAACTTCTTGAGCTAATTCGCCACGCCTTTGAGATTCTTCTCGGAAAACTTTATCAATATTGTTCACAACACTAGATAATCCATCTCTTTGTTGACCTAGTGTTCCTTCAAGTAAGTTGTTTTGTTCTTGAAAGAACATCTGTAGATTTGTTTGATATTCTTCCCTAAATCTTGTCAAATCATCTTCTACTGTTTGACGAGTCGCTGTCAGTGTTCTATCGATATTTCCCAAAGTTGCCAGAAGATTATTTCTCGCGTCATTAATCAATCCAGAAGCTTGATCACCCACTGATTTTAGAGTATGAGTTTGTTCGCGGAAGGCTGTATTTGCTTGGGTGAGAATTTGGATAATTCCAGTCCGAGTAGCTTGAAGTATCTGCTGTTCAACTGCTGCACGTTCTTGTAGTGCTGTTTGCAGTTCTTCTCGAATTCCTTGGAAGGTAGCAGCAGCTTGTACTGCACTTTCCTCAAAAGCACTTCGCTGGGCTGTCATTCCTTGAATACTTTGGTCTACGGCTCGATTAATTTCCTGTGCTGTTTGTTGTAAAACACCTTGTGTATCTGTTTGGAATTGTTTGAGAGTGTCTTCTAGATGGTTAGCAAATTCTTTGAGTTCTACTAAAGTTTCTTGTTGAAAGTTCTGAATTGTGACGATGGAACTTGCCAAACTTTGAGAAATACCACCCAATTCTCTATGTAGTGTCAGCACAGCTTCAGAAGCTTGTTGAGTTAACTTTGCACTTTTATCAAGTCTATCTGCAATGGGTTCGAGTACCTGAACTCGCATATCCTTGATGAGTTCTTCTAAAACTCTCTGCCCTTGATTTTCTTGGAGTTTTCGCAGTTGTTTCTGCTCTTTGAAAATTGCTTCTAAGGCTGGAAATATCTCCTTACGCACAGCTATACCAATAGCTTCGGCTGATAATTGATTTAATCCAGCGAACTGTTCTGCTATGCTTTTACCCACAGCTTGACCAATGCCTTCTGCATTTAGCTGCTTTAGCCCAGTCAAGTTTTTCGCTACAAGACTGAGGGCATCAGCCACTTCAAGGTTAGTATTATCCGCTGTTTTTAAAGTTGCGATCGCCTTCAATTTATGACGCAAACTATCACGCCATTTCTGCCGTTGTGAATCACATCCAAATAAAACTAAAGTAAACAAACTACCAGAACCTAGCCCCATTAAGGAAGTTGCAAAAGCTGTTTTCATTCCTCCTAGCAGTCCTATACCGGCAGTCATTAATTCTTCAGGATTATTGGTAGATAAATTAATTTCTTGGAGTCCCTGTTGTATACCGTAGAAGGTTCCTAAAACGCCGATAGCAGTACACAAGGTTATTACAAAACGTAGGGAAGTCCGAGGTATTAGCTGTGCTAAAACGGATGGATATTTTATAAGTATGAATCTCGGCTCGTTTTGCACTTGTTTACTAATTATGCTTATATCATCAGTACCTAAATGCTCTTTGAACCAATCGCGATCCTTGTCCAAAAGCTTTACATTCTTCCCCTTTTTCAAATTATTCAAAAGCTTAATGGATGCTTCGGTTATGTCACACTCTGAGTGCCAATACTGCCATAATGTGTAAAATTCGACAATAATTGCCACTACTAACACAAAAGCAGTTGCCCAATGGAAAGGCTCATTATCCCAAATAATGTCCCAAACTTTTCCTATTCCCATGCTGGACTCCTGTTGTTGATCTTGGTTATATCTTTTTGAATTTCTCTAATTCTTGAGCTGCAAAAACTTCTTGAGCTATCCGCATTGGTAGATGTTCTGCATACAGCCTTTCTCCTATAGGTTTTCGGAGGCATAAGCTATAAAGTCGCTCTCCCTCTACTTCTTTGTCCTCAATTAGATAAACCTGTTCTGGTGCATAGCTTCGCAACAAACGAATCTGCAAAGAAGTTTTTAAATCCCGCGAGGAAATGGATAGAGGTGAATCCTGTCCAAATAATTCACACGCTACTTTCCAAGCGTGGTTAACTGCCACAATCTCTTTAACCAACTTCTCCACAGAGGGGTACAACAGTTCGGCTGTTTCATCCATCAATACGTTTACTCTCATTTTTTGAGCTTCAACAGGTTTATTTTTCCCATTTTTAAGAATTTATTTAAACAAATTCAGCAAGTATCTGCTACGAAGTGCAATAGTCGATATATAGCGGTTCTCGGTCTAATGAAGTACAATTTTGACCTCTCTCCAAACCTCTCTCCTAAAAGGAGAGAGGCTTTGAATTGTTCCCCCTTCCCGCTTCGGGAAGGGGGTTAGGGGGTTAGGTCTATTTGCATACCTGTACCTCACTAGATTGAAAATGGCTATAGAATACAACCGTGCAGGATATGCTTGCTGGTGATGATATAAATTGTGAATTGAGCAATTAAGTTGAATAGTGATGATGTTTAGACTATGAACAGTCAACCAAAATCAGTTGTGAGTGATTTAGAACAAACCCATAGTCAGGAAATAGAAACAATTACCCTGTTGTTAGCTCAGATCACAAACCGTACTCCAGATGAGATTAAACCTCACTTAGACACCATGCTTGAGCGGTTGTTGCAACCATTAAAGGAATGTCCTTTCTATGAAACCGCAACCACCCAAGAGTGGGTAACAGCATTTACTGAGTGGGTAGAAAGTCACCGAGGACTTAACCTCCCTTCGCTTTCTGATGAAGCCATTAGCCGAGAAAGTATTTATGGAGAGCGAGGTTAAGTGCCTTACCTTGTAGATACTAATGTCCTATTGAGGAGTGTAGACCTTACCCATCCTATAAACCCAGATGCAGTCAATGCTATCAGCACGTTACGCAGTCGCGGCGAACAGTTGCACATCGTACCGCAAAACTTGATTGAGTTTTGGAATGTCTACACACGCCCAACTGAGCGAAATGGCTTAGGGCGTAGTGTGGCAGAAACACAAGCAGAGGTAAACCGTTTAAAGGCGTTTTTCCCATTATTACTAGACATTGAAGCAATTTATCAGGAATGGGAAAGGCTGGTGGTTGCTTATGGAGTTAAAGGAGTTAACGTACACGATGCTCGACTAGTTGCAGCAATGCTGGTGCATGGTTTAACGCATATTCTTACATTTAACATTAGTGATTTTGCCCGTTACTCAGAAATTACTGCCGTTAATCCAACTGTGATATTACCTTAAATTACGCCTAGTTGATAAAAAGTGTCATTATATGCGACAGTAAAATCTATGACTTAGCGTCAAAGCTAAACGCAGACAGTAGTTTGAAATGTTGCGATTACCACCTTTTTCAGTATTTCTAGGCACAAAAATGATAAAATTTCGCTATATCTGTTTAACTGTTGCAACTGCGGCAATAGTATCCTTGAGTGCTTGTAACAGTACACCAACGGCAGAAAATCCATCAGCACCAGCTGCTAACTCAAATCCCCAAGTTACAGAAGCAGCAAGTCATAACAGTAGTAGTGGTCACGGTGGCAAAGCGAAAATTAACATTAATGATGCTATCTTGTCAGAGTTAGATAAGTTTGAAGCTAAGCTAGGTATCCCAGCTTTATCTAACAAAATTCAGGCGAATCGTCCCTACGGCACACCAGAAGATTTAGTTACGAAAAAAGTAATTACACAGGAACAGTTCGATCAAATTAAAGATGCAGTAACTACTGAGGAAGTAGTACTCACAGGTGAGGCGAAAGATGTTGACTACATGACTAAATTAGGGTTAATGAAAGGGCATCTTTTAGTAGCACAAGAACTTCTAGATCAAAATCAACCAAAACAGGCAGAACCTCATATTGGTCATCCAGTTGAGGAGATTTATGTTGATGTTGAAGACCAACTTAATGAACGCAAAATCAAAGAATTTAAGACATCTTTGATTAGTTTGCAAGATTTAGTTAAATCTAATCCCAAGGATGCTAAAGTAAAAACTAATTTTACCTCTTCCGTGCAATCAGTTGATGGGGCGATCGCAGCTTTACCAGAAGCTCAACGCTCGAAACCAAGGTTTGTACTACAGGTAGTCAACGGATTGCTAGATGCAGCTAACTCAGAATATGGTGCTGCGATCGCAGATGGTAAAATATCCGCAGCCATTGAATATCAAGACTCCCGTGGCTTTGTCATCTACGCCAACGATTTATACAAAGGCATTTCTAGCCAAGTAGCTCAACAAGATCCCGAAGCACACAAAGCCATTGAAACTAGTATGGCTGAACTGATCAAAGTTTGGCCCTCTGCCATCCCCCCAGCTAAACCACTTAAGACACCTGCTGAAGTTACTAAACTAGTAAAAACCATTGAGGAAAACTCTCAAAAAGCAATTGATAAATCTAGCACTCAAGCCCAAAAATAACACTTTGAACTTAATGGGAACTAAAGACTAAGAAGTTTAAAATGAGGAAATAATTAGGAGTTAAGAGTTATAAGTTATGAATTCTTGACTTTTAATTTCTAACTCCTAATTCATTGCGCTCCATTCGTAATTTGAGTTAATCACTGATGCAAGAGCTTGACCATAAAAAGACCATTGACCTACTAAACGCCATCATGGAATTTGAGCTAGCTGGAGTAGTACGATATACACACTATTCCTTGATGGTGACTGGCCCTAATCGTATTCCAATTGTAGCTTTTTTCAAGGCACAGGCCAGTGAGTCCTTACTTCATGCCCAACAAGTAGGAGAAATTCTTACAGGCTTAGATGGTCATCCTTCTCTGAAAATTTCACCAATGGAAGAAACTTATCAGCACACAGTTAAAGATATCTTAGCAGAAAGCTTATCCCATGAAAAAAAAGCGCTAGATTTGTACAAAAACTTACTAGATACTGTCAGCAATGCCAGCATCTACCTTGAAGAATTCGCCCGTGGCATGATTGGTCAAGAAGAGATGCATAATCTCGAATTGAAAAAGATGTTACGCGATTTTAGCTAATAGTCATTAGTCATTAGTCAACAGTCAAGAGTCAATAATTTAGACTTTCCACTGTTGACTAATGATTTGGAACTATTGACTTTGGACTATTGACTTTGGACTATTGACAATGGATTTTAGTACTGCCTTACCTATTTTTTTTATTACACTCCGAGAAGGAGTAGAAGCTGCCCTTGTTGTAGGAATTGTGCTGGCTTTGTTGAAAAAAGCCAAACAATCTCGACTCAATTTTTGGGTATACGCCGGTGTCGGCGTTGGCATTATTGTCAGTGCTTTAATAGGAATACTATTCAGTTGGGTAACTCAAGCACTAGGCAAAGCTTATCCGCAATACGCAGGAGTAATTGAGCCAGCCCTGGAAGGTGGATTTAGCGTGTTAGCGATCGCTATGCTCAGCTGGATGCTAATCTGGATGACTAAACAAGCCAGGTTTATGAAAGCACAAGTTGAAGGAGCTGTTAACAGCGCTTTAACACAAAATGGCAATGCTGGATGGGGTATTTTTAGCTTAATTTTTATTGCCGTCCTACGTGAAGGTTTTGAAACTGTTCTGTTTATTACTGGTAGTTTTCAACAAGGATTTATTCCTGCTATTGGCGCTATTGGCGGTGTTGTCACAGCAGTAATAATAGGTGTGCTTTTATTTAAATGGGGTGTTAAAATTAACATCCGCCAGTTCTTCCAAGTAATGGGCGTTTTATTGGTGTTGATTGTAGCTGGGTTAGTAGTAACAGCTCTGCAACGTTTTGACGAAGCCCTTGCTAGCGTTGCTCTCAGTAGTCGTGCCTCGGAAAGCCTTTGTTTCTATTACGAACGCTTCACCAAAATCCACTCTTGCATTTTAGGGCCAATGGTTTGGAATACTTCTAAAGTATTGCCTGATCATCAATTCCCCGGCATTGTTCTAAAAACTTTGTTTGGCTACAGAGAAAATCTTTATTTTGTGCAAGCAGTTGGATATGTGATTTTTCTACTCACTGTTGGAGGGCTATATTTTCGCAGTCTGAATAGTGGTTCTCCTAAAGACGTTAAAAATATCCCAGCTACTCAAAAAACAATTAGAACTGCAAAGGATTAACAGCAAAAATTGGAAATTGGCTAAGTAAACCTGATCTCTTTATGGTTGAGAAATAATCGCTTTATTGTGGGAATAACGAATTAATAACTCTTATTTTCAGTCCACATAACAGAAAAACTTCACCCCCTTTTGGGTGAAGTTTTTTATTTTTAACGTGATTTCGATGAACCTCTCCGCAACCCCTCTCCGACGCGCAGAGGTGGCTCTAACATCCTTGGTTAGTAACGAAAAATCAAGCTTTTGAAGCCTCTCCCCTGAAAGGAGAGGAATGGAAGCGGGGTTTTTAAAATCCGTCGAACTCACGTTATTTTTAGCTGAGTCATCAGTAAATAGCTTCAAGGTAAATAATTTATTTCTTAGAGTTTCCTAACAAATCTTGTTTAAGCTGCTGACAAGTCTTTTCAATTTCATCTATACTACCTGGATTTACCAATCCATAATAGCTAAAAGCATAAACTCGATTATTTTTAGTCGCTGGCAATTTTTGCCAAAAATCTTCCTTTTTAAAGGATTCTAAAACTGAGGTTTCTGAAGTACTTTGTGGAGGATTTACCACAATAATTACCTCTGGATTTGCTTCTATAATTTTCTCCGCCGATAGCGTCACATACCCACCAATTGGGCTTTGACCTTGTAATTCTGCTGCCAGATTTTTAGCCTGAAATTGTGCCAGTAAATCTCCAGCCCAACTGTTTTTATTGGGTGCTAAAATTGGTTGACGACTAACTAGCACTAAAGTAGAATAATTTTCTTTTGCCTGATTGGGTAAAAAACTTTTATAGCGATTTAATAAAGGCTGAGGATCAGCATTAATTAACTGAGCAAGTTTTATAGTAAGTTCTTCTAAAGATTTCCAGTTATTGACTTGGGAGAGAAAAGTAGAAATTCCTAGTTGCTGAAGTCTTTGAATTGGTTGGTTAGAAAAGCCCTCTGCACCAATCACTAAATCAGGTTTGAGAGCAATGATTTTTTCTAAATTAGGAGTATTTTGCCCTTCGCTCACACGAGGAATATCGTTGAATCGGGGATCATTTTTAAATAATACACTGCCAGTAATCCCTACAAGCTTTGTTTTATCCAGTTGATAAATAATATCAGTAGTAAGAGAAGAAAGAGTTACAACTCTTTTAGCAGATTTTTTTGGTAATTCTTGAGAGTTCGTATTAGCCGTTTTCGTAGTTGGTGTTACGTTTGCTTGTGGCTGCTGAGTGGTTACAGTAGTACAGGCCGCTAAAACTATACTCAACAAAACTGCTAAAGCAGATAAAATCCAACGACGATACATCTTGAAATTTCCTCGTAGCTACAGATATAACTTAAGACAGACTTCAAAAACCTTAATACAGGCGGTTTATACTACATTTCCCTGTGGAAGTGGAAATCATAAGGGATTACCAAGAAATAAATTATCCAATCTTGTGGGGTGGGCCAGAAAGCCCACCCCACAAGAAAAATTGTATATTTTTTTATTTGTCAGTCCCTAACCTAAAACAGCTAATATTTGTAATATTATATATTAGTATATTGGGATTATAACTAAATTAAAATATACAAAAAGGCGAGTAGTGGCACAATCCAAAATTTCCCAAGAAATCCTGATCGTGCTACTCGCCGTGAGGTATACAAGGTTTATTGAGAAAAGCTTAATTTAATATATAGTAATACTTTGACAAAAGATTGTTTAATAGATAACAATTCTTACGTTCTTTAAAATTGATAAGAGTAAAATTTTTTACTACCGCTAACGATTAATCAAACCTTAATTTAGTCCTTGTCTTACAGGCTAAAACGGTATTTTCAACGCATCAAAGCCCAATCTTCAGGTGTATTACAGTTAAAAAGCATTTCCGGTGCTGGTAAGGGCAAAACTTCTATAGGATACTGCTTAAGCCATTGCTGAAAAGACCGCCCGCCTTGATTGATAAACTCTAGCAGTTGTGGTAAGCAACGACGGCGATAGAAACCACACAAAGGTTCCCAGCCTTTAGGATGAGCAGCCAAAGCTGCGATCGCTTCATCATTGACATTATCAAGTCCAGCTGCCCATGCTTGCAACACCTCAACCCGCAACCGAGGCAAATCACAAGCTAACAGCAACACCCAATCTGTTTGTACTTGTGCTAACCCTTGGGCAAAGCCTACGAGTGGGCCGTGGGTATTGGGTGCGGGGGTGCGGGGGTGCGGGGGTGCAGGGGAGCAGGGGAGCAGGGGTGCATGGTAAATGAGGGAATTTTCGGTATTTTGTTGTATTTCCAGCTTTTTATCAGCTACGGGTAAAGACACTTCCTTAATAAATTGGCAATGAGGTAAAAGCAAGTGTTCATAACGTTCTGGCCAGGGAGTAACTATATAAACAGTCTCAGCACAACTTTCCGCAATGCCACAAACTAGCTCCAATAATGGCACACCTTGAATGGGAATCAGCGCCTTATCCCTACCCATGCGAGAACTTTTACCACCCGCCAAAACAATCGCGCTTAGAACTGCTGAGTCCTGAGTAGGGAGTGGCGATGAGGGAGACAAGGGAGATGAGGCAGATGAGGAAGATGAAGCAGACAAGTTAGAATGCTCCCCATCTCCCCTGCTCCCCTGCTCCCCTGCTCCCCTGCTCCCCATCTCCTCATCCCCTAATCTGACTCTGCTGCACTTGCTGCAACAACTGCTCGAAATTTTCTGCTGGTACAAGGCACTTAAATCCTTGGCAAACTAACCCGATGCTGTTATCTGGTAACTTAGATACCACGGCAAATACAGCAGCAGGCAGATACTTAAGAATCAGAGAGTTTATCTGCTCAGCTGTAGTGCGAATCACAGTAGAGTTACGATAACAATCTAAAGCTGTAAATAAGCTGGGACAAGCTTGGGGAGCGCTAAGCATCACACTGCTAAAAGCTTTCAATGCTTGCTCGGCTAAATCCATATAATGTAGATCATCTGTGAGTAAAGCAAGACGGACTAAGTTAGCGATCGCTACTCCATTAGCTGATGGTGTAGCATTATCTGTGTAACTACGCTCTCGCACAATTAAATCTTGACTTGCGTCACTAGATGTGTTATTATAGCCACCTAATTCTAAGCTCCAGAGAAATTGATCAAATTCGTCTTGGATAGCGATCGCTTTTTTCAACCAAACTGAATGCTGAGTTGGGATGACTTGATTTTCATCTCCTACGAATGAAGCTTGATGCAAATCTAGCAGCGCTTTAATAAACAAAGCATAATCTTCAGACTGAGCTAAAACCCTTGGTTCACCTTGATAGTTAAGACGGTGGAAACGCCCATCTACAAACTGCTGCTCTAGGATAAAATTTGCTGCTTGCGCTGCTATTTCCAGATACAAAGGTTGTTGGAACACACCCGCAGCCCTTGCTAACCCAGAAATCATCAAGCTATTCCAAGCCACAATCATCTTTGTATCTGTCACCGAAGGAATGCGACCAGGCCAGTTAGCAGTTTTCGCTTCTTGGTTATTCCGGGCGGGAGGAAAAGTTTTTAGTAAGTTGGAGGAGCTACCATAACGAGCAGCAAATAACTTGCCCAATGCGATTTCCAATGCTGCACTCAGTTCCCCTCCATCACGTCTTTGCAAGACATTCTTACCTTCAAAGTTACCGTTAGGAGTGACTGTAAACTTTTGTTGTAATTCCCTTAGTTCCTCTGGCGTTAACAGTTCTTCAAGTTCGCTGTAACTCCAGACGTAAAAAGCTCCTTCCTCTGGTTCTGCTGCTGTAGGAATAGTGAAACTGTCAGCATCTTGAGCAGCATAAAAATAACCTTCTGGAGCAGTCATTTCTCTTTGCAGCCATTTTACAGTACCGGCTACTGCTCGTGCGATCGCTGCATCTTCTACTCCACTACTCCACAAATTTGCTAGATACTCTACAATCTGACCATTGTCATAGAGCATTTTTTCAAAGTGAGGTACTGTCCATGTAGGGTCAACAGTGTAACGATGAAAGCCGCCACCCACATGGTCATAAATGCCACCCAAAGCTAAGTCTAGTCCCCGTTGTGTGCAAATTTGCTTGCCATCATACCGAGATTCCTGTTGCCAATTCGAGCCAGGATAGAAAAATCGAGTTCCCCGCAGTGCTAATTCTGCATAGGGAATCATTGGGAAGCTATTCCCGTATTGATTTGAAGTAATAATCCCTGTACTGGTTTCCCAACCTTTGCGGAGTAGTTCATTTTCTTGAGCTTCCTGGCTTCCACCATCTTGCAATACCGCAGAAGTAAGTAGCGACTCGATAATTAATGCTTTGCGTTGGCGCAAGTCCTCTGTTTCTGTGTCATAGTAACGGCGCAGCGCTTGCAGCACTTGCAAAAAGCCAGGACGACCGTAGCGCGGTTCCATAGGGAAGTAAGTCCCAGCGTAAAACGGCACTAAATCCTCTGGAGAAAGAAATACATTCAAAGGCCAACCCCCTTGACCACTCATCATCTGCAAAGCCTGCATGTAGATGCTATCTAGGTCAGGTCTTTCTTCCCTGTCCACTTTGATAGGGAGGAAATTGGCGTTCATGTACTCAGCAATAGCGAGATCAGAAAAAGCCTCGCCTTCCATGACAGTACACCAGTGGCAGCTAGAGTAACCAATGGAGAGAAAAATAGGTTTATTTTGCGCTCTTGCAGTTGCAAGAGCTTCGTCACACCAAGGCCACCAATCAATTGGGTTAAGAGCGTGTTTTTGGAGGTAAAGACTCTTG
This sequence comes from Nostoc sp. UHCC 0702, assembly GCA_017164015.1. Classification (GTDB taxonomy): domain Bacteria; phylum Cyanobacteriota; class Cyanobacteriia; order Cyanobacteriales; family Nostocaceae; genus Amazonocrinis. Next base: position 7,909,483 of record CP071065.1, read on the forward strand.
GCTTCAGCAAGGCGATTAGTCATAATTCAAATATAGATAGTTGCCTTCTTCGCCCAGTCTACCTTTTTCCTAAGAGTCTTAGCCCAGACCTTTAGAACATGCACAAAAAACTCAACAAGCGACTTATTCCTTCAAGCAGAAAGGGAGATGGGGAGAAGGGGAGATGGGGAGAATTACCACTGACAACTGACAACTAACTCCTAACTCCTAACTCCTAACTCTTACTTAAAAGAGCGCAATAGCAAGCTGACTATTGATGCTGGCGTTTCTGATGTGGGCGATATTAACCTTGTCTGAAGTTTATTGTTTGGGCTAAGTCCTGCTATCAGGTGGAGTATGAAGGTAATTATGGCGGCTTGCACAAGTTTTTCTAGCATGGCAGGTCTCCTTGATTGATAGCATTTCAAGCAAGATTAGTTATTGTAAATACACGCCGTACTATTGGTTTACCAGAATTTGACGAAAATAATTCGTTAATTGTTTACACAATTCCTAAATAAAAGTTGAAAAAGTTACCAATAGCTGACAAAAATTTACTAGTTTTATCTGCTTACTAGTCTAATCGCCATGCTACAACAATTGAGTCTAGCAAGTCCCTATTTCTAGGGTTGGACTAGACGTGAAGTGGTGACACCAGAGCAGTTTGACGGAGAATTTGCTTTGCTAGTTTCCCGAATTCAGCAATTATAGTACTGCGGCTCGGTAAAGTAACAAGTGTCACCCGAAAAGCTTGCTGTAGACATGGCTAGGGATTTTTGCTTACTCCCTGAACAGGTAAGCATATTTCTTGAGACGCTCTTCACTATAAAAAGTGCCCATTAGTATTTATTGCATCTGCCAAGCAGAGGATAAATAGTTCTGCTGTTGTCAGTTGTGACTGCAAAAAGTCAGGACTTACGCAACTGGCACAGATATTTTTGGCGACGTGTGTCAATAGTCAATGGTCTTTAATCAAGCTTTTTTGGACTATTGACTTTTGACTCTTGACAACCCACAAAGAAAAAAATATGACAATGCGCGTAAGTCCTAAAAGTAACAAATTGAAAATTAAGATATTGCGATCGCTTCTACAATCAGTAATTGATTAAGTACTACTCTTATCTTTATTTCTATCTAATTTCTCTTGGATAGCTTGACGGCAGAATTCAGGAGGGTCATCTTGCTGTTGTACCTCCTCCTTCATTGTCTTGGTCATACGTATATTCATTTTTTCGGTCAATGGTTCTTCTCGGTCAGTCTTGAAGCCATAGTTTTTAATATCTGGATTTCCACGATTATCTTTTTTCACTTTAATTTACTTAACAAAGCTGTACTAATGTGGAAGCGCATTAGATAATGAGTTTAGGTGGTTGTTACGACTTGCCGGAAGTACAACCACCATGTCCATCTTTAGTAAATGAACAATTCTATTCTATGTTCACAAGGTCAGAACTTGAAGTGATGACGCTTCAAGAGTTACGTATATTGTGTCAGCGCTATGGTCTACCTCCAACGGGGAATGCTGGATACAAAGTCAGCTACATTACTACCCTAATGGCATTCCCTGCATTAGCTTTACAGCAGTTTCAGCAGGGTAGGGGATTGAAACACCCATCATTCACCAGTTTCCAGAACATAAGTATGGCACTCGAAGAGATGAATTCCCCGACTGATGAGCAAATAGCGCTGATTAGAATCTCACTGGAGGGTAGAAGGATGAAGATACCTGATAGATATCAGCAGGAGAGATTCTTGAACACCTACAAAGCAAAATTAGCTCTACAGCAAGCGTTTGAGTTTCTGGAAAGTTAATCAATTCCTGAATTTGCAGCACATTAACCTGCTGTAGAGGCGTACAATTGTACGCCTCTACTTGTAGGGTAAGAACCGATAGTCAGCTGGAGTAATTCTTGGAGTATTACTCCAACTAATTTTGATGTAAAGATGGTATAGTCAGACTTTAGTAGAACGATAGTACTTTTGTTCTAATCAAAAAAGTTAACTAATTTATTTTTTTGAATTACAAAAACCTGAAATTAGTACATTCGTGGTACTTAAGACTAGAATAAAAGCTAAAAACGTGGAATTTACGTTGTTATCATGATACCTATCGTTATTGAACAATCGGGTCGAGGCGAACGCGCCTTTGATATTTACTCAAGACTGTTGCGTGAGCGCATTATCTTCTTGGGGACACAGGTTGATAGCAACTTAGCTAACTTGATTGTTGCCCAACTGCTGTTTTTGGATGCTGAAGACCCGGAGAAAGACATTTATATGTATATAAATTCTCCCGGTGGTTCGGTGACAGCTGGTATGGGCATTTTTGACACCATGAAGCACATTCGTCCTGATGTCTGTACCATTTGTACTGGACTAGCGGCGAGTATGGGCGCTTTTCTTCTCAGTGCTGGTGCTAAGGGTAAGCGGATGAGTCTACCCCATTCTCGGATTATGATCCACCAACCTCTGGGTGGCGCACAAGGACAAGCGACTGATATTGAAATTCAAGCGCGGGAAATTTTGTACCACAAGCGGCGGCTAAATGAGTATTTAGCCGAACACACTGGTCAACCCATTGAGCGCATTGCTGAAGATACTGAACGGGACTTCTTTATGTCGCCAGAGGAAGCTAAAGAATATGGCTTGATTGACCAAGTGATTGACCGTCACGCCGCTGGTAGTCGTCCAGCAGTTACAATGGTGAATTAATAGTCAATGGTCATTAGTCAATAGTCATTAGCTGAGTTGACGCTCTAAACCGCTTGAAGCAGGATAGAGCGTCAAAAGCTTTATAAGAGGACTTACGCAACTGCGATCGCTTTCCTAAATTACCTTGATCATATTGAGAGCTTACAAAAGCGGGCGGCGGGAATCGAACCCGCATTAATAGCTTGGAAGGCTATAGTTTTACCACTAAACTACGCCCGCAAAAACAGACTTCTATTTAAAGGTGAGTACAATCCATACACAAATAGTACACAAACATTATATACTTGGGTTCTTAACAACCTTTGGCTCATGTATGGACTTAAGTAAGTATAGCAAGAAAACTATCGGAACAACAACCCTCACTGGAAAATCTTCTAGAGGGGGCATAACTATAGAATCTTTTCATGGAAGACTAAGGCTCAGATTCAGGGTTGTACACAAACCATACACAATATCTTTAGGGGTATCAGAATCCCCTGAAAACTGGAAGTTAGCTGAGCTTAAAGCAAAAGAACTAGAAGCTGATTTAATCTTTAAGCAGTTTGACCCTGCTAATTTAAATAAGTACAGAATCCATAATCTAGAAATAATATACACTAGTAAAAACATTGAGTTAACTATAAAACAATTATGGAATAAGTATTTAAAATACAAATCTACAACTTTAAAAGCTTCTACTTTAGATTATTTACAAAAAGGGTTAGGTAAGTTTATTGAAAGCTGCCCCATACAGGATGTAAAGAGGTCATTAGAGATTAGAGACTGGTTGCTATCTAATACCACTACTTCTATGGCTAAAAGGGTTCTTACCCACCTTTCAGCTTGTGTTAACTGGGGTATTAAAAATAAATTAATCTCCAGTTCTAATACATTTCAAGGTATGTCAAATGATTTACCTAAACATAATTGGGAGGAGAATCCAGAACCTAATGCTTTCTCTGAGGAAGAAAAAAAGTCTATTCTGTTTGCTTTACAAGACCATAAAGGAAACTGGAATGGGAAACTTTATACAGGCTTTGCTTACTCCCATTATTATCCTTTTGTAAAGTTTTTATTCCTAACAGGGTGCAGACCTTCTGAAGCAATTGGTTTACAGTGGAAGAATATTAAAGAAGACTGTTCCCAAATAACTTTTGAAACATCCATAGTCAGGATTAGAGGTAAAGCTACTAGGATGCAGGGGTCTAAGAATAATAAGGTGAGGAAGTTCAACTGTAATGAGGAGCTTCAAACATTACTTAAGGTACACAAACCTTTAGAATGTAATCCTGATAGGTTAGTATTTCCTGCACCTAAAGGAGGGGCTATTAATTATGGAAACTTTTGTCAAGTTGCTTGGAAGAAATTAATTGAACCTTTAATAGGTAGAAGTTCAACTCCCTATTGTTGTAGAGATACTTTTATTTCTGAACAGATAGCTAAAGGAGTGCCTACTGCGGTAGTTGCTAGATGGGTAGATAATTCAGTAGATGTAATAGAGAAAAGGTATCTTGATTCAAAACTTCTTGAGCAGCTTAAACCCTTGTAATTAGTAAATACTAGTGACAAGAGAGATGACTATAAAATTACTAAAATAAAGCGTTGGGTAGTCCATCCAGATGATGACCCAGTAGCCTGTGTTTTGAAGGCAGCTTAACTGGGTCTGCTTTACTAAAACTAGATTTTTATATATTTAAAATCTTTACTTAACAGCCAAAATTTCTGATATTTTGAGTCTCTATTGTGGATATAAATGAAAGGAGTGTTACTAAATTCTGAGTAATAACTACTTTCATTTTAATTAAGTTTTTATGAAATCCAGAATCAAAAAACATTAGAGACATTGCAGATTCATAGGCTTCTTTCCTTAATTCTTCAGCTAGAGATTTTACAAACTCTTGTGGTTGTAATTGTAGAGAAACTGAATTATTTAATTTATTTACAACCTTCTCTTTAGTTTGATTGTAAAAATAGTCTAAATGCTGATTATAGTGAAACAGAGTAAAAGGATCTGAAGAATAAGCAGACTGTAAAGCTTGTTTTGCTTCTTTCATATTATTATCTAAAGCTTGTGTAAACATACCAATAGTGTAATTAATATATGCAGCTGACATTTTAATAGTCCCTTTTAATCTCTAATTTCAAGGCTCCTACCAAGCTAACTTCTTGATTAAGACAATTGTCATGTAATAAATACTGAAATGAAATCTCAAGTAAAATTACTATTCATAGCTTTGCCAAATCTTCACGAGACCCCTGTTTGGAAGGTTCCTTAACAGAGGGCAGGGCTAAACTTACTTTTAGTGATTTAAATCACACCAGAATAGTAAATAACTGCATACCTTGTATTTGTAGTTTCAAGGTCAGGGTAACGACATGTCAGGGCAGGAAGTTGAAATATTAAAAAGAATATTAGAGATACAGGGAAAGTTGGTTTCAGCTATCAAAGAAGTGCTGCCTTATGAAAAGCAATCAACTTTTTTTGTCATACAGTCTGAGATAAATAGTTTATTGGGGGAGTTTCCAAATAGTGAAAATCAGTTTTTGAAGTCAGGAGTAAATTATAGCAGCAGTCCTGTAAATTTTCCCCATCCTCATCAGGATAAAAAATGATTTCATTTCAACCTAACTGAATTTAGTTGGAAAACATTGCTAGAACTTCAAGCTGCTTAACTTGTAAATTGTATAGCAGGCTACAATACACAAACAATACACAAACTGAGTTGGAGAGGATATTGAAATACACATTCCTCTAATAGCAAAAACCCTGGAAGGCTTATGTTATCTACCTCCAGGGTTATTAATCTTAGGGTATTTTCTGCTTTCTAAGCTACAGTTTTACCACTAAACTACGCCCGCAAATTTTCAACTAACATAACACACTTTAAACTAAAATTCAAGCATACTGTCATACCAAATTGGTAAAGTTGGTATTGTCTGGATATATACAAAACAGTCTTTTATTCAAGACTTTCAATCCAAAACTAAAAATAAGTATCAAATCTAACGTCTTTCTATTTTAATACGTACAAACAGATTGCTCAATTCCGGTGGTGTTGTGCTATCTAGGTAACGTGCAGGCTGAAATTTCTCACCTTGAAAAACATCATTGGCGAATTGTTCATATTTGCTTTTTTCTGCTTGTGGTATCGCTGGATCTATAACCTGAGCTTCTATAAACTTACCAGTGTTATCAATTATTAACGACACTAAAAACTCTACAGCAGGAAGTTCAAGCTTGCTATTGATGTAAAGTGAGGTGACTTGTTTTTCATTACTTCCTACGTGTTTAGCTAGTTTCAAGTTTTGAGGTAAAGGCTCTCGCATCCGTTTTCTCTGCTCGTCTTCACTCATAGGAACCCAGCTTGCAAATAATCCTGTATATGACTGAGGTTCTGGAGGCGGCGGTAACTGTTCGCCAGTACCCACTGGTTTATCTTGTTCAGCCTGTTCGAGTTGGCGCTGTCGTTCAGCTTGTTCAATTTGGCGCTGTCGTTCAGCTTGTTCAATTTGGCGTTGTCGTTCAGCTTGTTCAATTTGGCGTTGTCGTTCAGCTTGTTCAATTTGGCGTTGTCGTTCAGCTTGTTCAATTTGGCGTTGTCGTTCAGCTTGTTCAATTTGGCGCTGTTGAAGGTTGGCTCTTTTTTCATTTGCAGAAGCGATCGCTCTTTTTTCATTTGCAGATGCGATCGCTCTTTTTTGGCTTGCAGATGCGATCGCTGTTTTTTCACTTGCAGATGCGATCGCTGTTTTTTCACTTGCAGATGCGATCGCTCTTTTTTCGCTTGCAGATGCGATCGCTGTTTGATCTGAAATACTAGGATTACCAGGTTTTACTGTTAATTTATCTGTTGGAGCTATTTGCTTGGGTAATTTCGTTGCTTGTGGATTTCGATTTGTGGATAGTCGATTCGGCGCAATTGATTTTGCTTGAGGAGAAATTTCTACCAACTCAATGGGAATATCTGCTTGCTCTTGCTGCGAAAATCCCAGTCCAACCACATGAAATGAGCGAATTAGCCAGAAAGCTAGTAGATGCAAGGAAACTGAACTGATAGCCACAGCAACCCACAAACTGGGTGGATCGGTGTGTCGCCTCCAGACATGATCTGCAATTGGTGTTTTGTCCGCCACTGATCTTGTCATAGTATATTTTAAACCAGATATGATTCAGTGCCTTTGCTGCTAATGGCTAATCGCTAAGAGACAGTTTCAACCTTAAAAGTTGTTTGTCAAGTATCAATAATTTTGGTTTAACGCATAGGGTAAATAAAATTACTTACGCAATCAGGCTTAAAAAACTATCATTTTATTTTTCGTTTTACATTACTCCCCTAAAACCAGTAGAGGAGTATTCAAAACGACTTTTCAAACATCCTCTTAGCGATTAGCAATTAGCTCTGGTGTAACAGCGAAGGTAAGAACTGTTTCATCTATTCCTTTAAGTTTTAGCGGACTACCTTTGGTAATTTCTTCGTCTTGCAAATAATCTGCTACAGCAGCGGAAACTAAAATAGTACCGGGAATTGCAGCAGCTTGTAGCCTCGCAGCAATATTTACGCTTGGCCCGATAGCTGTGTAGTCGGCTCGTTCCGCACTACCAAACATGCCCACAACAGCTGTACCTTGGTGGATGCCACAGCGAAACTCTACACCACTTTGTCCGTTGGCGTCGAATATTCCTTGGTCTTTCCAGCGCTGGTTTAACTTAATTAGTGAGCGTTGCATTCCTCTTGCGGTATTCACAGCACGCCGCACCTGTTCATTTGGCGTGAGTTCTTCCGGCGCTCCGTATAAAGCCAAAATAGCATCTCCCATAAATTTATCTACGGTTCCGCCATTCTCAAACACAACTGTGGTCATAACTTCTAAATATTCATTTAGCAATTCTGCCACTCGCCGAGATCTGAGAGTATTTGCTAGCTGCGTAAAACCCACGATATCGCTAAACAAAACTGTGATTAAGCGCGGTTCTGGTCGTAAATCTAACGTCAAATCTCCTGCTGCGGCTTTTTGCACTAATACGGCTGGCAAAAAGCGCTTGAGGACTGATTCTGTGAGGTAAGTATTTAACTCCACAACCTTTCGTTCATTTTCCTTCAAGGCTAAGAGATTCCTTACTTCTGCCAAAAGTTCCCGGTCATTAAACGGTTTTGCTAAATAAGCATCCGCACCATGTTCTGTACTTTCGATGCGGGTTTCTTCATCAACTTTCGCTGTCAGCAGAATGATTGGTGTTCCTTTTAACTTATCCTCACTACGTATCATGCGAATCATTTCGAGTCCTGTCACCAAGGGCATCATCAAGTCAGTAACAATTAAACTTGGTGAAAATTCTTGAGCGATTCTGAATCCTTCATAACCGTTACGAGCTGTCTTGACTTGATAGCCGTTGCGGCGGAGTATGTCAGATACGTAGGTTCGCAGATCTGGGTTATCATCTACGACTAAAATAGAATGCCCACTTGACTGCTGAGTGCTTGGTAGTAGATGCCGAGTATCGGTAGTGGATGAGAAGTTATTTGTATTACTTTCAATATTGTCTGTGGTTGATTCTAGCAGTTCTAAATCAGCTAGTTCCACACTGGCACGGCTTGTGTTCGCTTCAGCAGGAGTGTCCACAAGTTGTTGTGTGGGTAAGTGAGCGTTTCCAGTTACCAGAGATAAGGTAAAGGTAGTGCCTTGACCGTAAACTGATTCTACACTGACTTTGCCCCCGTGCAGTTCCACCAATTCTTTGACTAAAGCTAAACCCAGACCACTGCCTTCATAAGAGCGATTCTCTGAGCCTTCGGCTTGGCGGAAGCGCTCAAATAGCTGGGGAATTTGTTCAGTAACAATGCCAATTCCCGTGTCTTGTACTTGCAATATGCAATGGTTTTGTTCAGATAGCAATTTGACGCTAATGGTGCCACCTTCAGGAGTAAACTTCATAGCATTGGACAGGAGGTTATAAACCACCTTGTCAAATTTTTCCATATCCAAGTACACTGTGGGACATTTACCCAAGTCAGTAACCAGATGCAGTCCCTTTTTCTCACAGTAGGGGCGAAATGACTCAACAATTTGAGTGACAAATTCGACTAAATCAGTCGGACGGAAATTAGGCTGCATCCTGCCAGCGTCCAAGCGTTGCAGATCTAATAGTTGGTTTACCAGTCTTAGCAGGCGGCGGGAGTTACGCAGAGCGATCGCACTTTGGGCATAAGATAATCCTTCACCAGTCCCCACAGCAGACTCTAAAGGCCCTTGAATCAAGGTGATGGGAGTGCGAAACTCGTGGGAAATATTTTGGAAAAATTCGGTTTTTTGTTTATCTAATTGCAATAAGCGCTCAGCTTGCTCACGAGTTTTGTGGTATAAACGTGACTGCTGTACAGCGATCGCTGCTTGTGCTGCCACTGCTTTTGCCAATTCGATATCAGACGAAACCCATCGGCGTGCTTTGCTCACTTCACCTAGAGTTATGCTCCCAATGCATTTGCCATCAGCCAGTAAAGGAACAACCATGAGCGATCGTGCTGGCTTTTTCCCAGGCAAATCGAACCCTGGGATTGCTGAAGAGCGATCGCTCATACCAGTAATTACCACAGGTTCTTGTGTTCGCAAAATCTCTTGTAGTATGGGATTTTCTTGAATAGGTGCTTGGGAGTTGGGTAATTGCTCAATTACAGAATGATGACTAATAATTAAATTTCTGTCTTGCCCTGAAGGTTTGGAATTCTCAGAATGTTGAGAACTATCATACAAAGCTACACAATCAACAAACTCATCTTCTTCTGTCCACAAAGACAGTACACAACCATCGACTTGTAAGGCTTGTCCAAGTTGGTAGGTGATAGCCGCGAAGATATCTTGAGGGTCTAGGCTAGAGCGAATGGCAGTAGTAATCGTATTAATCAGGCTTTCTCGCTTGGCAAGGGCACGTACCTGCTCGTATGCATAAGCTTGAGACAAAGCTAAGGCTGCCTGATCTGCTACCATCAACACCAATTGCACCTCGTCCTTACCCCAGAAGCGTGGCTGGGAACATTGGTGCAGTGCCAGCACTGCCATCAATTCCTGTTGGCAAATCAAGGGTACAACCAAGCTGGAGCAAATGTTAGCAGTGGCGAAAGCTAAAGTTCGTTGTTGCATTTCGGGAGTTTCGCCCTGGATGCGCTCATCACCTGCTACATCATGAATTACTTGAACTTCACGGGTTTCCCAGACAGTTTGAGCCAAAACAGACAGAGGTGTATTTGCATCTTCTACAGTCTCTCCTGCTTTGCCTTGGGGAGTTTTTTGGTAAATGAATCCTTCATCCACCAACTGTTCATCTTGGAAGGGGCGTAAAAGGCAAACATCTACGTCCAACATATGACCCACTGTATCGACAATTGCTTGTAAAATTTGCCGATAGTCTAAGGCACTGCGAATTGTATTTGTGATGCTATTGAGCAGCGATTCCTGACGCAGTGTACGTGTCAGTTCACGGGTACGGGCTTTGAGGACATTGTGGGTATCTAGGGCCTGACGTACAACTGCTTTGAGATCCTCAGCTTCCCACGGTTTAGTTACATATTTAAATACCTTACCAGCGTTAATTGCTTCTACTAGGTCTTCAACATCAGTGTAGCCAGTTAAAATAATCCGGATAATATCTGGATATTGAGTCGCTGTCAGGCTCAAAAATTCTGTACCGCTCATGATCGGCATTCGCTGATCGGAGATGATCACTGAAACCTCTCCTTCTTGCGCTAACAGATCCAGCGCCGCAGGCCCAGATGTTGCCCTCAGCACCTTATAGTCGCGATAGAAAGTGCGGTAAAGCAAGTCAAGGTTGTCTGGTTCGTCATCAACAACCAAAATTTTCGGCTTACTGTTTACTTGAGATTTCATGCACCGCTTTCCTGCTGCAACGGCAGTTGGATAAAGAATAATCTGATCAGGGTGTAATAGTTCTGAGTCAGGTAAGAGCAGAGCATTTCTACCAATGAGGCTGTTTGGTTATATGACTGCTGAGTGTGGGAGTATTTACTGACAGTAGCTGGCCTCACTAGCTCGTAACGATCGCCATTGGCTCTAATACAGCGCAATCGGGTTCATAGTTAATTTTCGTTTTATACAGTTGATGCTTGCTTGCCAAATCTTCCTTCACCTCCAGCAATAACTCTCCAATCATCTCTACAGCACTCAAGGCTGGTTGAAAAAACCAGATGAAGCTGCATATTAAGTTTTCCCGTTGCAGCAGTTGCACTAACACTTGCATGTAAATTTTATTTATGGCATTCATGGTAGGGTCGGCAATATTACAAAAATATGATTTAAAAACAAAGTATACTATCTATATAAATACCTCTTTACCAATCTAGCAATCATAACTCTAAGCCAGACAACTGGCATTGACTAGGAAATTAGGTATAATCTATCCACCACCTAGGTTTCCTTGCAATCACCACTTCAGTTTGTCATTGAAACTAGTATTAGTAGTGTAGCGGCAATTCAATAAACCACTCAGTATCGCAACTCAGGCTATTTAGAAGGAAAATTTGCCCAGGATTTAGCGCTACGAAAATAGAGCGATCGCTCAAGCCACTGTCACTGTTAACTGGTTTGTTACTTAAAATAAACCCCAGGTCTGGTTATGCTGAGTAGTTGCATCTAGTCAGGTGAATTTTTCCAACTTGATTTCAGCAACACAGTAAACACTTGTTTGTGAGACTGCTAGTTAGACATTGCCTTGGCAATGTTAATTATACTACCTTTGATAGCTGTCAAGCTGGCAACATATCAAGCTCCAAGCTTTTAGATAAGCAATGTAATACTTTTGGTTGGTGTCCCAACGACCTCCTTTATGCTCTGGTAAAACGTGAGACAGCAATGTTGTTAAGTTTCTTTCACCCAAGGAAGAAGTAGGATGAGAGCGCGCATGCAGAACTCAAGACCCCACGGCCGCTCGTGAGGAGCCACCGTGGTGAGGCAGTACAGTGAGGTAGCCCTCGTCTTGGCTTGGAGCCAGATGGCAAAGTGGCTTTCCAGTTAGGCTTCTGCCTCCATTAGGAATTGGCTTTCTTGTTGAGCGCCACAGCCTCAATGGGGGACTGCCTTTCCCGTTGTGTCTTGGGGGTTTCCACGCCAGTTGCGCCCGTCTGTCGGCAAAGCCGCCCACGGCGCTGTATCACGCAACTTGAGCAGACTGCCGTCAAATTGCGTGATACGCTACGTAATCCTTGCGTCTAGGGGACTGCGGTGGTCAAGTTTTCTACTGTGCTTACTCGACAATTTAAGTAAAAATTTGTAATTTCAGTGTAATTTCAACATCTCAAGCTGATTTTAGTTTTAAAATAGCATATACCGTGTTTTAGCATATTTGAGAAAATCTTCGTTGAATGCAATCAATATTAAACTAACCTTGACATCCTGGTTTTTTGAGCCTCACTACCAACAGCCAATTGCATCTGCCGCAGAGCAAGCTCCTCGCCAATTCCACATTCGTGCTGCGACAGCTGCTGATTTGACTGGTATTGCCCAAATTATTGCTGAAAGCTTTCACTCCCAAGATGGTTTCTGGGGATGGGCTTTTCCATTATTACGTTTGGGTATTTATGAAGACTTCAGGCATCGCTTGTCCTCACCTACACCGCATCACGTTTGTTTGGTTGCTGTTGACACTACTACTGCGGCTAATAAGTTAATAGGAACTGTAGAACTGGGTGTGCGTTTCGCTGATTCGTGGATACAAGTTGGCAAAAGTTTTCCCTATTTGTCTAATTTAGCTGTTCATCCTCAATATCGAAGGTATGGTGTGGCATCTCGGTTACTTATGAGCTGTCAACAAATTTCACAAGAATGGGGATTTCAAGACTTGTACCTCCACGTTTTAGAAAATAACTATCAAGCACGACAGCTTTATTTCAAGCTCGGATATAGAGTTCATACAGTGGAATCTAACTGGAATACATTTTTTATAAGACGCTCTCAACAAATTTTATTACATAAAAATTTGAAAGTTGATTCAACGAATTGAACTTTATTTCATTAACTTTGAATTTTGATTAACGATGATATGAGCGATCAGCTATCAAAAGTATCCCCAATTTAAATACCTATTCAGGTGTTTAATTATGTAGAGAATCATTAGATAAATTCTAAATTTTGTTGTGATCAAATGAAAGCAATCAAAAATTCTAGCTGCAACGAGATGGAGTTTCTGAAAGTGGTTGTTATTATAAAAATACTATAAACTGTAGTGTTAAGTAACTTTTTTACTTAAGTCTAACAAGTTAAGTTATTTTTATTTTATAACTAAAAAATAATTTTCCCAAATAGCAAACAAGGTTCTGATATTAAGTAGAAGTAAAAATACATGTAATCAAATCTTAATTCCTCATAATAACTTTGTATTTAAGATATTAAACTTTATAAAAACTTTAAAAAGGTTTAGCTTAATTTACAGACAAATTAACTTAAATCTCATAAAATGTAACTACTTGATTCCCAAGCAATACTTATTTATTTCTATCTTGGGTTAAATTGGCCAAAAAATTCTTGATAATAATAAAAATCAAAAATTTGGTTTGATTTAATAGTAAGTTCTTGCTGTAAGCACATAAAACCACCAAATCACTCAAAAGTTTGAGAAAACATGGATAGCGAAAACTACCAACGCTATCAAGCTAGTATGGTATCAACTTATTACCCTGAAACTAGTATCCTTGACCATCTTGTCATGTCAGATGGAACTGAGCAATTCTATAGCTCGGATATACTCACGCTTCTACACAGTGGAAAAGTTTTCATTGTCAATAGTCGCAAGCGGAATGGTTTAATACTTTTTAAACGCTATCATGCAGAATTTGCTGGGCCTGGAGCAGCAGTTGGCGGCGATTACGATTCTGATTGCCAGAGAGCGCTGTGTGTAGGTAATTTGTCTTTATTGACTCCCGAATCTTATGACGAGCGTCAGAAAGCCTACTTAATTAGGCGACAGTGGATTCGGTTAATTAAACAAATAACAGAAAACCCGATTCCGCAGCAGCGAGTCCAAAAGATTTTGGATCAATTTGAACAATACTTTCCGCCAGAAATAGTGGCTAGTCTTCCTGATGTTGCTTTTGCTCTTTTAGTGGGGGTGCTGCCACAAACGGTGGGATTAGTACGCCGTTTAGGCAGCGATTTGAATTGCAGGCTTAATTACTGAGCGAATCACGAAAGTTTCAGATTTGCCAAAGCTGCTTGTAGCCGATTAATCGTGCGGGCATTTTCTTCAGGTGTACCAATGGTAATTCGTAATCCCTGACTAATTTCGCGTACAAGAGTGCCGTAGCTGCCAAGTTTTTGATGAAGACTTTTTAAAGGAGCGTCTTGTGGATGAGATCCATTTAATTTTAAACGCACGAAAACAAAATTAGCAGCACTTTCTGTGAGTTGTAATTCTGAGTGATGAGATAAAGCTTGGATGAGTTTAGCTCGTTCGTTTAGGGTTTGGGGAATTGACTCAAGTAAGATCTGGCGGTTTTGCAAAGCCATTAATGCCGCTGCAATTGAAAAGCTGGGAAGATTGTAAGGTAGGCGAACTTTTTCTAAAATAGCGATCGCTTCTGGATGAGCAACACAATAGCCTACGCGAAGAGCTGCTAAGCGAAAGGCTTTAGAAAAAGTACGTAATATTACCCAGTTGGGACGCTGGGCTAATTCACCAACCAAAGTAGTTTGACTGAATTCAAAGTAAGCTTCATCAATTACTACCAAAATTTGCTCGCTGAGACTTCTTAACCATGCCAATTCTGCCGCAGTTAAGGGATTGGCAGTTGGGGAATTGGGATGTACAACAAAAACCGCCCGAATTGGAGGATTTTGAGTTTGTTCAATAGCAGACTGTGCCGCTTTTAAGTCAATTTCAAAATTGGCATCATTTCTACCCACCGCTACTACAGGAATTCCCAAAGTTTTTGCTAAAATCCCGTACATTGAGAAAGTGGGATTGGCAACTAGAATGCTGCCTTCTCCACCCAGACAGGTGGCGATTAATAAAGAACGGATCAGTTCATCTGAACCATTGCCAACTGAAATATTGGCAGCAGTGAAAACAGATGGCAAGAGGCTAGCTGACTCATTGACATACTCAGCGATCGCAAGTTTTAGTGTCTCATGTCCGCCATCGGGGTAACGATTTGTTTCTATTACCTGCTGATATGCCCAAGCCAGCTTTTCTTTTAACTCCGGTGGCAAATCATAAGGGCTTTCATTTGTATCCAGCCGATCAAGTTGCGTCGGGACAGGTTCGGCTGTATCGCTGCTGGGGTGGGGTTTGTAAGCGGTAAATTGGGCTAAATCTGAGCGAATGAATGGAAGCATAATTTTAGTTATTAGTCAATAGTCAATAGTCAAGAGTCAATTGTCAGTTGTTAGTTGTTTGTATCTGACCACTGATAATGACTACTAACTACTGACTAAGAACATTGGTTAGATAAGAATTTCATATTTTACAGCTTCCTGGTAACTGACAAAAGAGGCAAATTGCTTGCCAAATTTCTTCGGTGACATTGCCTAAACCATGATCGCTGTCAAGTTCCACTAATTCTACCCAAGGACGCGACAAAGCAAAGTTTCGACTGGCTGTAATCGGTATGACTTCATCTTTTTTTCCATGCAATATCAAAGTAGGAATGGGACGTTGTAAAAGTTGCTCTTGGTATTGAGCAGCATCCGTCACAAAATTGTAACTTAGAGGTAGCGATCGCTCTTCTCCGTAGTGGTAAACCATCAGATACTTTTCCCGTTGCCAACGCTGCACCTCTTCATCACCTAGTTTGGGCAACCAATGAGATAAAAACCCAAAAGCTGGCGCTAGCAGAACAAGGCGTTGCACTTGTGGATATTGCTGTCCCAAGTGGGCAGATGTCAATCCACCCAAACTTGAGCCAATCAGCGTTACTGGCACAGAAGTATCAGGAAATTCTGCTGCAACTTGAGTTAGCTGACGGGTAATTGTCAACTGAGAGAAGTCGTCAGCATTCAGATCAGGAATTTTTAAGTTTGTCTGAATTTTAGCAAAGCGATCGCCTATATCCTGCGCTTTGGCAGATTTAGGGCTGGAAGCAAAGCCATGAAGATAAATGTACTGCAAGGTTCTAGATAATTAGGAGTGAAAAGTTAAGAATTAGAAGTTATTGTGTGTTGACAATTATGTGGTTGGTAGTTGCTAAGGCTCTGGAGTTGTAGGTTGTGACTCGCTAGGTGTTGACTCTGGAGTTGTAGGTTGTGACTCACTAGGTGTTGACTCTGGAGTTGTAGGTTGTGACTCACTAGGTGTTGACTCTGGAGTTATAGGTTGTGACTCGCTAGGTGCGGACTCTGGACTAGGTGTTGACTCTGGAGTTATAGGTTGTGACTCGCTAGGTGCGGACTCTGGACTAGGTGTTGACTCTGGAGTTGTAAGTTGTGACTCGCTAGGTGCGGACTCTGGACTAGGTGTTGACTCTGGAGTTGTAAGTTGTGACTCGCTAGGTGCGGACTCTGGACTAGGTGTTGACTCTGGAGTTATAGGTTGTGACTCGCTAGGTGCGGACTCTGGACTAGGTGTTGACTCTGGAGTTGTAGGTTGTGACTCGCTAGGTGCGGACTCTGGACTAGGTGTTGACTCTGGAGTTGTAGGTTGTAACTCGCTAGGTGCGGACTCTGGACTAGGTGTTGACTGTGGAGTTGTAGGTTGTAACTCGCTAGGTGCGGACTCTGGACTGGGTGTTGACTGTGGAGTATTTGTTTGAGTTGGCGGCTGACTAGGTGTTGACTGTGGAATATTCGTTTGAGTTGGCGACTGACTAGGTGTTGACTTTGGAGTACTCGTTTGTGACTGTGTTGAAGTTTTACTAGAATCAACACCAGTATTATTGTTCTGGGTGTTTAGGTTGCTGTTGTTACCATTTGTTTGACTCTGCTGCTGAGTATTTGTCGGGGCTTGTCCTGTATTTTTTGAGGAATTTGTTGACGAATTCTCTGTGATAACTTGATTACTGCGCGAATTTGAAGGACTAGTTAGCTGCACAAAAGAGGGATTTTCAATTAATCCGTTGCCGGTTATTGGCGGTTGTGCTTTCAAAGCCGCAGCAGTTTCAGCTTGGACGCTACTAATAGCATGATCAAGTGTAGGTGCAGGATTTTGCCTATTCAAATCCAGTTCACGAACTAGCTCGCTTGTTTCATAAAAATTTCTCAAATCAAAATCATAAAAGCTCTGAAATTCACCTTTAACTAAAACTATCAACTGCCCTGCTTGCAGCACCTGAGTTTGAGAAGCGTCCTTGTTATAAACTTCAATGCCGCTATTGGTGAGCGCACCTACAATGGTGGTGTCTGTTTGTTTGTTGTAGCGCACAAATAAAGCTGAACCACGAATTGCTGCTGCTGCGCTGGGCGTTTGTATGCGTGTTCGCCCCCTTCCAGGCGGAATGAGCAGCAGCACAGTTCCATTTGACAGTCTAAAGTCGCGAGTCTTGGGCAAAAATTGAAATACTGCCTGTTCCCCAATTCTTGCCAAAGAGCCATCGTTGAAACGCAAATCTGCCAAAGAAGCTCGACCAGTTGATAGCCCATCTCCAGGAATCATTGCATCTAATTTCTTTGCAGGACGGATTTTTTGGTTATTTCTGGGTATCAGTTGCACCAAATTTTGCAGATTCTGAATCTCTGCTCGTGTCAAAGGAGTTATGGCACTTGCCTGATTTGACAAAGGCAGCAATAGAACTCCCCATAAACCAATAACTGATAGTAGAAACGATTTACAAAACATAGTTTGAATATTTGTAAATATCAATTAATAACAGCAAACTTGATTGATAATCAACGTATCTAAGGTTAAAGTCTTTGAATTGTAGTAGTGATTTTTTGGGTAAATTTATCTGAAGTTTAGTGTACATTTAATAGATGAAATAGACAAGAAATACATTCTATTAATAGAATTCAAAAAGTAGAATCTCCAATCAATAGGAATGATATTCATTAGTGGCGTATCAGGAGTAGTTGCCGCTGGTTCTTCCTGATATTTTTGTAATAGATTTCGATTATCATTCAATTTTTGGGTAACTCTCAGTTTATTTTCAAGGTGATTCACTAGTGCAATTTCACTATAGTTGAGTAAAAATTGTATTGTCTAAGGCGGAACTTATGATGCAGTTTGTGAGTCTATCCCTGCTAAACGCAAACAACGCTACCCAAGATGCATCTTAAGAGTTGGAAAATAGTGTTTTTTGGGATTTTATTAGCGTCCAGTGGTGGAAGCTGGTGTTGCATCAGGGTTGACGTGGCAGGAGCTGCAAATAGACAGCTATGGTCTAATAAAGATCAGCTTGCAGCGACAACTAAATCTCTAACAAGTACACAAATAATTCATCTGCCATGCCAAAGATGGGAACTAAATGCAATTAATTCTTGTGACCAAAAGTCCGGTGAATCAGAGAGTTTAGACTTCCATAAACAATTCAATCTGACACAGCAAACACCAACAACTGATCAAGTTCCAGCACCAACTCAAGAGATTAGGGATACTCAACAGCCAAATCAGCCGCCACCGGTGGAAGTGCAGCCAAAGGATTTTCCTAATTCTTCTCCAGAATCATCTAGCGAACAACTATTGAATACACCTCAAATAGATGAGTCTGAAAGGCTAGAGAAACTTTGGCAGCAGTTGCAAGAGCAAAAACTGCCGCCTCTTGAGTCTGATACTGGCGAATTAAGGTTGCGCCTGCGGCCACGGCCCCTAGAACAACTACCAGCCCCAAGGACAGAACCACCCGTAACAAAATTTAAACCTATAGGTTCTCTCAAGGCTCGTGTAGGCTACTTCCAGACAAGTAATATTTTTTCCTCAGATGATAAACCCATAGAAGATGGTTTAATTGTTTCTGGACTGAGGTTAACCTCTGCCTATTTCCCTTTAGGATCTAAGACTTATTTAAATGGGTCAATAGATGGCAACATAATTCGTTATATAAATCAATCAAAATACAATTATAACCAGATAAAATTTAACGTCAGCATTTATCAGCAGTTATCACAACGAATGTATGGAGAAATTAGTTGGAGTAATCAACAGTTATTTTACGCCAACAACAGCGATCGCTCAGATAGCTATAAAGCTAGCGATCGCTTTTTAAACGAAAATTCTCTGCAACTGTCTTTGGGACGGCGAGATCCCCTAACTTCAAAATTGACGCTAGATAGCTTCTACGAATTGAGTGTGGATTTTGCTGACCCCCAAAGTCGTAGTCGGGTAGTCAATTTCTTTTGGCTTTCTTTGAACTACTATATAGAAAAACCACTCCAGGTTGGTCTGAACTATCAGTTTAACTTCTCAGACTTTACGCAGCGCCAACGAGAAGACCAATTTCATCGGCTATTTGGCAACTTAAATTACCGCCTATCCGATTCTAGCAATATGAATGTCCAGGCTGGAGTTACTTTGGGTAGTTCTACAGATCCAAATATTGATTTTGATAATTGGTTCTTCAGTATCAACTACAATATAGAATTAGGTCGGTTTTAATCAGAGTGAGGAGTTATGAGTTTTAATTCTTAACTGCTCACTCTTAACTCATAACTACAAATAAGAACACCAGTCGCTCCAGCTACCAGCATAAAGTTTTCCCGTGTGAATACCAGCGAATTCCAAAGAAAGTAAATTTACACAAGCAGTAACGCCAGAACCGCAATAAACTAAAATTTCTTCAGCTTTTTCCACTTTTTCCCAGCGAAGACTTTGCTTGCTTTGAGAAATTACCTCCCCTGAAGACTCTGTAACTTCCAGCCAAGGATAGTTAACAGCACCGGGAATATGACCAGCTATTTTATCAATAGGTTCACGTTCACCTCGAAAGCGATCGCTTTCTCTAGAATCTACCAAAACTACGTGCGGTAAATCTTTTCGACTTTTCACAGCCTCAATATCTACTACCAGTTCTGTTTGTACCTGGGGGATAAAAGTGCCTATCTGGGCTTCTGGAATCACATCTGTAATGGGATATCCTGCTTGTTGCCACCCAGTAAAACCTCCATTGAGTACAGCTACTTGCTCATGTCCTAGATAGCGCAATAACCACCACAGACGAGCTGCAAAGGCAAAACGAGAATCATCATAAGCTACAACCAGAGTTTTTTGAAAATTTACCCCAATTGCTGCTAATTTATTAGCTAAATCATTGGGGTTAGGTAAAGGATGTCTGCCGCCATGTTTGCTCACAGGACTAGAAAGATCCTGATTCAAATCTAAGTAGTAAGCTCCTGGTATGTGGCTTGTTTGGTATTGCTGTTTTCCTAGTTGTGCGTCTGCTAAAGAAAAGCGACAATCTACAATAACAACTTTTGGATCGTCAAGATGTTCCAAAAGCCAGGCTTGCGAAACAAAAAATTGGTTGTTAGTCATCAGTCATCAGGTATCAATTATCAGTCATTTTCCCACTTTAGAATGCAAAATGTCAGACTGGAATAATTTTCAACCTCAGCTAACAGCAGATGGTTCTTTCACCTTTTTTTCTCAAGAGTTTAGTGAATTATTTCACAGCCATTTTGGAGCGAAGCAGGAGAGTTATTTTAAGTTTGTTGCTCCTACGCAGTTGGCTCAAGCTGCCCAAAAACCAGTTTTACGAATATTGGATATTTGTTATGGTCTAGGATACAACACAGCAGCTGCTTTACAGGCGATTTGGGCAGTTAATCCAAATTGTCATGTGGAATTAATTGCTTTAGAACTGAATCCATCTGTACCACAAGCTGCGATCGCTCGTAACTTATTCGATAACTGGAACTACGAATACACTGCAATTTTGTCTCAGTTAGCTTTTGAGCAGCAATACCAAACAGATTATCTCAACGCAAGGTTATTAATTGGCGATGCGAGAACCTCAATTGGGCTAGTACATCAATTAGGCTTCCAAGCAGATGCAATTTTTTTAGATCCCTTCTCACCACCACAGTGCCCTCAGCTATGGACTGTTGAATTCATTCAACAACTTTCTCGGTGTTTACACGTAGATGGCATTCTGGCGACTTACTCATGTGCTGCTGCTGTACGTACAGCCCTTTTACTAGCCGGCTTAGTGATAGGTTCCACCCCAGCTGTGGGAAGGCGATCGCCTGGTACGGTTGCAGCCCATCGCTTAGATGGGGAGATGGGGGGCATTGGGGCCCCCTCTGGGGTTGGGGGGCAATGGGGCGATGGGGAACTCGGGGCCCCCACGACCGAAGGGGAGTGGGGATTAGGGGCGATGAGGAGAAATAGCAGTATGTTTTTCCCCTCTGCTCGCCTGCATCCTTGCCCCCCTGCTCCCCTACCTCCTCTCTCCCAAGAAGAAAATGAACACTTGCTAACTCGTGCTGCTATTCCTTACCGCGATCCGCAATTGAATGATCCCGCTCACATCATAGTGATGCGGCGACGACAAGAACAAGAAACTTGTTCACTTGAGCCTACCTCCCGTTGGCGAAAACGATGGTTGTCAGCCAATCAGGAAAAAGACCCCGTCCTTAAGGACGGGGTTTAACTATGCAAACTGGCTTTAATACCAATTTTCTAAAAGAAGGCAACAGATTCCAACCAGCAAACCCTGATGAAATCTGAACTTAATACCCAATTACAAAATAATTGTAAAAATTTTTACAAATTCTTAGATTCTTTATAAAACTGAATATAGTGAGTTTTTTTATTTCAATTACAAAAATTCAAATAAGTATACAAAACTACATTTAAATATGTAAAGATTATGAGTATTATGAATTACATAAGTCGATGCCCAAAAACACGTATGTTTACAAATCGGTATAAAAACTTTAAGCTCAAACTACCAGACTTGGATCTAAATTGAGGAATTACAATGTTTTCTAGCGCTAGTATGTTAATAAATCTCAGTGAAAAACCTGATTTAACATTTGTGTTAATTTATCATACTGGTATGAAAGGTAAGGAATCTGGCAGCAAAATTCTTATAGCAATCTCTTCGGTGTTCTCATAACACACAAAAAATATGATGTCTATTGTGTAAGCAAGCAGCTTTGTCTAGTTAATAAACCTTGCTGTAATGCCAAGTCGAATATGGTCAAGAACTAAACTTGTTTTTGCAGTCGAACACTGTTAACTTCTTTATAAGATTGGGGTGTCTTTGTGATTCAATGGAGTTCCAAGAGTCCAAACTCTACTGAACAAAATATTATTGGGTCAAACTGCCTAAACACAGTCAATAGTATCAGTTCAAATCATGCCTTAGGATTACAAAACTTAGAGGGTTATTCCTTGGGCTTATCTAAAGAAGACCTTTTACTGGAACACAAACAGGTAGAGCCATCTTGGATGAAACCTGATACTAGTTCTGGTTACGATTCATTAATATCTGGAACTCCACAAGCCAAAGGCTCTCAAGTGAAAGGCTTTGATTCAGGACTGCCAAAAGTGTTAGTGGTTGATGACCATACAGCCAGTCGGATGACTGCTGTTGCTCTTTTGTCTATGGAAGGGTACGAAGTTATAGAGGCTGACTGTGGTTCTACGGCAGTAGAACTAGTTACACAAAAACAACCGGATCTGATTTTGCTGGATGTGATGATGCCGGGAATGGATGGTTTTGAGGTTTGCCAGTTACTTAAGCAGGAAGAGCATACCAGGCTAATACCAGTTATTTTTATTACAGCATTAAATGATAGGCGATCGCGAATTCGGGGAATTGAAGTAGGAGCAGATGATTTTCTCACCAAACCCTTTGACCGTGTAGAATTGGCAGCGCGTGTTAAGTCTTTAGTGCGCCAGAAGTGTTTGAACGAAGACTTAGACCACACCGAAAAAGTGCTGTTTTCCGTTGCTAGGGCAATAGAAAGTCGCGATCCCAACACAGGCGACCATTGCGAAAGGTTAGTAAAACTAGGACAAGCTTTTGGTGAATACCTCAATCTCTCACGCCACCAAATTCGAGATTTGATGTGGGGTGGTTATCTTCACGATATCGGCAAGGTGGGCATACCCGACGCCGTGCTACTCAAACGCGGCAAACTCACCCCCGAAGATTGGGAGATTATGAAACAGCATGTTGTAATTGGGGAAAAAATCTGCCAACCACTACGCAGTATGCGGGGTGTAGTTCCCATTATTCGCCATCACCACGAGCGCTGGGATGGTTCAGGCTACCCCGATGGATTGAAAGGGGATGATATTCCTTACCTAGCCCAAGTATTTCAGATAATTGATATTTATGATGCGCTGACAAGCGAACGACCTTATAAAAGAGCTTTTAGCTGTGAAGAAGCATTACAGATAATGCTCGAGGAAACATACATAGGATGGCGTAATCCCAAATTAATGCAGCAGTTTGCAGACTTTATTCACTCCTATCGGGAAAAACAGTAGTCAGAAGTCTGGATGAGGGAGATGGGGGGATGGGGGAATAACTAATGACTATTGACTATTGACTATTGACTTTTTCATAGTTTCAGTCTGCAATGATTAGCTGGTATGATTTGAGCCTAAATCTGAAAGTACCAAGCGCGAAAGCGCAATTCACTGATTGGTGATGGCTAATTATGGTAGTTGTAGCAATTCTAGCGGCAGGACGCGGCACAAGGATGAAATCACACTTACCCAAGGTGTTACATTCATTGGGTGGGCGATCGCTAGTTGAAAGAGTTCTCGAAAGTGTAGAACCGCTTTCACCTTCACGACGGATAGTTATTGTGGGATATCAGGCCCAAGAAGTCCAAGCAACCATGCAGTCAATACCCAGCTTGGAGTTTGTGGAACAGACTGTACAACTGGGTACAGGTCATGCTATCCAGCAATTACTTCCTCACCTGGAAGGATATACCGGAGATTTGCTGGTACTCAATGGTGATTTACCGTTAGTACGTGCCCAAACCCTCAAACAGTTATTGCAAACTCATCAAGAAAATCACAACGCCGCTACTATCCTCACCGCGCATTTACCTGAACCCAAAGGCTACGGGCGCGTTTTTTGTAACGGTGAAAATATTGTGCAACAAATTGTTGAAGATAAGGATTGTACTGCTGCTCAAAGACAAAATCGTCGCATTAATGCTGGGGTTTACTGCTTTCGTTGGCAGGATTTAGCAAAAGTTTTGCCCCACTTAGAAGCCAATAATGCCCAAAAAGAATATTATCTTACTGATGCTGTTACCCAAGTTGGGCAAGTGATGGCAGTTGATGTGGAAGATTACCAAGAAATTCTAGGGATTAATGACCGCTTGCAACTAGCAGCAGCATACGAAATTTTGCAGCAACGGGTTAAGGAAAAATGGATGGTAGCGGGTGTCACTCTCATAGACCCTAGCAGTATCACAATTGATGAGACTGTAGAACTGCATCCAGATGTGATTATTGAACCTCAAACTCACCTGCGAGGAAATACTGTGATTCATAGAGGGAGTCGCATCGGCCCTGGGACTTTAATTGAAAATAGTCAGTTAGGTGAAAATGTCACAGTACTGTATTCTGTGGTCACAGATAGCATTGTCCAGGCGAAAAGCAGGATTGGCCCTTTTGCCCATTTGCGCGGTCAAGCACAAGTGGGTACTGGTTGCCGCGTGGGTAATTTTGTGGAATTGAAAAATACTAAATTAGGCGATCGCACTAACGTGGCACATTTGTCATATTTGGGCGATACCACTACAGGTACTCGGGTGAATATCGGTGCAGGCACAATTACTGCCAATTATGACGGTGTGAACAAACATCCTACCAAAATCGGCGATCGCACTGCAACTGGTTCCAATAGCGTTTTAGTAGCTCCTGTAACCTTGGGCGATGATGTCTACGTGGCTGCTGGTTCGACTGTCACTGATGATGTTCCAGATGATTCTCTGGTGATTGCTCGTAGTCGTCAGGTAGTTAAACCAGGTTGGCGTAAAAAGCAAAAAAGTGAGGAGTGAGGAGTTAAAAGTTAACAGTTAAACCACGTCCACATTGGAAATCATAGTTTTTTGTAATTAGGGTAAACCTCATAACTCAAGCCACGACCGAATAATATACCCTGCTGAAAAAATTCAGGTTTCAAAATAGACGTGGTTGATATGTATAAATGATTAAAAATACAAAACGTTTTACTGCTACCAGTATTGCTTTTTTATACTACAATACTTTTGTAATAAATCTGAGTCTACAGAAATGACTAATTTAGAACGTGGTGTTATCGTAACTGCCTACGGAGCACCTCACTATATAGAAATGGCGAAAACATTGGCACGCTCTCTGCGTCTTCATTCACCACTTATTCCCAGTGCTATTGTGACTGACAATCTCAATGATCAAGAATTGAGAGAACTTTTTGATTATATCGTACCCTTAAAAAAAGAATACGGTTCAAACGTGGTACAAAAACTTCATCTTAATAAGTATTCTCCATTTCAGCGTACTCTTTATATTGATAGTGATTGTATTGCAGTCAGAGATATTAATTTTATCTTTGATACCTTAGAAGGAAGAAGTTTCACTGTGCCAGGAGATCGCTATCTTCAAGCAGGGGATAAAAATATTTTCATAAAAGTAGATGAGGTACTAAATAAATTTAGTTTGGAAAAGTTACCTAAATTTAATGGAGGTCTGATATATTTCGATAAAAGCGAAACTGCCTTGTCAGTTTTTGAAACAGGACTCTCAATTTCGCGTGATTGGAAAAATCTAGGTATAACTGAATTTCGCGGTGATGGCCCTGCCGAAGAACCTATCTTTGCCATAGCTATGACGCTGCACAATCAAACTATGTTTGATGATAAAGGCCAGATGATGCGAACTCCTATCGGACTTCGCGGTTCTCTAGAAGTAGATACCTTCACAGGTAAATCTAGGTTTCAGAAGTACAATACAGTTGTATCCCCTGCTATTGTACATTTTGCGTCTGTTTGGGGAGAACATCCTGTATATCTTCGTGAAGTATCAAAGCTAAAAGACCCAAACAAAAGCAGAACTGACCAGGTAAAAGCTGATATCTTTTCTCCAATTAAATATAAGTTTGGCTATCAAATTGCGTTAATCAGGTACATAGCTAAACGTGTACCTAAAAATCTTCCGTATATTCAATCTAGAGTAAGAAGACTTTTGAAACAGTTGCCTGTTTAAAAAAATAATTATTTTCGTAAATACAAAGCAAAAGGAAAAAAGAAAAACTTTACCTTTTGCTTTTTGTTAATTGGGGATTAAATACACCCAATTTCTGTACCATCTGGCAGTTCTAAGGTATCGTCAATCTTTTCGCCGTTGTGATAGGCGGCGAGTAGGACTTGGCAGGTTTTACCCCAAGCGATCGCTCCTGTTGCATCTAAGGCGATCGCTCCAAAATCCCGCTGGTTCTGGGTAGCTTCGAAAAATGAGCGTTGCATCGCATCTTTGAGGGACATACCATCAGTCACACGCACCACAACCCTTGGTGCTAAGCACTCATCCATAATATCTTCACCAATACCAGTGCAGCTAACTGCTGCATGATTAGTAGCATAATTACCTGCTGGCATAGCAGAATCACTGACTCTTCCTATACGCTCAAAGCCTTTGCCACCTGTGGAAGTGCCAGCAGCCAGAGTACCATAAGCATCTAAAGCTACTACGCCGATTGTACCGCGTCGGGAATTGCTGGTTTCTGCTAGTTCTGGTTCAGCGACCACATTAGCCATCGTGCTTTTAAAATTATCTTGACGCTCTTGTATCCACTCTTGCAACCGCAACTCTGTTAAAGCGTTATAGCTGGGAAGTTGTAATTCTCGCGCCAATTCCGCACAACCGTAATCTGACAGCACGCGGTCTGGTGAATTTTGTAAAAATTGTGCCAATTCAATGGGATTTTTGACGCGCGAGACATTGATCACACCACTAAAGCGCCCTAATTTGCCATCCATTAGAGACGCACTCATACGGATTTGACCATCAGATTGCAACACCGAACCAGTACCAGCATTAAAACGGGGTTCATCTTCCAACATTTGACACCCCTGCACCACTGCGACGGAGGCAGTTGCACCTGACAGTAAAAGAGCATACACTTCTTCTACTATTGTGTGGAGCGATCGCCGCACCGCCTCCAATCCTCCTTTGCCTTGGAGAGAACTACCTGCTCCTCCATGAATAATTAATTTAGGTTGCACCTGTAAATTCATTTATCCTTTGCCTTATTTGGTGTCTGTGTTGCCGTTGTTTTGATTATGAGCATCAGAACGGCGACGACGGCAACGTTCTGAGCAGTATTTCACTTCGTCCCAGCAATCTTGCCATTTCTTACGCCAAGTGAAGGGACGTTGACATACCGGACAAATTTTTGTAGGCAAGTCAGACTTAGAACGAGCGCGTCCCATATGAATACTGTGCAGATGAGAAGTTGATTTCTGAGATATGGAAAATAATTATAACCAGTTTATTACGAAGGGAAGATACTTTTAGCGGTTCAATGTGGCACTAATCCTCCCATAGACCAAAGTAGCAACGGCGGGCTAGCCCCTAAATTCATTTATGGGGGTTAGCCGTTGGCGATTTTAATCGCCGTCCCCATTCTTCTATTAGCTCACTAGCACTGATACCCCTATTTATTGCTTCAGCTTTAATATTTTTCCAAGTCGTAGGAGTGAGTACCACGGTTCTCTTTGTCTTCACCTCATCATGCAAAACAGGTATGTTTCTTAATCGCTTTTTAGTTGTCATGTTTAGTAATGCCGTGTATACTAAATAAATTCTAGCAAATGTAAGGGAGGTGATTCAAGGGTGTTGGTATTGGAATACAAAGCAGTTGTTAAAAAAGCACAAGCTAAAGCTATAGATGAAGCTATCCGCACAAGTCAGTTTGTCAGAAACAAAGTGCTTAGATACTGGATGGATAATCACGGTATTGGCAAAAAAGAATTGTACCAGTACAACACTCAATTACGAGCAGAATATGACTTTGTGAGAAACTTAAGCAGTCATGCCTGTCAAGCATCAGTAGAAAATGTTGAACGAGCAATCAACAGATTTTTTGCTAATTGCAAAGCTAAAAAACAAGGGTTGAAGGGCTATCCAAAGTTCAAAAAACATAGTCGTTCTGTTGAATATAAGCAACAGTCTTGGAAGCTGCACCCAAGTAAGCGCCGCATCACTTTTACTGATAAAAAAGGTATTGGCGAACTCAAGCTATTAGGTAAATGGGATATTCATCAATACCCTGTTGAGCTAATTAAACGAGTTCGGATTGTTCGTAGAGCCGATGGTTGCTATGTTCAATTTTGCGTCAAAGTGGACAACCAACAAGATGCACCAATAACCACATCAGAAATTGGTATTGATGTGGGATTGGAATATTTCTACTCTGATAGTAACGGTAATCATGAGGAGAACCCGCGTTTTCTACGCAAGGCAGAACAGGAGATTAAAGCTAGCCAACGTAACATTTACAAGAAGAAGAAAGGGTCATCTGGTAGGATATTAGCTCGTGGTATTTATGCCCGTAAGCATTTAAAAGTAACAAGACAAAGGGATGAACATGCGAAGAGACTCGCACGTAACTTAACCCTGGCTAACGCTAAGGTCGTCTTGGAAGATTTGAATGTTTCCGGCATGGTAAGAAACCACAAACTAGCCAAAAGTATAACTGACGCTTCTTGGTACAACTTCCGCGCCTTCCTCGAATACTTTGGAGGGAAGTTTGGCAGAGAAATTATTGCAGTCCCTCCCCACTTCACAAGCCAGGAATGCAGTAATTGTGGCGCTAGAGTCCAGAAATCTTTAAGCACTCGGACACATTCTTGCAACAAGTGCGGACACATTGAGCAACGTGATCTAAATGCTGCCAAAGTAATTTTAAGTCGTGCAAGCGCTAGGGTCGGGCAGATCCAAAGTAACGCCAGTTGAGATGTTCCCTCTACTTCTATTGGTCGTAAGACCTGTAAAAGCAAGGAACGTCAGTGACGCTGGAATCCCCGCCATTTATGGCTGGGGAGTGTCAATTAGCTTTCAATAGTCAACAGTCAATAGTCAACAGTCAACAGTCAACAGTCAACAGTCAACAGTCAATAGTCAATAGTCAACAGTCAAAACTGACTAAAGATTGTTACCAGCTAGCGGTAACAGCAAACGACTGACTACACGATTATCTGGTAACTGATAAAAATGTAATTCTCCCCCCCATTGCTGCATGAGATTTTGGCAGATTAGCAGATGTAAACCTGGTGGCTGGTTGAGGTAGTAAGGAGCAAGCACATCTTTGGGTGTATTGTTATTTAGCGCTGCCAGTAGCTGTGGTTCAATGATGCCGTTATCTGTGATCGACAGTTCTAACAATCGTTCATCTGAACGGCGACACCAGATATCAATCCTGCTACCGTTTTGAGAACGCTCACAGGCTGCAAGCAATAATTCATGAAGAACTAATTCAAATTTGACAATATCGCCAGCGATCACCATTGAGGATGGATAATCTGAGGTTTGAATTCCTTTAACTAATGAACCACTGTTTGCTGTATCCTGTTCCCCAATGGATTGTCCTAAACCATGCACACCTACCCACAGCTTGTGTTGCTTAAATAAAGTTTCCACTCGTTCGAGCGATCGCTTCAAAAAACTAGCTACGGGCATGGTTTCCCAGCTCATATGCAAATGCCACTGCTCAAGTTTCACTAGTCCACTCATGGAGGCTGTTGTGTGGTCTAACTGCCGCAGCAATAACTGGTAGCGTGTCTGAGTTAATTCATTAGTAGGAATACCCAAATCATTTATTTGACTCAGTACTAAGGTTGTTGTTCTCTGGATTTCTTGTAGACGACGGTGTTTATACCAATTGAGCTGTTGTAATTCTTGAGTTGTGGACTCTAAAAGTTGGATAATTTGCTGGTGACGACGCGACCAAGCTAATTGAGTCACAAGAGTTTCTGTGATATTGAGGCTTTGTTGTGACCATTGACGTTCTCGACGGTCTGCTATTACCACTACCCCAGTGGGTTGATAATCAGCAGCAGTACGTAAAGGCATCACCAAAATTTGACCGATGCCGGAACCATTTAACCATTTTCTAGTTTCTGGGGGTAAATCGTCCACATTCATACTGAGATAATTGTCGTGAGCAAGCGCCCACTGGATCAAAGCCTCAGATTGGATGGCAACTGATGTATTGCCGCTCAGGCCAAACTTACTATCTGCTATTACCCCTGGTATAATTTCTGCATTATCTTCACCAGCTGACCAAGATAGCAGTAATGTCAGGGGACAATCAAGAATATATGCTATTTGTTCTAATACTGTGCGTTCTAAATGCTTTGGAGCGATTTTTTCACTTTCGGCAGGTTCCAGGATACGTAGACATTGCTGAATACTGGACAAAAATTTGTGCTGATACTGAGTCTCAGTGTGCAGTTGCCATTGACGAAGAATTACACCAATTTGTTGACTGACAATCCACAGCAGTTCCTTTTCTAAACTTGTCCAAGTGCGATAGTTTTCGTGAGCAAGGAGTAAAAGGGTTGTTGGTGCATGATTTTGAGTGCAGTTGCAAACTAGCAGCGATCGCACACCATTTTCTAGTAAAGGTGGACGCCAATTCAAAAACCGCAAATCTTCGTTTAAGTTCTCTACCTCCACAGCAGTTTTTGCAGACTTCAGCAGTTGTACGTCCATTTCTTTGAGGGCATTGAAAACAAATGTCAAAGGTCGGCGATTCTGGGGTTGACTTTGGTAAACAACTTGATAGTTATTCTGCTCAGGGTGGTACTGTAATAGTAAAAAGCGAGTGGCAGCGAGTCGAGCCAACACTTTTGTCGCACAATTTTGTAAAGTTTCTTGAAGGTTTTGCTGGCTATAGATGGCTTGGGCAACTTGGCTAGTGAGATGGCTATCATCTTGGATTTGTTGAATGGTGCTTTCCATACTGTCAGTAGGAGCAACCAAAGAAATTAACCCCGCAGCACCAAGGACAAAGTTTTTATCTGCTTCCGTCCAGATTCGAGGTTCATTGCCCTCTACTGCCAGAAAACCTAGCAGGTCATTCTGCCACATAATCGGAGCTGCCAACAGCGATCGCACCCGCAAGCGTTGCAATAATTTTCCTGTAAAGTGGCTTTTAAGTGAACTACGTGCATCACCAATCCAAACAATTTGATTGACTGCTAAAGCATAATAAAATTCACTCAATTCCTGCACTGTTATCCCAGCTGCGGGTTGCTGATTGCTAGAATCACGACCCATATTGACCAGTTGGTTGCTCATCCGACACCAAAAGTAACGCCCTTGGCGTTCAAACCAATAAATATTTGTCCGGTTGGGGGAGATAAATTGATGTGTTGTCTCTACTACTGCTTTCAGCCTTTGGTCAAGATTATTTAAGGTACGTAAATTTTCTAGTAACTGTAATAATGGTTCATCAGGACGCTTGGTTTGCTTTTGCTGTAGATCTATTTCATGTTGATAAAGTACGGCCCCTAGTTCGCCCAGAACCATCATCAGACGTGCTTTTGCTTCCCCTGAGAGTAAGTAACCCCAGCGATCGCAACCCAGTAATAGCACGCCTAAACAGCGGTCTTTGTAGCGAATTGGTAAAAAAACTGTTCCCTGGATATTAAATTTTTTGCCAACTTCTAGCCATTCTGCTGCACGGGTTTCGGTTTGCAAATCGGCTATACCCAAAGGACGCTGTTCGATCACTACTTGCTCTAAGAGATCACCAGAATTGAGGACAAACCGTTTGTATAACAATCTAGTGTCACCATCGGGAATGATACCTCCTTTGCCAAACAATGTGTGCTTTAGGCGATCGTAAAGCGCAATCCAAATCAGGCTGTAGTCAAACTGCTGTTGAACATAAGAAATAGTAGTTTTAATTAGAACTTCAACATCATCCTCTTCTCTGAGGCTTTGCAGGACTTGTCCCAAGGCCTGGATTTGCTGTTCGGCGGCTATAGTTTTTTGTGACTGCCCCATCTGATAATTGGTTTACATAAGTTGTAATATATAAGATGCCCAAAAAACCATCTTAAGTTATAGGCTCTTGCACTAATCGTTAAAAGCGTTGGTTGTTAATAGTCAGTGGTCAGTGGTTAGTGGTAAACCAGTCTGGTGTTAAAGGTTTTATAGAAAGCATTTGAGAATAAGTAGGCAACGGAATGAACACGCAAAGAGAATTGCGCGTAACGTGTGCAAGTCTAACGACTTAGTAGCCTATGAAAACCTGCAAGTGCGTAATTTACTCAGAAACCATTGTTTGGCTAAGTCAATTGCTGACGCTAGCTGGTATTTGTTTAGGCAGTGGATTGAGTATTTTGCTGGTAAATTTGGTAAACAAGCTGTTGCTGTGGCTCCACATTACACCTCACAAAAATGTTCAAATTGTGGTGTAATCGTTAAAAAATCCCTATCAACTCGCACCCATGTTTGTAGCTGTGGATGTAGTTTGCATAGAGACGAAAACGCAGCAGTTAACATTTTAAATCTTGCAAGACTTGCTAGGGACGGGCAGTCCCGAAGTAACGCTGTAGGAGTTGGAATCACTACGCTAGTTGGCGCAAGCCTGCTAGAGCAAATTCTGACCTAGATTACAGAATCCCCGTCGCTTTAGCGCGGGGAGTGTCAAATATGATCAACTTGCGTCAGGAATGAAAAAGCATTACCCAAAGCATCAATAGCAACTGACAACTGACAACTGACAACTAACAAATGGATATTTATCAATTCGCAATTCGTCCGTTTTTGTTCAATCTGGTAAAAACAGATCCAGAGTGGTTACATCAAGAGACGATTCGTAGCCTCAGCTGGCTATCGCAAACCAGTGGTCGTCCTCCTGCTAGCTGGCTCAACCGTAGCCTACAGCATTCTTTATGTTTGTGCGATCCACGTTTAGAGCAAACTCTATTTGGATTGCACTTTCCCAACCCCGTAGGCTTGGCAGCTGGGTTTGATAAGGATGGAGTTGCTGCTGGTATTTGGTCGAGTTTTGGTTTTGGCTTCGCAGAATTAGGTACTGTGACGTTTGTAGCACAACCAGGAAATCCTCGTCCACGCTTGTTTCGCTTACCTTTGGATCAAGCTGCACTTAACCGCATGGGTTTTAATAATAGCGGTGCGGCAGCTATGGCAGCACGGTTGGCACTGGCGTTGCAGGAGTTAGCTTGGACAATACCCATAGGTATTAATTTGGGTAAATCCAAGATTACGCCCTTAGAAGCAGCAGCAACAGATTATCTCAATAGTTTTCGCTTACTTAAGGAGTTGGGCGACTATTTTGTAGTTAATGTTTCTTCCCCCAATACTCCAGGGTTGCGATCGCTCCAAGATGCTTCCATGCTCAGTGCCATCTTGGATTTATTACAAAAGGAAAACAATGCACAAAAACCGATTTTTGTCAAGATAGCACCTGATTTGGCATGGGAAGCGATCGCGGACATTATTGCTATAGCCAAAACCTACCAATTGGCGGGAATTATCGCTACTAACACCACCATTAGCCGCGATCGCCTGAAAACTCAACTAATTGGGCAAACTGGCAAATCACCTCAAGAAGAAGCCGGCGGAATCAGCGGTACGCCATTACGCGATCGTTCTACTGAGGTAATTCGTTTTATTTGGCAGCAAACCCAAGGACAAATACCGATTATTGGGGTTGGTGGCATTTTTTCTCCCGAAGACGCTTGGGAAAAAATTACTGCTGGTGCTAGTTTGATCCAGATTTATACAGGCTGGATTTATGAAGGGCCGATGATGGTACGTCGAATTCTGGCTGGTTTGCTTTCTAAGTTAGAACAGAATCGATTAAATTCCATCACTGAAGCCGTAGGTTTGGAATCAAAAATTAAAGTTTAATTTTTAATTTTTTAGCCTTCCTCCAACGGGAAAAACTCCTTAGTTTTTTCCGAAAAAGTCCAAGCAATACCATCTGGGTCTCGGCTGCGAGTCCATTCTGGGAATTCTGGATCATTTCGCCGTTTATATACCGTGCTGGAATAAACATTTAGCCGTTTAGCTAGTTCCGATTGGATGAGAGAGCCAAAAACTAGCTGTTTTGCCAGATTTGGTTGGACTTCCGTATGAACTGCTGGTGGTGGCAATTCTGCTTCTAGTTCTTCTTCCAGTGGCGGTGGTGGCGGTGGAGCCAAAAGCGAACGCGCTGTTTTACTCACTGGTTGAGCCGGAAGTTGTTTAACAGGTTCGCTACTATCGAGTATGTTGCCCAGAATACTGGCAGTTATAAAATAATAAACTTCACCCCCTTCTTCAGAGTTTATGAAACTCGCACCGAATTCTGAAGCTTTTCCATCTAGGTAGCGTTTTGCGGCTGGCCCAGAAAAATTGCCCCTCAGTGCCAAGTCTATTGGCGTAATCTTGCCTTGGTTTTCCCGAATTAACTGATGGAAAATTGGGTTAACTTTCAGACACCATTGTTGCCATTGATATAGCTGCCAAATATTGAAAGCGATCGCCAGCACAATTAGCGCCAGCAAAAATTTCCAGGTAGTAACCAGGAAAATAATCAAAAACGAGATTGGCAAAAGTAGAACGAGAAAAGCTTTCCCGTTGCCTTCTAGTAATTTTTCACTCATGCCGATTCTTGCCAAGTGAATTTTTGCAAATGATATACTATCTTGGCAAAAATCTGGTCACTTTTTTGTATCGTTTGGCAAAGTTACGGCAAATTTATCGGCAAAACTAAAACACAGTCTAGCTCAGTATTATGCTTTTAGCACTCTAACACACATACCAGCTATGAAACTGTAGGCAAAACTTTTTGCCTAATACTCCAGGAACCCTGTCAGATTTAGGTTGAGGGCAAAACCCAAAAAAACTCTCTTTTCTTCATGTCCTTATACAGATACATGGGTAGGGGTGTACAGATGTACGCCCTACAAACGATTCATGTGTTGCAAATATTTGTGGAAATGCTATCACCGCTTGCGCGTCTACGTTATTACTGAAAAAAATTCTAAAATTAGCTTACCAGCCAGTTGACATCTAGTAGTACTTATACTACAGTAATAATACAACCTGAAATTCCAAAGAAATTAACTTTTAATCTAGCGGATAGCTGGGTGAGGAAGAGTTTTGAATGTTTAACTCATAACTCACAACTTATAACTTTTATATGTGGCGGGTAGCTCAGTGGCAGAGCGCTAAACATCCTTATTCACTCCTTGCCTGAAAAGGCCGAAGAATTGAGGGTTATCGATTGGGTTCGAGAGGTCGCGGGTTCAAATCCCGCCCCGCTACACCAATTAATTTTAGATTCAATCCAAAATCCAAAATCCAAAATCCAAAATTTCCATGTGGCAGGTAGCTCAGTGGGTAGAGCGCCGAAAACATCCTTATTCACCCCTTGTCTGAAAAGGCCGACGAATTAGGGTTATCGCCTTTTACGCCGGATGTCGCAGGTTCAAATCCTGCCCTGCCACCTTTCATTTTTGCCCGTAAGGGCTGGGAGATGAAGCCATGAATTACAATTTCTTGTCTACGACACGCTCCGCGAACACTAAAAAGAAGACAACCACACCACAATCACAGCCTATCCCCGGACGAGAAGCCCAGATGATTCAAGGACGTTCCGGTGGTTGGATGTTTGATGCTGGCATTTGGAAGATGCTGCGCCGTTGTCTTTTAGTTGGTACAGCAAAAAGCACTTACTATGCAGGTAAGCAAGAACTAACAGAAGATTTTGTAACGGTTGTCAGACAAGCTGTTGCTGAAAATCCCAGCCTTGTAGCCGAAGAAATTCTCTATGCTAGCGACGGACGCGCCATCAATAACAGTGCTACTATTCTGGCATTGGTACTACTATCTATGGGTGAAGCACCACAAGCAAAACAGGCTTTTGGTGAAATCTTTGGGCAAGTTGTTCGCACTGGTAGCCACTTCTATGAATGGTTGAATTACACCAAATCTTTGCGAGGATTTGGTAAGGTGGTGCGCGAAGCTGGTAAAACTTGGCTTTCACGAGAAGATGTGAAAGGCTTAGCTTATCAGTTGTTGAAATATCAACAGCGTCAAGGTTTCTCTCATCGAGATGCATTACGGTTATTCCATGTCAAACCACCTACAGAAAATCATCGTCAACTATTTGAGTGGGTAGTTAAAGGCTGGGAAGATTTGCCAGCAGAAATCCCCTCAGAAGCATTGGCGCAGATTTGGTGGTATGAGTGGCTGAAGCGAAATCCTTCCGAAACCCATGAAGCTATTTTGCAAGGACGCTTAACCCACGAAATGGCTGCACCCGTAGGCAAAATGGATAAGCAAGCTTGGCAGTTGCTATTTGCAGAAATGCCAATCGGTGCAATGCTGCGGAATCTAGGTTCGCTAACAGAACTGGGTGTGTTACGAACTGATGAAAGCGCTAATTTATCGCGTTTGGAAGCAGTTCTCAACAACAAGGAACATCTGCGTAAAGGTCGTATCCATCCGATTGATGTTTTGAAAGCACTCAAAACTTATGAATCTGGAGGAAGATTAGGACGTAGCCAAAAGACTTGGAAACCTGTTTCTCGCATTGTGGACATTTTAGAGAAAGCTGTGGAATTGTCTTTTGATGTTGTGCAACCCACTGGCAAAGTGTTTATGCACGCCGTAGACGTTTCCGGTTCAATGGGTAGCTTAGTTGCAGACATGGGACTAAGTTGCTGTGAAATTGCCACCACAATGGCACTGGTGACAGCAAAGGCAGAGAAAAACTATATGATTCGCGGCTTTGCTAATGAATTCCGGGAATTAGGCATCACCGCTAAAGATAGTTTTAGTTCTGCTGTTGGCAAAGCTAGAAATCAAAACTTTGGGGGAACTGATGCGTCTGTAGCTTACGACTGGATGATTAAGAATCAGTTCAAAGCAGATGTAGTCTGCTTCTGGACTGACAGTGAGTCATGGGCTGGATATCAACATCCTAGTCAAGCGTTGGCTAAGTATCGTAAAAAGGTGAATCCCAACGTCAAGGCTGTGTATGTCACTCTCACACCTTACCGCATTACTTTGGTAGATCCTCAAGATTCATTGTCTTGGGATTTGGCGGGGTTCGATCCTGGAACACCACGTATTATTCAGATGCTAGCTACGGGTGATTTGTAAGACAATATGGTTCAGTTAAGGCTAAAATTATTTGCCGTCAATTTTTTTTACGAACCGCAGAGGCGCAGAGGACGCAGAGAAAAGAGAGAAATGCTTAACTGAACTGTATTGAGTTATAAGAACAGCTGAATCATAAAGGATAAAAGGTAATAACTTCTTTTATCCTTTTTCATGGCGGGTTATCCTGATTCGCAATTTGCCTTTCGGGGACGATGAATTTAGGGTTATCGGTTATATCTCCACCATTTGGAGATTAGCGGGTTCAATCCCCGCACCCGCCTTTATTTTGTTGCATGAATTTTGGCTGATTTTTAAACTATCAATTGCTTTTTTTACTTCCTCAATTTGTTGATACGATGACATTTGAGTAAATATTTGTAGTGCTTTCTCAAAGTTTAGTTTGCTTTCATCAAAAGCTTTTTTACTTTCGTTATATTTTGTCATTCTATATAAGAATATACCTAATTGATGTAGACTAATTCCCCTGTAATAATGACAACCAGCCAAAGAGCAAAGTACCTTACTAATTAATTTATTTTCTTTAACCCTCGTTGCAATTATCAAAGCTGTTTGAAAAAAAGATTGACTAACGTTTAAACTTCTTTGACAATATTCAAATTCTCTACTACTTTCTAAAAATTTTCCTTCTCTTTCATCAAGTATTCCTAATATTTGCGTAGTTAATGCAAATTTATAAAGTACAATTCCTAAAATACTATAACAATCAACATATTCAAAAGACATATTGGTGACAGCTTGAAAAAAAGGATTGTCTAGTACTTTTG
Organism: Nostoc sp. UHCC 0702; assembly: GCA_017164015.1. Taxonomy (GTDB): domain Bacteria; phylum Cyanobacteriota; class Cyanobacteriia; order Cyanobacteriales; family Nostocaceae; genus Amazonocrinis. Next base: position 7,946,953 of record CP071065.1, read on the forward strand.
GTTCTTGTTTTAATTCTTCAAAACAACCTGCACCATAAAATTCCATAGTATGATACACAATTTCTAAAGCACATGTTTCCTGTTTAGTAAGTTCTTGTTTTATTGCTTGTTCTGCATGTTCTATATTTCGATACATTTGTTGTTGGTTATCATTCATGTTTTGTACATAAGTTATTTTTGGAATAATTGATTGTGAGTAATTAGATATTAATGTAGACAAAAATATTCCAGCTTCAGCATGAGATTTTTTCCAATCATCTGTTAATTCAAGTCTTTCTATTGCTTCTTGGTGAATAACTTCATATAAATAGTATCCTTCATCGTTAAACTTAACTAAAGCTCTATCCCGTAAATCTCTGATAATTCGAGGTTTATTTCGCTCATTTCGCTCATCCCAAAGTAAACAAAAAATTCCTTTTTCAGGTATTACAGGGAGATATTGGTAACGATAACACCCTAATCTGCATAAAAGTTGATAGGTTTTGGGATTATCTTGTTGAAGTTTATCAAACTGTTGTTTAACAAGATTTTTTAAAGTAGGTTCTCTTAACAAATCATCAGAATTATTTTGCCAATAAACTTTTAAATCTCTTTTTGATGTCGTTACAATATCACCACGAAGGATATACATTACTTCGGCATTACCTCCGTAAGCTAGATGCATTTTGCTAAGAGCATCATTATCTATAGCAGTCCTAAATCATTCGTGAGAAACAAGATACCCGACTTCTTTGAGAAGTCGGGTATCTGAAACATTTAATTCTTACAAATCAAATAGGATTGCTATATATTAATTTGGCGTATTTCAAAATACTGTTGCCATGCCTCTTGCTTCAAACCTTCCATTACATAAGTTTTAAAAGTTTGAAGCCGCTTCAATGTATGTTCATAAATTTGTTCGCGGCTTGTAATGACGCTTTTATCCAAACCAGTCGCTTGTTCTAGCTTGTATTGGGTAAAGTTATTGTCTTTGAGTAATTTCTTAAATGCCTCTCCTGCTTCCTTATTCTTTTTAGGTCGTTTTGCCACTGCGGATAAACCTCTATGTTCAACCCTGTTCAACGGTTGCACGTTCAACTCGTTGCACAACTACAACTATTCAAATTTTAGTAGACGAACAAAACTAGTGAATAGCAAGTAAAGGTTGAGTAGAGAGAATTTACATATGTGTCGCAAGAAATTACAGCAAGAAGCAATTCAACTTGAGTTGCTTAAAAAAACTTTGCATGGGTGGCAGCCAGCTTTTCCGGTGGTTGAAAACTATGAATGGTCAACTGAACAGCTAGAAAATCACTTCGGCATTTCGCGCCAAGAGTTATACAAAATCAGGAGTACACCCCACCCTTGGCATTCCTCAACTTTGGTTTTTTTACATCTGCGAAAAAATAAATGGCGAGTTTACAGCCTGAACCCATTACCAATTGAAGCATAAGGTAAAAAGTGCGATCGCACGAAAAAACTTAAAGCCTGCGATCGCACAACAGGCTTTGTATTTTAACGCATCACTGCTGAAGGTCTATCAAATGACAACTCATCTGTTGTCAGCTTGACAGGTGAATCCTTGATGAACTGTGCTATCTCTATACGATTACCACCAGGATCGCGCAGGAAAAAGCGATCGCATCCTGGAAGCGGTACTTGGTCGGGTATAATTTCTACTTCATGCGCCTTGAGGTGTTGTTCAAAAGCTTTCAAGTTGTCAACTGCAAAACCTATATGTCTTCTAGATGCTTGGTTATTGGCATTATTTTCTCTACTGACATGTAGCTCGATGTCTCCCAACTTATACCATGCCCCAGAATTATTTTTGACCACCTCTGGTCTGGGTATTTCAGTCAGTCCCAAAACTTGGCTGTAGAAAAACAGCATTGCTGACTCCACTTCTGTAGGGTATGTCACCTGTACATGATGAACTGCCTTAAGCGTCATCTTGATTCTCCCGTAAATATCAAATTAAAAAGACTTGCCTTTGCACATGCTTTGTGAAATACTACCCTAAAATACGGTAACTCGGTAAAGTTAATGTAGTTTTTACAAAAAACTTACCACAGGTAGTTCTGTCGCAAAAGCAATTGCAGGCTAATCCCTAACAATGACAAACACAGAAATTCGCACCTCTCAAGTTAAAGTCCCTAACGGTGATTTGCAAATTGATGCTTATCTGGCTGAACCTGCAAAAGTAGGGACTTTCCCGGCTGTAATCGTGATTCAAGAGATTTTTGGGGTAAATATTCATATTCGGGAAGTAGCTGAAAAATTTGCACTAGAAGGGTATATTGCGATCGCGCCTACTCTTTTTCAACGCACTGCACCGGGTTTTGAGGCTGGATACAACCCTGAAGATATCCAGAAAGGAAGGCAGTATAAGGAACAGACCAAAGCAGAGGAAATATTAAGTGATATTAAAGCTGCGATCGCTTATTTGAGAACTTTACCAAACGTACAAAAAGATGCGATCGGTTCCATTGGTTTCTGCTTTGGCGGTCATGTCGTATACTTAGCCGCCACACTACCAGATATTAAAGTTACAGCTTCCTTCTACGGTGGCGGCATTACCAACTCAACCCCTGGTGGTGGAGAACCAACTATTACCCGCACTCCAGACATTAAAGGCCCCATTTACGCCTTCTTTGGTCTGGAAGATCAAGGAATTCCTTTAGAACATACAGAACAAATTGAAGCTGAATTGAAGAAATATCAAATTCCTCATGCTATCTTCCGCTATCCGGGCGCAGGACATGGCTTTTTCTGCAACCATCGCGCTAGCTACAATGCCGAAGCTGCTGCTGACGCTTGGAAACACGTTAAAGAACTGTTCCAAAAGAATCTGCAACTTCAGACAGTCTAAATTTTGCTGTTAGATGACTGACAACAAAATTACAGACTGCTTCTTGATACTCAAAAATCATCATCAAGGCTTTCAAACCCGCGCAGGCGGGTTTTGTCTGTGTAGTCGCGACTTCCAGTCGCTTGCTGCAAGATATCAGATTACTTTAATAAAGGATACTATGTATGTTGCTAGTAACAAACCTAGCAGTGGTAAAGGAAGCGGAATTGTAGTTCGAAATAGTGAATAATTCAAAATTGCAAAGATTCAAATCATAGCCTGGGAAATAATTTTGAATTTTTTTGATGTAATTTAAATCTGAAACAGGGGAATTATGGAAGTTTTTTGGTATTTACCAACACAGGGAGACGAACGTTATTTAGGCACAACAATTGGCAGGCGACCAGCCACTTATCCTTATATGCAGCAAATTGCTCAAGCCGTTGATAAGTTGGGCTACGGTGGCATGTTGATTGGTACTGGACAAAAACAGGATACTTGGATTGTTGCAACCTCTTTAATAGCAGTTACGCAACGCTTGCGGTTTCTTGTAGCTTTTCGTCCGGCAATTATGTCGCCTTCTTTAGCAGTGAGGATGGCTGCTACATTTGACCAAATTTCTAACGGTCGAATTATTTTAAATGTGGTGACAGGTGGCGATACAAAAGAACTGGCTAAAGATGGCGTTTTTTTAGACCATGACCAGCGTTATGAACTGACAGATGAGTTTTTAACAATTTGGCGATCGCTCATGCAAGGTGAAGAAGTTACCTTTAGCGGTCGTCACTTGAAAGTTGCAGGTGCAAAGCTGCAATTTCCGCCAGTACAAAAGCCTTATCCTACCTTATATTTTGGTGGTTCTTCCGATGCTGCGCTTCAGGTTGCAGCCAAACACATTGATGTCTATTTAACCTGGGGTGAACCACCAGAACAAGTTGCCGAAAAGATTGCTAAAGTACGGCGATTAGCAGCAGAACAAGGGAGAACAGTACGCTTTGGGATTCGGATGCACGTCATAGTGCGCGAAACCACACAAAAAGCTTGGGATGCAGCTAATGAACTCATTCAGTATGTGGATGATGAAACTATAGCTGCTGCTTATCGGCGGTTTGCTGAATCTGAATCACAAGGACAGCGCCGCATGGCAAAGCTGCATAAAGGCGATCGCAACAACTTAGAAATTAGTCCCAATTTATGGGCTGGTGTTGGTTTAGTGCGTGGAGGTGCTGGTACTGCCTTAGTAGGAGATGCAGATACAGTTGCAGCGCGAATGCTAGAATATGCCGACCTGGGAATCGATACTTTTGTATTTTCAGGTTATCCTCATCTCGAAGAAGCTTATCGAGTCGCTGAATTAGTCTTTCCCCGCTTACCACTACAAACTCCCACAGTTGCCATACCAGATCAAGTTGCAACTCCATTTAATGAATTTCTCACCAAAACAGATTTACTTAAACCACAGCCTGTGTAGGTGAGGCTGCGATCGCTTAACTGAAAGATGAGGAGACAAAGGAGATAATTCTTCACTTCTGTTTTCTGGCAACTGACTCCTCATCCTAATTTACTCATGTCTGCAAATGAGCTAAATATAAGGTACTTAAATAACCTTTAGTAATTTGACCATTGAATTTAGTATCAATTAACTCAGCAATGGCATGAAAAAAGCGCACTCTCTTAGTGTTATCCAAATTTCTATGACCAGAGTAGGTATTTAAGAGGCTGAGATAGGTTGCAGTATCATATGTTGCATCCCATCGATAAGAGCGATATATCACTTCACCAAACAGACCAGTTTGCTCAATCTCGCCTGATTTATCGCGTATCTCACTTTCACCAGGAAGAGGCTTCTCGTCTTTAACTAACTCAGGAACTAATTGCCGATATAGCTCTTGCACTAGCTCAAAGAAGCCATTACTAGCATGACTGTGTACGTGTTCATTCCAAAATAGTGCGATCGCTCCCCCAGAACTGAGTGCTTCAGCAGTTTTTTGGTAGGCAATTGTTGGGTCGAGCCAATGGAAGGCAGTCGCAGAAACGACTAAATCAAAGGTACTTTTTTGTACCAGATAGCTCTCAAATGCACCAATACGGACTTCTACCTGGGGATAAGCAGCTAGGTTTTTTTGAGCAACCTTAGCAAGGTTCTCACCCAACTCAATGCCAAGAATGCGATAACCTCGACGGGCAAAAGGCACGGTTGCTTGACCAGTACCACAACCAATCTCTAGTATCTTTCCTCCTGGAGGTATTGCCGACAGAGACACCACATCATCAAATAGCGCCTCTGGATATCCTGGTCGTACCTGGTCGTAAAGCAGCGCCACTTGATTAAAAGTAGTCCTTAACTGACTTCTCTCGTCGGTCATACATTTACCACAAAGAAAGGAGTTTTTAAACGTGAACTAGCTACATTGACGCAGAGTGTACAATAGACCTCTTGCAAAAGTCGTTCTTTGCGATCTTTTCTTTGCGCCTTTGCGACGGCAGTCGCTTCAACGGGGGGAACCCCCGCAACGCGCTGCCTCGCCTTTGCGTGAGACAAAAGAATATTTATGCAAAATGAAGGTTAACTGTATTACCTGTTTTTGGCAAAAACGCTGTAACTTTAATAATTCAACACCAATTTAAACTCGTAGTAGTAACAGTCCACTATTTAACGCTTCATTGCAAAGAGCAGATTTTTGCACTTCTAACCAAGGAAGAGGTGGACTGACAGATTGAATAGACGTACAGTCAACAGACGACAGATATCGTTGTTGCTGCAAAGATAGTTGCCACCACCCGACATCATGCCATACACCAAATTTATAACCAACTCTGGAAAAGACACCCACAGGTGTAAAACCAACAGCTTCATGTACTGCCACACTTGCCGTATTAGGTAAAGCGATCGCTGCAAAAACGTTATAAAATCCTTGGAGTTGCAGCAGTTGAAAAAGAGAAGTGTATAAAGCTTTACCTACTCCTTTTCGCCGATGGGCACCACTGACATAAAGTGATGATTCTACAGACCATTGATAAGCAGCGCGGGTACGGTAGGGGCTAGCATAAGCATATCCCAACACTTCACTATTGATTTCGCACACTAGCCAAGGCAGACTTTGTTGATAGCTTTTGATACGCTGTTGAAATTCTCTTTCGCTGGGAGGTTCTATCTCAAAGGAAATGGCAGTTTCTTCAACAATTGGCGCATAAATTGCCAGCATTTGCATTGCATCGCTTTCATCAGCCAGTCTAATCGCAACTTTCACAGCCAGTCCACCTTAGTAAACAGTCAACAGTCATCAGTCTTATCTCCCCTTTGCCATAATTACCCAAATTCAACGTATTCCACAATTGTTCCATCAGGATGCATCGCTCGCATATTAGCCCCAGTTGGAACTTTGTTTGGTTCCGCCAGAATCACAGCACCCTGCAAAGCCAGTACTTCCTGAAAATCATTGAGTGAATCAACGACAAATGTTGTTTGTGTACTCTTAAATGGAGAAAGTGCTTCAGCAGAACCAGCAATTAGAAGAATAGAACCTACACCAGCGAGTTCTAAGCCAGTTTCGGAATATTCAAACCATAACCAGCATTGTTCTGTAAACAGGTTTTCATAAAAAGCGATCGCATCATCTAAGTCTGCTGGACTGAGATAAACTCTGGTTAGTACTTTAAGAATTTGCATTGCAACCTTATTTTAGGTAGCTATTATATTTGATAGTGCTTGCTAAGCAATAGAAGTTCATGAATATGTAAGATTTTCGGCGTTGCTGAATAAAGGGATGAATTAATTTATGTAGGTACAATTTGATACTTTAAATAATGAAGTAACAATTTAATTGAGTGTCTCAGCATTTGTTCTGATTTGGAATAGCATAAAGTTTTTCTGTGAAGGCGTGCAAGATAATGACGCAATCGAGTATTTTCATTTTCTACTCGCGTCATATATGTTTTACTCACAATTTGGTCTCCATCGGGTATAAAACTGGGGTAAACTTTCCAGCCATCGGTCACATAAAAATAGCTTTCCCACTGTTTCACAATTTCCCATAATGGCTCAAATGTTTCCGCACTATGGTCTCCTAAGACCCAGGCTAAAATACCTTGAGTAAAGTGATTTACTGCTGTCCACAGCCAGATTTTGTTTTTTTTGAACCTATGAATGTCTCTAATTCATCCAGTTCTCCAACTTCTGGTACAATATCTTCTTTTGGTACGTCTGGCAGCTTTTTTCCTATTTGTTTTACCCAATAAATTATAGTAGTATGATGTACACCTTTAACCCGTTCAATACCACGAAAACCCATACCATTAAGATACATTTTTAAACATTCTTGTTTGAGTTCCTCTGAGTATCCTTTTGGCGGATCGTACACATCAATAAATTGGCGATCGCAGTTAGTACAGATGTGATTTTGTTTACCTCTGCGTTTTCCATTCTTTCTAATTTCCGTAGACTCACAGTATGGACATTGCACAGTAGATGACCTCAATTCATCCTTCTATTATGCAACGCCAGATTTTCCAGTGAATCAAACCTTCACAGTAATTGACGGTAGCAGCAAGTAAGGGAGCGATCGCACTGAGAATTGTCGCGAGTTTCTTTTACTACCAAAGGCATGGTGTAGTAGTCAAAGCAGCAAAAAGCGATCGCACCATCAAGAACACATTACTTATGTGATTTAATTTAATGTATAATTTCTCTTACTGTATACTCTGTGCATCTGATTGCTTTGACTGTATTAATTATACTTAAACTACAGTTAGCAGTCATACTAAGTACTGTTGAAAAATAGCATCTGGAAATGGCAAAGTAACAACGCCCTCATCCTTACTACCGTTGAATGCAACTCGGTATCAACTCAATATCTAGGCTGTGGATATGCCATCTTCTTAGAAGTTACCCAAGATATCAAGTAGCAACAAGTAGCGAAACTGACAATTACAGACTTCTTCAGAAAATTTGATACTTTCTTAGCATCTGAGTGTGAGATTATTTACATATATGATGTGATAATTTTATGCTGCTTATGAAGGCTATCTTACTAAAAATTAGCAAAGCATCTTTCAAAGCTTTAATGATTGGGGTATGTATCACTAGTGGAACTGTTCTCTCACAAACATTACCTCTTTCGTCTAATTTAATCGGCTTTAATGAGCCTGAAGGTAAAAAATTATTACTGGACAGTAAATCAAAAGAAGACTTCTTCCCACTAAGTATGCAGTTTGTTACCCAGAATAATCAAGCTTATTGTGGTGTTGCCAGTATTATTATGGTGCTTAATAGTCTGGGGATTACTGCACCAGAAGCACCGCAATATAAGCCATATCGAGTATTCACTCAAGACAACTTTTTTAGTAATGAAAAGACAAAAAAAGTCCTAACTCCTGAGGTTGTCTCTCGCCAAGGTATGACTTTGGAAGAGTTGGGAAATTTAATAGCCAGCTATGATGTTAAAGTTAATGTTTACCATGCTACCGACACAAGTTTAGAGCAGTTTCGCAGACAAGCAGCAGAAAATTTAAAACAACCACAAAATTTTGTTTTAGTCAACTATTTACGTAAAGAAATTGGTCAAGAAAAAGGTGGTCATATTTCACCTTTGGCAGCATATAACGAGCAAGCAGATAGATTTTTAATTCTTGATGTTTCTCGTTACAAATATCCACCAATTTGGGTAAAAACAAAAGATTTGTGGAAGGCTATGCTAACAATTGATCCTGCATCAAATAAAAGTCGTGGCTTTGTATTTGTAAGCAAAGACCTTTAAGAAGCTAAAGCAGATTTAAATTGCCTAATCACTCAATTTAGTGCGTTATTTTTCGGAAATTCCAAGACTTATACCAATTTTATATGAAATTGTGCGCTATTTATATCAAGTTTGGCTAATTACTTACGATATAGTCGGTTTGCTTGGTAATAGCTAATAGGTAATGGGTAATGGGTAATAGGTAATACTCAAAACCAATTACCAATTACCAATACTTCGGCTTACCTCGACTTCGCTCGGCACAAGTGCGAGAGTACAAGTTCCCAATTACCGACCTCCACAGATATTATAAGTGTTTAAACGAACATGATATTACGTAGGTCTAAATCATAAATTGCCCCGTATAGCGCGTATTTTTTGGTAATTTGGTAAGCAGATCTTCACAAATAAATAATATTACTGATTTCATCAGTTTTAGAGAAATCATAAACTTTATCCTTCCTTAATTTCTAAATTGATTAGCTTTTCCTTAGATTTATTATTTCTTGAAACAAAATTTCAGTAATCTTCCAGTTGACTTAATAGCGATAAATTCACAAAAATAGCTATTAAAGCATAACAAGTTAGTCTAGTTCAGCTTAATAACATCAAAAAAATCTGGCAATATTTACTTTAAAAAACTGGCTTTTCTAGTCATTCTTTTGATGATTACAGTACATCAGATATGACTTATATGGTCGAGTAACGATGATGAATGTCTGGCAATAATGGCAGTTTTGCTCATTGTTGCCGTGCCATTATGACTTGGATTATGCTGCACCGCCTTACTGGCTAAAAATTTACTTGATAAATAGTCTCTAACACACGAGTATCTGAAGATAATAACTCAAATGGATAATCAGCATTTACATTTGGATTCTAACCATATTCTTGTCTTTATTGATTCTGCTGTTGAGAACCACGAACACTTAATCAAAGGTGTAATCCCTCAAGCAGAGGTGATTGTCCTCGCTTCGCAGCAAGATGGTGTAGAACAAATCACCGCAGCTTTAGAAGCACGCGATCGCTGCGGTAGCGTCCACATTGTTTCTCATGGTGCCCCAGGAACTCTTTATTTGGGAAACACAGAACTGAGTCTGGGTACTCTCAATCGCTATAGCCAACACCTGAAGACTTGGTTGGTGTCATCCTTGTTACTTTATGGTTGTAACGTGGCTATGGGTGATGTAGGAGAAGAATTCCTTAACAAACTTCACTATTTAACAGGTGCTGCGATCGCGGCTTCCACCACACCAATTGGAAGTGCAGCCTTTAATGGCAACTGGGAACTAGACAAAAATTTAGGAACTGTGGAATTTTATCCAGCATTTCTTCCATCTACAATGGCAAGTTATTCTACAGTCCTTGAGCAGTCTAACTCCATAGTGGTGGGCAATACCCAATACTTTACCACCTACGACAATACTCATGGTACAGAACTGTGGGTAATTGACCCCAACACTGGTAATCAAGTACTATTCGCAGACATTAACCCCGGTAGTGCCTCCTCTAATCCCAGCAATTTTATAGTTCTAAATAATGTTCTCTACTTTACAGCCAATGATGGTTACAATGGCCCAGACCTGTGGAAAATTGACGCTAATGGCTATCTACAACGCGTAGACGTTCCTGGTGGGTTGTCTAATATCAGTAACTTGATACTTTTAGGAGATAAAATTTATTTCACTGCATCGAATGGGATAAATGGTAATCAACTGTGGAGAATTGACTCTAACACCGACTCCCCCATCAACCTCAGCATTAATTACCAAAATAGCTCCTTCAATCCCAGTAATTTTAAAGTTGTAGGGAATGTCCTTTACTTTACAGCTAATGATGGTTACAGTGGCACAGAATTGTGGAGAATAGATGCCAATGGCTATCCCCAAATTGTAAAAGATATTAATTCTGGAAATGGCTCCTCCAATCCGAGTAATTTCACATTAATAGGCAATACTCTCTACTTTGTTGCTAATGATGGTTATAGTGGCACAGAGTTGTGGAAAATCGATGGCAACGGCTATCCTCAACTTGTAAAAGATATCAATTATGGGAATAATTCTTCCAATCCCAGCAATTTTACAGGTGTAGGAAATATCCTTTACTTTACAGCCAATGATGGTTACAGTGGCACAGAGTTGTGGAGAATTGATGCCAACGGCTATCCCCAACTTGTAAAAGATATCAATTATGGAAATGGTTCCTCCAATCCTAGTAACTTAACAGTAGTAGGCAATAGTCTCTACTTTGTTGCCAATGATGGTTACAATGGCAAAAAGTTATGGAAAGTTGACCCTTACGGCTATGCACAAAGCCTAGAGGTTTCTGGTGGACTATCCAATCCCAGCAATTTTACAGTTCTGGGAAATATCTTTTACTTTACAGCCAATAATAGTTACAGTGGCGTAGAGTTGTGGAAAATTGATGCCAATGGTGGCTATCCGCAACTGGTACAAGACATTAATCCTGGGAATGGTTCCTCTAATCCTAGAAAATTCACAGTATTAGGCAATAGTCTCTACTTTGTTGCCAACAATGATTACAATGGCACAAACTTATGGAAAATTGACCAGAATGGTTATGCACAACGCGTAGAGGTTTCTGGCGGTTTGTCTAATCCCAGCAACTTCATAGTTCTAGGTGAGAACCTCTACTTCACTGCATCTAATGGGACGAATGGCAATCATCTGTGGAGAATTAACTCTTACGTTGGCTATCCCGTCAATCTCAGCATTAATTACTCCAATGGTTTTTCTAATCCCAGCAATTTTACAGTTTTAGGTAATATCATTTACTTTACAGCCAATGATGCTTACTTTGGCACAGAATTGTGGAAAATCGATGCCAATGGCTATCCTCAACTAGTACAAGACATTAATCCCGGAAATGGTTCCTCTAATCCCAGCAAATTCACAGTATTAGGTGATGTTCTCTACTTTGTTGCCAACGATGGTTACAGTGATAAAAGCTTATGGAGAATTGATGGCAATGGATATCCACAACGGATACAAGTTCCTGGTGTACTGTCCAATGTCAACAACTTTACAGTTGTACAAAACAGACTCTACTTCACAGTATCAGATGGGATGAATGGCAATCAACTGTGGAGAATTGAGCCTTACGGCTATGCACAACAGGTAATAAATACTAGTGGGCTATTTAATCCCAGCAACTTTACAGTTTTAGGAGATACACTTTACTTCACAGCATCGAATGGGATGAATGGCAATCAACTGTGGAGAATTGACCCCAACGGTGGCTACCCCATCAACCTCAACATTAATTCCTACAATGGTTCTTTCAATCCCAGCAATTTTAAAGTTTTAGGTAATAGTCTTTACTTTACAGCCAATGATGGTAGCACTGGCACAGAGTTGTGGAAAATCGATGGCAACGGCTATCCTCAACTGGTAAAAGATATTAATCCTGGAAATGGTTCCTCAAATCTCAGCAATTTTACACTTGTAGGCAATAATCTCTACTTTGTTGCCAATGATGGTAGCACTGGCACAGAGTTGTGGAAAATTGATGCCAACGGCTATCCCCAACTAGTACAAGACCTGATTACTGGAAATGGTTCGTCTAATCCTAGTAACTTGACAGTAGCAGGTAATATTCTCTACTTTCTTGCCAACGATGTTTACAGTACCACATACAATGGCAGAAAATTATGGAAAATAAATGCTAATGGAAATCCACAACGCCTAGACGTTTCCGGTGGGCTATTTAATCCCAGCAACTTGATAGTTGTAGAAGATAGACTTTACTTCACCACATATAATGGAACGAATGGCAATCAATTGTGGAGAATTGATCCTAACGTTGGTTATCCCGTCCAACTCAACATCAATTACCAGAATGGTTCTTCTAATTTCAAGAATTTTACAGTTCTAGGTAATACTCTTTACTTTACAACCAGTGATAGTAACTCTGGTACAGAGTTGTGGAAAATTGATGCCAATACCTATCCCCAACTAGTCAAAGACATTAATCCTGGAAGTGGTTCCTCTAATCCCAGGAACTTAACAATAGTAGGCAATAATCTCTACTTTGTTGCCAATGATAGTTACAACAGCACAAGCTTATGGAAAATTGATGGCAATGGCTATGCACAACGCGTAGATATTTCTGGCGGACTGTCCAATCCCAAGAACTTCATAGTTCTAGATGAGATACTCTACTTCACTGCATCGAATGGGACAAATGGCAATCAACTGTGGAGAATTGACCCCAACGCTGGCTACCCCGTCAACATCAACATCAATTACCAGAATGGTTCTTCTAATTTCAGCAATTTGACAGTTCTAGGTAATACTGTTTACTTTACAGCCAACGATGGTTACAGTGGCACAGAGTTGTGGAAAATGGATGCCAATACTTATCCTCAACTGGTCACAGACATTAATCCTGGAAATGGTTCCTCTAATCCCAGTAATTTTACCCTTGCAAATAATGTCCTCTACTTCACTGCCAATGATGGTTACAATGACAGGACGTTATGGAAAATCGATACTTACGGCTATGCACAACGCGTAGATTTTTCTGGTAATCTATCTAATCCCAGCAACTTTATAGTTCTAGGTGAGAGACTCTACTTCACTACATCGAATGGGACAAATGGCAAACAACTGTGGAGAATTGATCCCAATGCTTCCTACCCCATCAACCTCAACATTAATTACCAGAATGGTTCCTCTAATCCCAGCAACTTTACAGTTCTAGGTAATACCTTGTACTTTACAGCCAATGATGGTTACAATGGCACAGAGTTGTGGAGAATTGATGGCAATGGCTATCCCCAACTGGTACAAGATATTAATCCTGGAAATGGTTCGTCTAATCCCAGTAATTTGACATTAGTAGGTGATATTGTCTACTTTACAGCCAATGATGGTTACAATGGCACCAACTTATGGAAAATCGACCAAAATAGCTATTTACAGCGTGTAGAGGTTTCTGGTGGTCTGTCCAATCCCAGCAACTTTATAGTTCTAAATGAGAGACTCTACTTCACTGCATCCAATGGGACAAATGGCAATCAACTTTGGAGAATTGATCCCAACACTAGCTCTCCCACCAAACTTAACATTAATTCCCAGAATGGTTCCCCCAATCTCAGCAATTTTACAGTTCTAGGTAATACGTTCTACTTTACAGCTAATGATGGTTACAATGGCACAGAGTTGTGGAAAATCAACCCTTATGGCTATCCCCAACTGGTCAAAGACATTAATCCTGGAAATGCCTCTTCCAATCCTAGTAGCTTGAGAGTAGTAAATGATGTTCTCTACTTTACAGCCAATGATGGTTATAAAGGCACAGAATTGTGGAAAATCGATGTCAATGGTTCTCCCCAACTAGTCAAAGACATTAATCCTGGAAATGCCTCTTCCAATCCTGATAATTTGACAGTAGTAAATGATGTTCTCTACTTTGTTGCCGATAATGGTTACAGTGGCAAGAATTTATGGAAAATTGACCAAAACAGCTATGCACAAAGCTTAGAGGCTCCTGGGTTATCTAATCCTAGCAACTTCACAGTTCTAGGAGATAGCCTCTACTTCACTGCATTAGAGGGAATGAATGGCTCAGAACTGTGGATGATTAACAGCAAAATTAGCAACCCCATCAACTTTAATATCAATTACTACAATGGTTCTTCAAACCCCAACAATTTTACAGTTCTAGAAAATACCCTTTACTTTACTGCCAATGATGGTTACTCTGGCACAGAGTTGTGGAAAGTCGTTGCTAATAGCTCTCCCCAACTGGTCAAAGATATTAATTTTGGAAGTGCTTCTTCCAATCCTAGTAATCTGACAGTAGTAGATAACATTCTCTACTTTAATGCTGATAACGGTACAAATGGCACACAAATGTGGAAAATTGACCCCAACACAGGTAATCCAAACCCCGTATATTAAAATCTTCCAATACTGGGTGAGCTTTATCTTTGGGCGTTAGTACCTTCAATTATGAGTCAGGGTGGTTCACCTACCCTGACTAAAGATTCATTCTTGTTTTGCTTTGATACCAGTTTTTTACACCTTTAAATCCAACCTTTCTATCTAATCTTTCTTTCCATATGCATAGATAAAATAGTTATCTGTAACCTTCACTTCAGCCTGAAACCCTGCCTGCTTTAGCTGATTTTGAAGTTCATCAGGTTGATAGAAAATTTTGACAATCTGAAATTCTTGCCCATTATTTAACTTGCGGCTTTTATAGATGTTTCCATCATCTTCAAGAATATGATTTTTAGCTGTAGATGTAGGTTCAAAACGAGAGTCAATGATAAATATTTGTCCACCAATACTAACAGATTAATTCACTTTATTCAAAAACGAATCAAGTAAGTTTGGCGGGACATGGGAAAGCCAAAAGGCAAAGAACACCAAATCATATTCAGCGTCAGGTTGCCATGTGAATAAGTCAGTTTTGTAGTATTTAACTCTCGATGAACCTAATTTAGAGCGATTAATCGCAATCATTTCTTCAGAAGCATCGATTCGATCGCAGTAATGAACAAAACTTAGTACACCTTTATTCCTTCTTCCCAGTCCCCAGTCCCCAGTCCCCAGTCCCTTACCTCTACGAGTGATTCAGAAATCAAATCGGATTGCTATATATAGCCGGTCATGGCAGAAGTGCTGCTTCCTGAGATAAAAATTCCTCTTGCCAACGCTTAAATTCTGACTTCTCATGTTCAGAAAAGCTAAAATCAAGATGTTTACCTATTTACATTTAGGTTGTGGCTACTGTATCCTGTCCCCGCTGCCATCAACTCGTTGATAGTCAGGCTATTACCTGTCCTTACTGCCGTATAACTCTCAAAGCTTACGGGCATCCTGGTATTCCATTGCACCGTGCTAAAGGGGATGATTATCTTTGTGATAGCTGCACCTATCATGATGACAACACTTGTAATTTTCCCCAACGTCCTTACGCAAAAGACTGTACTTTGTATGAAAATCTTGAACAGAGCAAGTTAAACCCGCAACAACAGCGTCACAGTAGCAGTTTTAGCGTAATTATCAAAAGCTGGGTGAAACATAATCAAGCTTTGCTGCTGCTAATAGGTTTATTATTCGTCTGTTTGCTCATAGCTATGTCATTATCTTGATCAAAAGAGATGGGAAGGGTGGGGGCAAAGAAAGTTTTCATTAAGCTAAAGCACATCTAAATTGTATGATTACTCCTAAAGGTAGTTGACCCCTGACTAATAACAGTACCTAGCCGTGGCGAGAGCGAAATCGCACGCCACATGCGTGACTGTCGGCAAAGCCGCGACTTACAGTGTAAGAGTGCAAGATATAAGTCAACACAATTTAGATATGCATAGGACTTACGCGCATTGTCATATATTTTTGACAAAAATCGTCCAAAGTCAAGAGTCAAAAGTCCAAAAACCTTGACTTTTTACCCTTAACTATTGAACGCCAGTCGCAATCAACGAGGGAACCTCCGCAACGCGCTGGCTCCTATTGACACACGTCGCAGAAAATATGTGTGCCAGTTGCGTAAGTCCTGATGCAGTAGAATAGCTAACTCTTTTCTTAACTACCCCAACTTCACGGCTTGGTCAAGTTGAGGCTAAGTCAAACCAAAAAGTTGTACCTATCCCGACTTCACTCACCAAATGCACTTTACTACGATGCCTTTCCATAATATTCCTCACTATCGATAAACCTAAGCCAGTGCCTTCTAGGGTGTGAACTCGGTTTTCTACGCGGAAGAAGCGGTCAAAAATTGCTTGTTGGTCTTCTGGGGCAATACCAATGCCAGTATCGGAAATTTCTACTCGCACTTGAGAAGATTGATTATGAGAGTTGGGCTTGGGATCTAATTGGTAGGCACGAATAGCGACTTTACCACCTGCCTTAGTGAATTTGAGAGCATTACCAACTAAATTAGCTAATACTTGCAGCAACAAATCATAATTACCCATCACTAACGGCAAGTTGTGGGCAACTTCCTGAATTAGTTCAATACCTTTATCTTTAGCATTGAGTTGGTAAGTACGCAGAGTTTGCTCGATCGCTTGGGCCAGATCCAATCCATCAAAGTTATAATTACGGCCAGATTCGAGTTTTGACAAATCTAAAACATCGTTAACTAAGCGAGTCAAGCGATCGGTTTCATGATTGACTGTTTGCAAAAAATCTTGTCGTTGTTCTAAACTCAAGTCTTCGCCGTAGTCGTGCAAAGTTTCAATAAAGGATTTTATATTAAATAAAGGCGTTCGCAGTTCGTGAGAAACGTTGCTGATAAATTGGCTTTTTGCCTCGTTTAGTTCTACCTCACGGGTGATATCTTGCACAGTTATAGCAATACCTTTAATACTCTCCCGTTGTAGGTTAAGTACTGTTGTCAAAAGAATGCGGATTGTTCGCTTGATGGGTTCGTTTAAATGAATGCGAAATTCTGCACTTTCGCATTCGCCAGCTGCCATTTCGTACAAAGGACGGGTGATTTCCATTTCTACAGCTGAGGGCAAATGATGCAAAACATTACTGCCTACTACCTCATCACTTTCCCAGCCAAAAATTCGCCGCGCTGTGGGGTTGACTAAAATCACCTGCATACTATTATCAATCAGAACTGCACCATCAGCGATGGTCGAAACCAGTGTTTCGAGTTTGGCTTTTTCTGCTGTCAATTCTTCAATGTTTTGTTCTTCATAAGTTTCCAGGCGTTGTGCCATTTCATTAAAGTTAAAAATTAATTCTCCTAGTTCGCCTCCTAGGGGTAAATCAATGCGTTGTTTGAAATTTCCAGCAGCAATTTGTTTAACCCCAACTAGTAATTCTTTAATTGGTTTAGTAATAGTTAAAGCATTAATTACTCCTGCCAAAATCACCATTACCCAAATTGTGATGAAAACGGCAATTGTGACATCACGAGTGAAATTTGTAGAGATGACAGCCGTCTGGTTGGGGTTGATACCAATAGCCAATACACCTAAATATTTTTTATTGACAATCAACGGAATAAATACATCGGTGACAGCTCCATCAGGAGACATGTGTTGCCGTACCATTGGCTTGTCTCCATCAGCAGGGAAACCTTCTGGTAATTGTACCCGTCGCTTGATGGTGAGAGAATTTTCTACCTCTGGTTCCCAAAAAGGAATGCCAAAAAAGATTTGCCCAGTTTCATCAGCATAGAGCATATAACGCACACTAGAGGTGCTGCTGTAGAAGCGTTGGGAAAATTGGGCAACCTCAGTGAGATTTTGGTCAGCCACTAGGGGGGCGACGTTGGCAGCCAGTAGGA
Organism: Nostoc sp. UHCC 0702; assembly: GCA_017164015.1. GTDB lineage: Bacteria > Cyanobacteriota > Cyanobacteriia > Cyanobacteriales > Nostocaceae > Amazonocrinis. The sequence continues at coordinate 7,964,791 of CP071065.1, forward strand.
GTCCGAGGTCGCTACCAAAACGGGTGTCGTTCATCCGCGCATCCTGCTGAATTGTATTTACAGCCCAGAAGGTCAAACCACTCATCACTAAGGAAACCACTAAAGTGGCGACAGCCAAAAGCTTGGTCTGGAGTGTAAACTCCGACCACCAATTGGCGATCGCTTCTCGAATTGTTGTTAAAGGAGCTAGCATTTTAAATAAAGTTGCCAGTAGTCTTTAGTTATAAACCCCAACAACTTAAAAATTAACAGTTAATTCGGCAAACATGTTAGTGGAACTGCAAGAAATAAATTATTCTGCTTGAACTTGATGGCTGATGGTGGGGTCTTTTGCAGTCTTTCAGCGTCATAGATCTAATATGTCACCTGCTGACATTAGAGATTTATTTGGACAAAAAGTAATATTTTATACCTAAAATTATTTTGGCTATTGCCAATTTTGATACGCTTGCCGAGAGGGCACGTTGCAGGGGAATGGGGGAGCAGGGGAGAGAATTCTTGGTTAATTCTCCCTCATCTTGCTCATCTGCCAATTAGGGACTGGCAAATCAAAAAAGCCTGTTCACAGTCATCAGTCATCAGCCAACACTCTATAATATCAAGTTCGGCTAATTACTTACGATCTAGTCGGTTTGCTTGGTAATAGGTAATGGGTAATGGGTAATAGGTAATATCAAGTTCGGCTAATTACTTACGATCTAGTCGGTTTGCTTGGTAATAGGTAATGGGTAATGGGTAATAGGTAATATCAAGTTCGGCTAATTACTTACGATCTAGTCGGTTTGCTTGGTAATAGGTAATGGGTAATGGGTAATAGGTAATATCAAGTTCGGCTAATTACTTACGATCTAGTCGGTTTGCTTGGTAATAGGTAATGGGTAATGGGTAATAGGTAATACTCAAAACCAATTACCAATTACCAATTACCAATTACCAATTCCCAATTACCGACCTCCACAGATATCATAAGTGTTTAAACGGACATGATATAACCAATATCTCTGCGGTAATATATCCCCTCAAACTGAATCGCTTTGATTCCGGTGTAGGCTTGAGCGATCGCTTGCTCAAAATTATCCCCTATTCCAGTCACATTTAATACTCTCCCCCCATCCGTGACTACTTGTTGTTGCTGGTTCAATTTTGTACCTGCATGGAATACAGTTGCACCTGCTGTTTCTGCCTCCTGAATGCCAGTAATTACCTTGCCTTTTTCGTATTCTCCTGGATAACCACCAGAAGCAGCAACGACGGTGGCAGATGCCCCTTGATGCCAAGCAATGGCAGGTAATTCGCCTAAACGCTGCTGTACACAAGCTAGAATCAACTCTTCTAGGGGTGTAGCCAACAGTGGTAAAATCACTTGGGTTTCTGGATCGCCAAAGCGACAGTTAAATTCTAAAACCTGAAAATCACCATTGGGTGCAATCATCAACCCGGCGTAAAGTACACCTCGGTAGTCGATACCTTTAGCTCTTAAGGATGCGATCGCTTTTTCTAACACTTCTGTTTGAACACGTGCCATCAACTCTGGTGTAGCAATAGGCGCTGGGGCATAGGCTCCCATCCCTCCAGTATTTTCTCCTGTATCGCCTTCACCAATCCGTTTATGATCCTGAGCAGGTAGCAAAGGTCGAATTGTTAACCCATCTGTCAACGCTAAAACCGAAACCTCTTGTCCAACCAAACATTCTTCAATAACAACAAAATTACCAGCGCTACCAAACTGCCCTTGGAAAATTGTATCAATTGCTATCTCTGCCTGTTGGAGTGTTTCGGCAACTGTTACACCCTTACCAGCGGCTAAGCCATCAGCTTTTACAACTATTGGCACTCCTTGTGCTTTCACGTAGGATTTTGCTGCTGGCGCTTCAGTAAATACCGCAGCTTTGGCTGTAGGAATTCCTGCTTCCTGCATGAGAGCTTTAGCCCAAGCCTTACTCGCTTCAATCTGCGCTCCTGCTCTGGTAGGCCCAAATACCATTAATCCTTGACTTTGGAGGTAGTCTGTAATTCCCTTGGCTAAGGGCACTTCTGGCCCAACTATCACAAGAGTTATGCCATGTTCTAAAGCATATTGACTTATGCCCTCAAAATTATCTACTGCTAAGGGCAAATTCTGGCAACGCTCCATGCTTGCTGTACCTCCATTTCCTGGTACACAAACAACTTGCTCAATCTGCTTTGACTGCAACAACTTCCATGCTAGAGCGTGTTCACGCCCTCCATTCCCTACAACTAAAACTTTCACTGATTTCCTCGTGCGTCCCTTGCGAAACGAGAATGCCCTAAGGCTACTCGCGGATCAATTTTTCACCAATTCTTATACTTATGCAAGCCCCTTGGTGAGGAAAAGAAGATGTGGAGATGAGGGGGATGAAAAAGAATTTGCTCTTTTGTCTCTCCTGCTCCCCTGAATAGGCAAATAGCTACAATAGGATAACTTGGTGAAGTACCCGCAGACTCCGAGAGATGCTTTGTCTGGAGCTTCGCGTTTCACTTGTCATGAAGGGTTCCTGGACTTGAGTAAACTGGGGGACTTACCGTAAAGAGTGTTATAGCCTTTCCTAAGGAAGTGAGGTACACCTTAACCTCACCCCAATAAAGCTGTGCTTTATCTCCCCTCTCCGAACTCACGGAGAGGGGTCGGGGGTGAGGTTATTAGATGTACTTGGCGCTTACTGGAAAATGCTATAAATCTACCATATCATTATATCGTTAAGTTTTATTGCTATCATTTGGCGCTATTTTGAATAGGGAATTTCCACTAATATTTTTTAGTATTTCGCTTAGTTAATTAGTGTATTTATGGTTGCCCTGTGTATTTAATCTCAATAAATTTACTATAATTGATCAATGTAGATTAAAGATATTAAGTAAAAATAATTAATTTTCACACATTCAAAGAATTAATTTAAAAATCCTGAGCAAGTAATGACGTTTAATCGTTTTAAGTATTAACCTGTGAATATTGAGATTAATAATATATCCATTAAATAGCGGTCATGGCTAAAATTATCGTTACTGGAGCAGCAGGATTTATTGGTTCTCACCTTGTAGAAGCCTTACTAGAACAAGGTGAAGAAGTAATCGGGATTGATGAATTCAATGATTACTACGATCCGATGTTGAAGCACAAGAATATTGCACACTTACGCTCGTCGCCGAATTTTACCTTAATTGAAGCAGATATTCAGTTTTTAGATTGGCAGACACTACTCAAAGATGTTGATGTTGTTTACCATCAAGCAGCACAAGCAGGGGTAAGAGCAAGTTGGGGTCGAGGTTTCCGTTTTTATACAGAACGCAATATCAGCGCTACACAAGTTTTGCTAGAAGCAGCAAAGGATGCTAAAGACCTAAAAAGATTAGTATTTGCCTCAACCTCAAGTGTATACGGTGATGCTGAAACTTTGCCCACCCACGAAGGAATTTGCCCGCAACCAGTTTCTCCTTACGGGATTACCAAGTTAGCGGCTGAGCGTTTATGTGGTCTGTATCATAAAAACTTTGGTGTGCCTTATGTGGCATTGCGGTATTTCACAGTATATGGCCCCAAACAGCGCCCTGATATGGGATTTCATAAATTTTTCAAATCTATTTTGCAAGATGAGGCAATTTCTATTTACGGTGATGGACAACAAACGCGGGACTTTACATTTGTTAGCGATGCGATCGCTGCCAACTTAGCTGCTGCTACTGTACCTCAAGCTGTGGGGGAAATCATCAATATTGGCGGCGGCAGCAGGGTAGTTTTATCAGAAGTCCTAGACACGATGGCAGAAATCACTGGCAAACCAATCAAAAAGAACTACATAGAAAAGGCTATGGGAGATGCACGGCATACTGCTGCTGATGTATCTAAAGCGCGGAAAATTCTTGAATATAAACCAAAAGTTTCCCTAACGGAGGGTTTAACGCAGGAATGGCAGTGGATTAAATCTTTGTATGCCTGATAACATCATCTGCACAGTTTGAAGAGAATCTTGAGCGCAGTTCCTACTAGTAACGAAGTTTAGGTGGGGAAGCGGGGAACCAGTATCAGCTGGCGTTTAGGTCAGCTACAATATTGGTGCTAGGTATTGGTATGGCGAAATTATGGGTGACAAACATTTTTTCAGAGTGCTTTGAGGCGAAAGTTCCAACCGCATACTGAGAACGCCAGTAACTCCCGGAACGTTACCTACTGGCTACTCCCTAACGCCACTTGCACTCAACGAGGGAACTTGTGCAACACAGGGCTACCTCCCTATTTTCAAAACAGAAGATAAGACAGTTTGAGCCTCGTTTATCTTTCTTCATATAGTTATGTTTATTAGTGCCTTTGCGTTTATACCCAAAGTCACTTGTTGCTAAATATTAAAAATAATTGAAATCTTACCCAACTGATACCATTTCTTTGTCAAGCTGCAATATATTCACCCACTAAGTAGCACCGTTCCACGTCACTTCTCTAAGCGCTATTAACCCGTGCAGGAGAGTGACTTGCCTTGTTAAAAACGAGGCAGGTTAATTTCTGAAAGTTTTGAAAAATACTAAGTTTTTTGTTGCAAAAATACCACACTAGCAAGTGATATAAAAGTCACAACATAATGATGATATTACCAGTTACTACCTTAGCATTGCTGTCTACTTTGACACTCGCTCCCGTTCCTGAGACAACGGAGCCATCTTTATCTTCTACTGCTGCTGTGGCAAATATTTTACCAGCCGATACAGCAGTAGTGGGGTTGGTTAATACAAAAGGAGAAACCTGGGCAAGCTTAAATCGCTTTCAACTGTTTAAAACAGCTTTTGCAGCAGCATCACAATTTTTACCAACCACCTTCACGTTTGACTATGCAAAAGATATTGAGTCTTGGTTGGGAGATCAAGTGGCGTTTGCATTCATGCCAAAAGTTGGATCTACTACTGCCACCATAGATTCTAGTTTTCTGTTGGTGGCTCCGGTAAAGGATAACACACGTTTGCAGCCGTTTTTGGAAAAACTCAAAACAGACACGCCACGGGTAACGGTGCGGCAATACAAGGGAATTACGATATTGGAATGGAAGGAGCTTGAAGTAGCTCCACCCAAAAACACACTACCCTCTTCGGTGCGAAAACTCAAGTCTTCTTCTGGGCCGGAGTTGACGAAGCCCAATTCCTTAACGAGGAAACGTAGTCTTGCGATCGCCACTTTCCCAGGATATGTTGTTACGGGCATCACTGCTCAACCTATTGAACAGTTAATTGATGCTTTAGAGGCAAATAGCACTTTAGCACAGAATCCCCAATTTCAGCAGACATTTCAACAGTCCCAATCTGATCAAGTGCTGTTTACAATTTACGAAAACTTAGCTACCTTTGTTCCCTTAATCAACGACATCTCTAAAGATCCAAGTTTGTCTGTTCCCGTCTTTGGTGCTGGCAAAATCGATCTCGAAGAATTAAAAGAATACGCCAGTGTAGATGGCTTTGTGAGCGTACAACCAGAAGGACTGCGCTTGCAAATCAATGCCCACCGTCCAATATTAAAATCTAAACAAGATAAAGTTAATACAAAGAAAGCCGAAACTATATTAGATCGGATGCCTGGTGCCACCTACTCTGCTTTTACTGGTCGCGATCTCAACTTCCAATGGCAACAGCTAGCTAAAGGATTCAGTAGCGAACCTCAACTCAAAGATTATCTAGAAAAGTTCCGTGCTTTTTTCCGTAGTAGTACAGGACTAGATTTCGACAAGGACATCTTAGGTTGGATGGATGGCGACTACGGCTTTTTCTTTTTTCCCACAAAGGGGGGTTTATTTAGATTGGCAAGCCCCGACTTTAATTTAGGGATGGGCTTGGCTGTGCAAACAAGTAACCGAACCGCAGCAGATACAACTCTTAACAAGTTAAATGAATTTGTCCAATCTTTCATGCTGGGGGCAGTGGTAGTTAACACTCATAACATTAAAGGTCAACCTGTGACTAGTTGGGATCTAGGAGGTAATTCATCCCAGAGCTTGCTTGCCTATAGTTGGGTAGATGAGAATACCGTCATTGTGGCAACTGGATTTGGGGCAATTGCAGATTTAGTGCCTCAGCCTTATATTTTGTTACCTACGACTTATAATTTCAAGAATGCGACTAATTCTTTACCATATCCCAACCACGGATATTTTTATGTAAATATGGGGTCTTTCTTATCATGGGTTTACGGTTTTATGCCGTCGGTATTTAATAACCAAGACTTCCAATCTTTCAAACAGATTTTGGGATCAGTTTACAGTATTAGTGCCACGACTTCTACAACGACAGAGCGAGAACAATTCGATATTTTGCTTGTTTTGGCTCCCGTTAGAAGCAAATAAGCAGGGGGGCAGGGGGGCAGAGGGGCAGGGGGGCAGGGGGGCAGGGGGCAGGGGGGCAGGGGGGCAGGGGGGCAGGGGTAAGAAAATTTGTATCAGTAATTGAGTGAAATGGTACAAAGAATTATGGGGTTGCTGATTGATGGGATGAATTTTGTTTCGCACAAAGGCAAGGCAGCGCGGTCTTGGGGGTTTCCACGCCACTTCCTTCAAGTCGGCAGAGCCGCCCAACGGAGTGGCTCCCCATGAGCGACTGCCGCGCAAAGGCTTCTTTGCGCGAAAAATACGCCTTTATCCTTGATCAAAAATCTCAATTCATCCCGCATTTATGCAACGCCAGAATTATTTTCCTTGTCTCCTCATCTCCCCTGCTCCCCTGCTCCCCTGCTCCCCTGCTCCCCATCTCCCCTGCTCCCCTGCTCCCCTGCTCCCCATCCCCCCTGCTCCCCTGCTCCCCACCCCCCCACCTTACTTCCACAAAGACTCGTTATGCACAAGCTTGCTCTCAAAGCGGCTATAAACAATTTGGGTAGGATACCAAGAAGAAAACCAGTATAAATCTTGAATAACTTTGTAAGAAGCGTTGGCTGTTAACTCAAACTGCACTAAGGCTAAATTATTAAATCCAACGACTTCTCGCCCATCTTGAAACCGGGGAGATTTCCAAAACATCAGACGCTGTAACCATCGCCATTTGTAATTTTTGGCTTTTTCTTGGGGAGTCAACAGCCAGGGCAAATTAGCTCCAAACTCAGGCAGATGAGTGCTTTGTCGAGGAATCCACTCTAGGGCACAAACCCAGTCGGGTTTGATTCGCGGCTGTGGCTGGCGGCGCAATAGCTTCGCTTTTTGTTCTATCATATTCGGTGGATGAGACCAGCCGATCCAACGTCGCACTTTTTCGGGTAAAAGCCAGTCTTTCAGCCGTGTATGCAAAATGCGAGTAATAGTCTCTTCGTTCTTCAATGCACTGGCGGTTAACTGGACTAAGACAGATTTCGCTTGAGAATCTGAATCAGTGGTTAAATAAGACATGCGAACAACAGAACTATAGTGAATATCTCCAGACAAAACCACAACTTGCTGGCGTTGGTCAAAGAGAATAGTTAAAAATTCTGCCAATGCTTCTAAATTAATGTTCCAAGCATCCCCAACATCTGTAGAAAACACTTGATCCCGTTCCAGCTGCCAATGGTGAATCCAATCAATTATTTGCAATCCAAATAGATTGGTAGGTGCAATTAGCAATGTGGTTTGCATCCCAGATGCTTGTTGTAAAGGTAGCAAGACTTGACGGTCAAAGGCTTGTGGACATAGGAGCATAGGAGGTGCAGTTGTTTTTTTGTCAACCGGGTAGCCTCGCCATGTACGTGTATCTAAAACAATCACTTCATGGCAATGACTTTGTACCGTATAGTGCCAGGTAAGTGCTTCTGGGTCTCGCTTGAGGATAAATACGGAGCCATCTTTGACAAACTCAGGTAAACCAGTATGTGGGTTAGTGGGTGGCATTCCTAGATAACGAGCGATCGCATCATCAGCAGCTGCATCCGTTCCTTGGGAAGCAGACCAGTCTTGAGCCGCTGCCAATAATTTTTCTCCAGATTCACCAACTTCAAATTGATTAGGTGTATTACCCCATGCCTGAAAAACTGCGTAAGCTAACAAAGCATTTTGCACAGTTCGTTGCCCCAAGGGTCGCCCCAGTACCCGTAGACACCATGCTTGATTGAGGTTCCAGTCATCGCTAACATCATGGTCATCAAAGATGTTATATACGGGAATATTTGCCAGCGCCCGGCGCACTTTCCAGAGGGTGCGGATAAATTGCTGCATTGTGCGAACTTGCCGATCCCATTGCCGACTCAGTTTACCACTACTCACCATTTCCCGTCCCTTGGGGAAAGTGTCAGGCCAGCACATCGGCGACCAAGCTAATAAGTAAGATGCGTAATACTCGCCAAGGCTGAGGAGGTGACTGGCAACTTTGGCATGTTTATGGTCTAATCCTGCGGTGAAGCCGGCTTGGTGAGTCACTACCTCAGCCCGATGTCCGGGAAGTAACTGCTTGGGTTTGTAATAGGCAACATCTGTGGCTTGCTTTTGAACCATTGGTAGTTGCTCTTCCCAACCTAGCAGCGCGTCACCAAGCATAGTAGACACCCACAACAACGGTTCAGCAACATCATCTCCATAAATTTGGTCGCCAGTCAGGAAAAGTTGATGGGGGCGCAGGCGGGGCTGATTTGCAGTTTCTTCAATCAGACAATCTAAGATGGGTAGTGCATCAAACCCATGTCCATGAGGTTTGCGACAGGAACCATGCACAATCCGTAAATCTTCCAGACGCAAGGGTGGGAGAACAAATGTTGGTTTTTGATGTGCAAAATAGCTGATGTTAACAGTAGGAAAGCGGTTGGAGAGCAAGGCTTGTTGCAAAGTTTGCTGAGTCTGAGAAGTCTGGTTAGTGAATTGCAGGTCGTAAGCGTAGATGCGATCGCTACTCAAACATTGCCTCTCTGTAAATCGAGCTGTGACTGCCACAATATGCAGCGATTTTCCCAAAGCAACAGTAGAGCGACTTCCCTCCAGTAAAGAAGCTCCTAAAACCGTACCCTCATTTGTAGTGTCATAAACCTTGAGTTCTACTTGACAAGGCAATTTCAGGGCTACCCAAACCGTAACCGATTCCGGTTCTATATGTTTTAAAATTGGCCCCGCTAAAATTAGCGGCATGTCCTGTAAAAACTCATCCCCAGATTGATAGTTCATTGCAAACTGGCACAAACTGTTTAACAAATAGCAGTATTATCGCAAATCCCTATCCATCATTGAGCGATCGCAAAAGTTTTCGGTCTACTGACTGTTGATTCTCCTACCATTAACATGTCCGTGATCGCATCCGGATTGATATTCTTCATTTGCTAAAAGTAGAATTTGCGCTCGCAGAGAAAACACGAGCAGAATTTTTACTTTTTTTAGTTAAATCCAATAGTTGACAATGTTCTTTTTGAGTTAGGTTAACAGGATATTTAGCTGACATACTTTGAAAAAGGTTTTTATACTATTACCTCATTTACAGCTAAACCTGCCCAAATAAATTTGGTGGACTAATAGTAAGTGTCTATTTATTTACGAAAACACTTATTCGGTTAAGTGGGAAAAGTGGGAAAAGTGGGAAAAGTGGGATATTTTGTAGTAACCCTTGATTTTATTGTTGATAAGTTGTAATTTAATATCTAGTACATAGCAACCGTGAAGATTTAAGGTAATTGCACATTTTATTAAAGTCTTTAAGGTGCATAACTATACTCAATACAAGTAAAAAATAGAGGACTCATGAACAACTTTAAAATTTCTGATTTCCAATCAACGTCAAACGAATTGTGTGAAGCTCTAGATGATGAACAACTTGACAATATCATAGGGGGTACAACCTCTGATGTAGTAGGAGAAGTCGAAAATACATATGACAATATTGGACTCTTTTTCGTGGCGTTAGGCGTGACATCAAGAGAACTAAGAGAGGGCTTAGGGAGAATAGTATTCGGTTCTTAGTCGCGGGAATGTACAAACCTATTCATACACTCTTTGAACTGTTATAGAAATCCACAGTTATTCTCATTAATCTAAGATTAATGAGTGTTTAGTCTTTCAAAAAAGACGGTTATTGAAGCGATTTCTAAATAACTTGTGATAAATGTAACACTCAAGTTTGTGCTACATTTATCATGTATAAACTATTCAATACTTCATTGTAAGCAATATTTAAAAAGTCTTATTAATATCCTGTACTGCTTGATGGATTTAGGTTGTATTTCGCCTAAAAAATGGAATTAAAAATAAGATACTTTTCTGTAAGTGCCTTATCTCGATCTGCCATCAATAATAAATTTAATATTAATTATTTTTTTGGTATCTCTAAAGTAAACGGAAATCTGGAATGGAAAATCGCAAAGTTTTTCTAGTACTGTTTTTGAGTGTATTTATAGATTTGATTGGTTAAGGTAACTGCTACTGCTGATGCTCACGAATCTGCGCTTTGACAATAGGTTTTTTGTGATCAGGGGTCTCTAAATAGTATTTGCTATCAAAATGTTTAATAATTTAAATTCCCAATTGAGTAGTACGCTGCTTTCCTTCGCACCCTTAGCAGCTTTGGCTAGGGGACTTGCCCGAAAACGGATCATCAAGCGGGCAAGATCTTTAGGGGTAGATTGGCATGGGCAAGTACAAAAGCTACCTTTGAGCAAATGGAAAGAAAATTTTACGCAAATACGCAATCCGGATATAAACTATCCTTCCTATTACACCAAATCTTTCCACAGTTATGAAAGGGGCAATCTCTGTTGGGAGTCTGCTATCGAGCAAGAAATTGCAACTCAAATGTTGTCCTATCAAACTTTTTCAGAGGCTCCTGGAGTTAAGGGGGATACCAAATTACGACAAAACTACCATGATTTTCTCAAGGCACAAATTACCAAAGCACCAAGGGATATTTTAGACCTGGGTTGTGGTGTTGGCTTGAGTACATTTGCTATTCAGGAAGCGTACCCTAATGCTAAGGTGATAGGATTAGATATGTCTCCTTATTTTTTGAGTGTTGCACATCATAACCCTTTTAGACGCAATTTTCGTCAAATTAATTGGATTCATGGAGATGCCGAATCTACGGGTTTGCCGGATACCTCTTTCGATCTGATTTCAGCCTTTTTTATGCTTCACGAATTGCCCCGCGAAGTAACCATGAAGATTTTGCGTGAGGCTTATCGTTTGCTGCGCCCCAATGGTCATTTCGCATTTATGGATATCAATCCCAAGGCTAAGTTTTTTAGTAAAATGTCGCTCGATCTCTGGCTCTTGTTCAAGAGTGGTGAGCCTTGGCTGGATGAGTATTTGACTCTTGACGTGGAACAAACAATGGTGGGAGCTGGTTTTACAGCACCTAAGGTAGCTTGGATCAGTCCCCGCCATTTGAGTGTGCTTGCTCAACGATTAGAATTCTAAGAGATGGATAAAGTCGAGCTAAGGCTAATTATTCAGTTTTTGGTTTTTCATACTTGTTGGGAGACTGACGTTGGAAATAATCTTCCATGATTTTTAAAATCATTGGTGCGGCAATACTACCACCACCACCACCGGAATGTTCCGCAAATGCGACGATTACGAATTCAGGTTTATCGGCGGGAGCATAAGCACCAAACCAAGCGTGATTTTGTTTGACTCGGCCCTTCCATGCTTCAGCGGTGCCACTCTTACCAGCGACGGTCGGAATTGTTGGCTGATTCAAAGCCTTACCTGTACCTTCAGACACTACTTTCCGCAATCCGTCGCGGAGAATTTTGACGGTTGTCGGTTTCATATTTAAGGATTCTCGCCAACTTTTTGCTTGTTCATTGTCTTTAAGCAAATGTGGTTGGACTCGATAACCACCATTTGCTGGCACAGCAAACATGACTGCGACTTGTAAAGGTGTGGTTTGTAAAGCACCTTGACCAATTGACATATTTATGCTGTCGCCAACAGTCCAGGGCATTTTCCAAACTTTCTGCTTCCATGTCTCATCTGGCACTAAACCTTTTGCTTCTTCATTGGCGAACTCAAAGCCGGTTTTCTTGCCAAATCCATACTTGCGAGTCCATTCAATTAAAGTTGGGCCACCCACTCCTCTACCAATTTGATAGAAGAAAGTATCACTACTCCATTGCAATGCTCCGACAAAACCCAACGGGCCGAATCCCGCATGATTCCACTCACCAAATCGGGTGCCGCCAATGGTTAGAGAACCATAGGTTTGTAGTATTGTGCTGGGAGAAAATTTGCCTGATTCTAGTCCAGCAGTCGCAGTGACGATTTTAAAGGTACTGGCGGGTGGAAAAGCACTCAGGGCACGATTAACCAAGGGATGGTCTGCACCTTGTACAATTTCCCAATCTTTTTGCGAGAGTTTTTGCTTAGAGAAGATATTGGGATCAAAGGTGGGGTGAGATACCATTGCTAAGACAGCACCGTTTTTTGGGTCGATCGCAACGATCGCCCCATCGCGATCGCCTAAAGCTTTAGCCGCTGCCTTTTGTATATCTAAATCTATAGTTAAGTGTAAATCTTTACCCGCTTTTGCCTGTTTTTCTCCCAAAACTCTCAGTGGTCGTCCAGCGCCATCTACTTCTACCTGCTGACCTCCCCATTCGCCCCTTAGTATTTTTTCATAAGCCTTTTCAGCCCCCATCTGACCAATTACATCCCCCAGTTGGTAGCCTTCGTCCTTCCTTTGTTTTAACTGTTTTGGGGTCAATTCCCGCGTATAACCTAGTACATGAGCCAATTCTTTCCCATGAGGATAGTAACGAACAGCATCCGTATGTATTTCGACATTTTGCAGTTCGTTTTCATACTCCTTCAAAGCGGTGATTTGTGCTTCATTGAGGTCACGAGCAATGCGGATCAGTGAAGAAGAATTAGCGCCAGCATCTTCTAGTTTCTTTTCTATCTCTTCTTGAGGAATACCCAGAATTTTTTCCAAACGGGGAGCCACAATTGACCAAGATCGCTTGGTGTGTGCCATCGGCCATAGATATACAGAACGAGAATAACGCGTACTGGCTAAAAGTTTGCCTTTACGGTCAAAAATATTACCACGCTCCGGTTGTTTAGGAATGATCCGAATTCGGTTTGCTTCTGCTCTTTGTCTAAGTTTCGACCCTTCAACAATTTGTAAGTATGCTAAACGAAAAGCGATACCAGCAGTCATTGATAGGGTAAATATAATTAAAAATACAGACTGAAAACTCCGTCCTACTGTCCGAGTATCTTTTTTGACGCTAATTGGAGGTGGTTGCAATAAAGCCATAAGACAAAGAGTGTTCTTAAATCAGTGTTATCTGTATACAATGCCCCTATACTTACTCCAGGTCTTTAGCTAAAAAGCAGTTGGGAGAAGTATCAATTATAAAGGATGAACTTTCAGCCTTTACAGTTCTTATTTTATTTAGAAACGCCCACATAATAAGCAGCAACTTCCACTTTGGAGGAGCAGGGGAGTGGGGGAGCAGGGGAGATGAGGGAGATGAGGGAGATGAGGAGATGGGGAGAATAAGCAATGACAACTGACAACTGACCACTGACCAATTCCTAATTCCCAATTAAAATTCTTTAGTCTCCAGTGTTAGATGCTGAACTATGAACTTTGGTTGGTGAATCTTTTGAGTGAGATTGTACATACTTGCCTGGATACTTATGAGAAAAATAAGCTTCTAGCACTTGTAAGACCATCGGTCCACAAACTGTCCCACCATGATCCCCAGAGTTTTCACCAAAAGCCACAACAGCAATTTCTGGCTGATTACTGGGGGCATAAGCACCAAACCAAGTATGATTCGGGCGGCCAACACCGGCTTCAGCAGTACCGCTTTTTCCTGATGCTGCGGCAATTGATGGCACATTCAAACGCTTACCTGTACCTTCAGTCACTACTTTACGCAGCCCCTCGCGGAGAATGCTGATAGTTATTGGCTTCATATTTAAGGATTCTCGCCAGCTTTTTGCTTGTTCATGGTCTTTGAGTAAATGTGGTTTCACTCGATAGCCTCCATTAGCAGGGACAGAAAACATAATAGCTGCTTGTAGGGGTGTCACTTGCAGAGCGCCTTGACCAATTGACATATTAATTGTGTCGCCTATCGTCCAAGGCATCTTCATCACTTTTTGCTTCCAAGTTTCATCTGGAACTAAGCCTTTTGATTCTTCATTGGCAAACTCAATGCCGGTTTTTTGACCAAATCCGTATTTGCGACTCCATTGGATTAAAGTTGGGCCACCGACTTTTCTACCAACTTGATAAAAGAATGTATCACTACTCATAGCCATTGCTCTAGGAAATCCCAATGGGCCGAATCCAGCATGATTCCATTCACCAAAAGTTACCCCACCAATGGTCAGGGAACCGTAAGTTTGTAATACTGTATTAGGAGAAAATTCACCTGATTCTAAACCCGCAGTTGTGGTGATAATTTTGTAAGTGCTGGCGGGTGGAAAAGCACTCAAGGCACGATTAACTAAAGGATGTTTTTTACCTTGTACACTTTGCCAATCTTGTTCTGAGAGTTTTTGCTTAGAGAAAATATTGGGATCAAAGGTGGGATAAGACACCATTGCTAAGACAGCACCATTATTGGGATCAATTGCCACGATCGCACCTTGGTAATTTCCCAAAGCTTTTACCGCTGCCTTTTGTACATCTAAATCGATTGTCAAGTGTAAATCTTTACCAGACCTTGCCTCTTTCTCTCCCAAAACCCGCATTGGTCGCCCTCTACCATCTACTTCCACCTGCTGCCCACCCCATTCACCCCGCAGGGTATTCTCATAAGCCTTTTCGATCCCCATCTGACCAATCACGTCGCCCAGTCGGTAGCCTTGCTGTTTCTTGTCTTTTAACTGTGCTGGGGTCAGTTCTCGTGTATAGCCCAGCACATGGGCTAATTCTTCACCTTGGGGATAGTAGCGAACCGCTTCTGTATTGATTTCTACCTCTAGCAGTTCATTTTCATACTCTTTCAATACCGTAATTTCTGCTTCGTTCAAGTCGCGAGCAATGCGGATGAGTGAAGAAGAGTTGGGGCCTGCTTCAATTAGTTTCTTTTCCATCTCTTCTTGGGAGACGTGAAGAATTTGCTGTAAACGTGGTGCCGTTACTGACCAAGAAGGCTTAGTATGTGCCATTGGCCATAAGTATACAGAGTGAGGGTAGCGTGTACTGGCTAAAAGTTTGCCATTGCGGTCAAAAATATTACCACGTTCTGGTTGTTTGGCGATCGTCCGGACTCGGTTTGCCTCTGCTCGTTGCCGGAGTTTTGGCCCTTCAGCAATTTGTAAATATGCCAGACGAGCCTGAATACCAGCACACATCAATAGGGTAAATGTAATTAAAAATATTGACTGGAAACCACGCCCGACTGTTCGTATATCTTTTTTGCTACTCGGTAGAGATGATGGAAATAAAGACATCGGAGAAATCTCAAGATTAGTATGATTTGTATATGTTTCCCCTAAACTTCTACTGGCTATTCATGGTGTAACAATCCAGAATGTATATTCCCAATCAAGAGTTTTTGGTGGATACAATAAATCAGGATGTTCACTGAACGATGAAAAGTGAAAGGGTGTAAGGTCTTGCACCCATACTGTAAAGTTAAGATTCCACGGATAAAGCTGTGCCGCTTAACTTGCACTGAAGGATAAGCATTTCATCTTTCATCCTTGATAGTTCATACTTAAATTTACGGCATTCTACTGAGGATTATGGCTCAAACTGTCATGCAGAATCAGAGGGGGATAACGGCTTTTCAGCCACTTGATGTTGAACTGCGTAACGTGTTCAAGTTTTTCAACGATGAACCAGCGATACACGGAATAGACTTGGATGTTAGGCAGGGGGAATTCTTTAGTATTCTTGGCCCCTCTGGTTGCGGCAAGACAACAACACTACGCTTAATCGCTGGGTTTGAAACAGTCGATGCTGGCAAGCTGTTGATTCAAGGTCAACCTATGAATAATGTGCCGCCTTACCGCCGACCCGTCAATACTGTATTTCAGAGTTATGCTTTGTTTAACCATCTGAATGTGTGGGATAACATTGCTTTCGGCTTGCGTCTGCAAAAAATACACAAATCAGCACTTGAGGACAGAGTTAAAGATGCTCTCAAGCTGGTAAAAATGGAAAGTTTGCGATCGCGTTTTCCCCATCAATTATCTGGTGGACAACAGCAGCGAGTCGCTTTGGCTAGGGCTTTAGTTAACCGTCCTGCTGTTTTATTACTCGATGAACCGTTGGGGGCGTTAGATTTAAAACTGCGTAAGGAAATGCAGGTCGAGTTATCAAATTTACACAGAGATTTGGGACTTACTTTTGTCATGGTGACACATGACCAAGAAGAAGCGTTATGCTTGAGCGATCGCATTGCTGTGATGAATCAAGGCAAAATTGAGCAAATCGGCACTCCCAGCGAAATTTATGAACGTCCCCTAACATCTTTTGTCGCTGATTTTATTGGTGATACTAATTTATTCAGCGGTGAAATTGCGGTGGTAGAATCCTCTTGCGTGCAAATTGTCACGAAAACAGGACTCACAATTGTAGTAACTCGCACTGAAGATACACCAACTGAGTTAGCACAAACAGTAGTAGTAAGTGTGCGTCCAGAAAAAATTCAACTCTCACTTTATCAGCCGACTGTGTTGAATAATTGCTTTGAAGGACGGTTGGTTAATGTGATGTATTTAGGGACTCATGTGAATTATGTTGTGGAATTAAAAAACGGTATCAACATCAGTGTTTTGCAGCCTAACACTTTTGGCAATTTGCCAGACCGCGACACACCAATTTATGCCTCATGGGCAGAAAGTGATTGTTTAGCTATTGGTCAATAGATAATAGTCAATGGTCAATAGTCAATGGTCAATAGTTAAGGATAAATCATTAATAGATGTCTAGTCAGTATTTTCAGGAATTACGGGTTTATAAATTAGCAGAAAAACTAGCTGATGAAATTTGGCAGATAGTTGAAAAATGGGATATGTTTGCCAAAAATACAATGGGTACACAGATGGTGCGTTCAGCAGATAGTATTGGGGCAAATATAGCAGAAGGTGTTGGCAGAGGCAGTTATCAAGACAATAAGCGATTTGTCAGAATCGCAAGAGGTTCTTTAAACGAAACTCAACATTGGTTAAGACGTGCTTATACTCGTAATCTTTTAACTTTTGAACAGATCGATAAACTCAAACTAATGATTAATGACTTAGCACCCCAATTAAACGCATATCTAAAATCAATCGGCAACCACCCAGAAGCTAAATGACCATTGACCATTGACTATTGACCATTGACCATTGACCATTGACCATTGACCATTGACCATTGACCATTGACCATTGACCATTGACCATTGACCATTGACCATTGACCATTGACAAATGACTAACAGACGACAATTTTTACAAACAATTACAGCATTTTCTAGTTTGTCTTTAGCAGGTTGCGGCTGGAGACTTGCGGAAGTACGTGCAAATCCTACTAACTCCGGTCAAAAAGACCAACTCTATATTTATACTTGGACGCAATATTCTGACCAAAAATTATTACAAACCTTTAGTACTCAGACTGACATAAAAGTACTTATAGATGCCTATGATTCTAACGAAGTTATGCTAGCTAAACTATTAGCTGGAGGTGGGGGAAGTTATAGCCTCGTTTATCCTTCTGACTATATGGTGCAAAAGATGGTAGACAAAGGTTTGCTAAGAGAAATCAATCACAATCGCTTAATTGGTTTAAATAATTTATTTCCCCAGTTTCAAAATCCTAGTTATGACCCAAATAACCGTTACAGTATACCCTTTAATTGGGGAACGACAGGTTTAATTTACAATTCTGACATCCTCAAAGAACCACCAAGAGATTGGGACTATCTTTGGCAAAATCAAAAACGACTTCATAAGCGAATGACATTGTTAAATGATGTCCGTGAAGTGATGGGTGCTGTATTAAGGATGCTAGGCCACTCGTATAACTCAAAAGATGAAAATCAAGTTAAGCAAGCTTATGAAAAATTAACTGAACTTAAGCCAGCGATCGCAGCTTTTGACACTGACGCTTGGCAAAATCAAATTTTGGCAGGAGATTTACTAATAGCAATGTGCTACTCGGCAGATGCTATCCGAATTATTAAGGAAAACCCCAAACTAAAGTATATAATTCCTCGTAGTGGTTCTTCATTATGGACAGACACCATTGTAATTCCTAAATCAGCCCCTAATTTGGATGGAGCTTATGCGTGGCTCAACTTTATTCTGCAACCACATATAGCAAGTATAATTAGTCAAAGTATCAGCGTTTCTACACCCAATAGTGCAGGATTTGAACAATTACCAAATAAAATCCAAAATAATGTCAATTTGTTCCCTCCAAATCTCCTATTAGAAAAATGTGAACGCATAACTCCTTTAGGAAAATTTGAAGAAGTTTACGATCGCTATTGGACTAAACTAACCAGTAGCTAAAATAGTTATGAGTTAGAAGTTAGGAGTTATGAATTAAGTTAAGAAGAGTTAAGCTAATGCGCCTACAAGTTGCACTTTGCACGATTGAGTTGGCAGTCAACGGTCAACAGTCAACAGTCGCGCGTAGATTTGGACTCTGGACTTTTGACTCTGGACAGCCTTCACAAATAATTGTGCAATTTAAATGCATAACAGGTTAATAAATAGAAAATTATATGTTTTACTCAATCCTAACTCCTCAGCCTAACTCTTAACTCACAAATTTTCACTACTAACTCTTATTTACTCTTGTGTCAACAATAAATCGTTCTTCTCAACTAAAATTAACAGGCAATATTCCCAAAATCAAAAAATTGCATCGTCCACAGTTAAATTGGCTGCAACCTTTGGTATTGCTTGCACCATCTGGCATTTGGTTGTTACTTTTATTAGCATTGCCAACGCTGATAATTTTTGAGTTGAGTTTGGTGCCAGACATTAGACCAGGAGATTTGGTTAATCCCAGTGGATTTAGTAACTATCAGCGAATATTTGATCCGCTTTATCTATATGTAATTCTGCAATCGCTATGGTTAGCGATTGGTACAACTATAATTTGCTTAATTTTGGGTTTTCCCGTTGCCTATTGGATTGCCCAGATAGCACCGAAGCGTTGGCAAAATTTACTGTTATTAGGTTTTATATTACCTCTGTGGACTTCTTCTTTACTCCGGTCTTATGCTTGGATTACGATTCTTCGTCCAACTGGTTTATTGAACAGTTTACTAACTAGTTTAGGTTTACCTGCTTTAGAATTATTTAACCGAATTCCAGCCGTATTAATTGGTATGAGTTATAGCTTACTACCTTATATGGTTGTAATTTTATATGCGTCTTTGGAAAAGTTAGACAAGCGTTTGCTAGAAGCAGCAGCCGATTTAGGTGCAAATCCTGTACAAACTTTTTTGAAAGTGACAGTACCCCAAGTTATGCCAGGAATTTCTGCTGGTTCAATGCTAGTTTTGATCACAGGATTAGGAGATTTTATAGACCCTGAATTACTTGGTGGTGCTTCTAGTATGACGGTGGCGCGTTTAATTTATAACCAGTTTTTAGGAGGCACTCAAAATTGGGGATTTGGTTCTGCTTTGAGTATGACCTTAATTTTAGCTGTAAGTATTGCGATCGCTCTTTTAATTAAGTACGGTGAAGCTATACCTAAGCGATAAGCAATTGTCAGTTGTCAGTTGTCAAACAGGCAAAATCGTGTTTACAAGTTTTCTCTGTTAAAGCGTGAAGAGGTGGAAGCTATGTTAGGACTGACTGGAATAACTTTAGAGCAAACAAGGGTTTATCAGGATGCAAAAGCTGAAGGTAGGGAAGAACAGAAAACTGAAATGTTGAGAGTAATAGTACCTCTTTTACTAAAAATGGGGATGAGCGTGGAGGAAATTGCTCAACAAATCAATGTTGATCTAGAAGCTGTTCAGCTGGCCACACAGCAGAACACGTAGAAGTCAGCGCACGTCTCTATTTACAATTAATACTAGTTGTTAATGTTTAGTTTTAGTATAGACAAGGTGTAGCTATGAGCTAACCTGACTTAGGTACGAACTGCTGTGATTAACGCTCATAAATCTCTAATGGTAAATTATCTGGGTCTTTAAAAAAAGAAAATTTCTTACCTGTAATCTCATCAATTCTGATATTTTCTACCTCAACATTATGAGAGTTTAAATAAACAACAGTTTGCTCAATATCCTCAACTTCAAAAGCCAAATGTCTTAAACCACAAGCCTCTGGGTTTCCAACTCTTTGGGGAGGATTTGGAAACGAAAATAACTCTATTTGGCTATTTTCTCCTACGCGTAAATCTAATTTATAAGAATTTCTCTCAGCGCGAAAAGTCTCGTGAATAACAGAAAATCCTAAAGTTTCTACATAAAACCTTTTTGAACGTTCGTAGTCAGAACAAATAATAGCTATGTGGTGAATACCAGTAGTTTTCATATTATACTAATCCGCTTAATACTGATTCTCTGTGAAGCTGCACATTATTTTAACCTGTCCCAACCTCCCTTTACTAAGGGAAGGTGCCGCAGGCGGTGGGGTTCTTTCTATGCATCTTCATATGGAAATGGTATAAGTAAGTGGACTTAATTAAATATAAAATGCTAAGCAGAGAAACCCGTTGATCCCAAGGCTTTTCCCACCTACCTCCTGCCTTCTACTTAAGAATCTTGTAAAACTGTCTTTGAGGCAATTCTAGTTTTCTTCAGTTCGGCTTGGGAAAGTTCTTCTCCAGCTTGCAGGCGGGTGGCGGAAGTTTGCAAAACTGTTGCTGCACCAGTATCACCGATTTGTAAGGCGGTTTTAGCTGCTGTTTGCAACATTGTAGCTGCACCAGTGCGATCGCCTTGTTGCAATTTCACTTCGGCTAACTGTGTTTGTCGATACTTGGCTAATGTCAAAATAGATTGCTGCACCTGGGGATTAATCGCAGGTTGATAAGCCTTGACCACATTTGCATACATTGGTATCATCGGGGACAGTAAGCCCTGTTTATCTACCGCTGGGTCATCATAGCGAACTTGCAGATGTCCAATTATTTGTTTACCTTCTGGCAATTGTGCCAAATAAATATTCGCTAAAACTACCCGTTCCACATCCTGCATTAAATCTCCCAAGCGCACAGCGAAACCTCCATGCGCTTCTGTTTCCACTGGTAACTCAATTGTATCTGGGGCAACTTGGGCGATGGGTTTGAGTTCAGCAAGGCGCACATTGGGTACTAAAGAAAATAGCAGGTAAGCATTAGTTAGCCCCACAGATTGAATGCGCTTAAATATTCGGCTAAACTGTTCTACTGCTTGTTCCGGGCGTTCAATATGAGCTAAAGTACCACCACCAGCATCGGCAATTTTTTCTAAAAGATCCTGGTTCCAACTATTGCCAAATCCGAGAGTATTGATAGTCAAATTGATTTTAGCTGCCTTTTGAGCAAGTTGCAGACAGAGTTTATTGTCATCTGTGCCGAACTCCAATTTCCAAATTCGCAAACTACTTTCACCATGACCATCTGTAAGTAGAAAAGCTTGGGAAACAGTTCCTTTTGTTCCCTTCATTAATTCTGTGATTCCCTGTTGCAATCCCTCAGCAATTACCGTACCACCGCTAGCTTTGAGTTTCTTTTTGATCTGGGATTTAATACTATCAATATCGTCAATTACTTGGTTGGGAATAATCACTTCAGCATGGCCAGCAAAAGCCACAACTGAAATGCGATCGCCTGGCTTTAAGCTATCCAATAATTGTTCTACTGCCTGAATTACAGTTGATATTGGTTGCCCATGCATGGAACCACTTTTATCTAGAATCAAGCATAAATTGAGCGGCAAAGCAAGAGCTGATTCACCAGCAACCGCTGAAATAGAAATAGCCAATTGACGTTGGTTACTCAATTGAGCTACATCAACATTGGTATCATTTAATGCCCAGAGCAATTGAACTTTCATTTGGCAGAGTTATCTTGCAACACGGTTTTTGAGACAATTCTGGTTTTCTTGCGATCGCTTTCCGATAAATCTCCACCAGATTGTAATTGAGTCGCAGAAGTTTGCAACACCGTCGCCGCACTTGTATCTCCCATTTGCAAAGCAGTTTTCGCAGCAGTTTGTAACATGGTAGCAGCACCAGCGCGATCGCCCTGTTGCAATTTCGTTTCTGCTAATTGAGTTTGGCGATATTTGGCTAATGCCAAAATCGACTTTTGCACTTGGGGGTCGAGGTCTGGTTGGTAAACCCTGACAACATTGGCGTAAACGGCGATATTGGCAGTTTTCAACCCGATTTGATTCTGGCTGGGGTCATCGTAGCGGACTTGCACATTCGCGATCGCTTGTTTACCTTCTGGCAACTGTCCCAAATAAATATTAGCCAAAATCACCCGTTCTGCGTCTTTCATTAAATCTCCCAGACGAATGGCAAACCGTCCATCAGCTTCTTGTTGCAATGGCAATTCAATTGTGTCGGGCGCAACTTGGGCGATAGGTTTAAGTTCCGCTAGCCGGACATTAGGCATCAGGGAGAATAGTAGATACGCATTAGTCAATCCCACTGTTTGCATTCGAGTGAACAGGCGGCTAAACTCATGCACTGCCTGATCGGGTTTTTGGATATAAGATAAAGTACCCAAGCCCGCATCAGCTATTTTTTCTAAAACATCTTGGTTCCAATTGTCCCCAAAACCCAAAGTGTTCAAAGTCAAGTTATAGCCGGCAGCCAATTGGGCTAATTTCAAGCAACGATTGTTGTCACCGTGTTCATTTTCCCCATCAGTTAACAAAAAAGCTTGAGAAATCGTGTCTTTTTTGCCCTTTCCTAACTCCTCAATCCCCAAGCGTAAGCCTTCATCAATGGCAGTACCACCATCAGCAGACAAGCGGTTAATTTGGTTTTTAATTTGCTCTGGGTTTTGGATAATTTGATTAGGTATTAACACTTTCGCCCGGTGGTCGAACACTACAATACTTAGGCGATCGCCAGCATTGAGTTTGTCAACCAGTTGGTTGGCTGCTTTTTTGACATTTTCTAGCGGTCGCCCATTCATCGAGCCACTATGGTCGAGAATTAAGCATAAATTCAGCGGCGCATTCCGGTCGAGATTTTCAGCGATCGCCGAAATCGAAATTGCTAACTGACGTTGACTACTGTGTTGATTTGCGTCTAAATTAGCATCATTGAGGACAGGCTGCAAGTTAACTCTCATAACGAAACTTCCTAGATTAGATACACATATTTATAAATAACTTCAAAGCGTAACAACAGTGTTACGGAAAACCCAGCCAACACATATCCATTAATATTTTCGGATAATATATTCAGAATATCTTAGTAGCCACCCCTTGGCAGATGCTTAGCCTTTTTATCCACTAGGGAGAAATCCGAACTTGAACAAAGCTAGCATCACGCTAGGATGTATTACAGTTAACGGCATAATTTCAGGCGAATCAGTTGCTATGGACATTTCCCCCATCAAGGCTGTTCAAGCCCCCTATTACGGCGATAATTTCTACCGGACACCGCCGCCAGATTTGCCTTCCTTATTATTAAAGGAAAGAATTGTCTATCTGGGAATGCCACTGGTGCCTGCTGTAACGGAATTAATCGTGGCCGAACTGCTGTACTTGCAGTCCGACGACCCCGAAAAGCCGATTAAAATTTATATCAACTCCACCGGCACATCCGGTTATAGTGGCGAGCCGATTGGCTTTGAAACCGAAGCCTTTGCCATCTATGACACTATAAAATACATCAAGCCCCCCATCTACACCATCTGTCTTGGTTCGGCAATGGGTATGGCAGCAATGTTACTCAGTGCTGGTACAAAAGGTTGCCGCGCCAGTTTGCCCCACTCCAACATTATCCTGCACCAGCCCAAGAGCTACGCCCAAGGTCAAGCAACGGATATTCAAATTCGGGCGAAGGAAGTTCTGGCAAATAAAGCCTCCCTGGTTGATATTCTACATCGCACCACCGGACAGCCACCAGAAAAAATTATCAAAGACATGGATCGGCTGTTCTACATGACACCATATCAAGCGAAGGAATACGGACTGATTGACAGAGTTTTTGAGAAAGAAGAACTCGCTAATCCTCCACTCCCAGCTAGTGTCCTTTAAATTGAGTTATGAGTTATGAGTTATGAGTTATTGAAAACTCCTTATTCCTAACTTTTAACTCTCTCATCGCCCCCAGTCTATTAATAATGGAGTAACGAAAATGCCTATAGGCGTTCCTAAAGTTCCTTACCGGATGCCCGGAGGACAATATACAGATTGGATTAGCATCTACGATCGCCTTTACCGGGAACGGATTATTTTCCTAGGGCGAGATATTGATGATGAGATTGCCAACCAAATCATTGCTGTAATGCTGTATTTGGATTCTGACGATCCAGGCAAAGATATTTATTTATACATCAATTCGCCTGGTGGCATGGTTACGTCTGGCTTGGCAATTTTTGACACCATGCAACATATCAAGTCAGATGTTGTAACGATTTGTGTAGGTTTAGCTGCTTCGATGGGATCTTTCCTGCTGTCAGCTGGTACCAAAGGCAAACGTATGGCATTGCCTCACTCTCGGATCATGATTCACCAGCCTTCTGGTGGCACCCGTGGACAAGCAACCGATATCGAAATTGAAGCTAGAGAGATTCTGCGGATTCGTAACCAGCTCAATGAAATTTATGCTCACAACACGGGTCAAACTGTGGCCAAGATTGAAAAAGATATGGATCGCGACTTTTTCATGTCTGCCCAAGAAGCTAAAGAATACGGTTTAATTGACCGTGTAATTGAAGAACGTCCGTAGTAAAAGATAGGGAGCAGGGGAGCAGGGGAGCAGGGGAGCAGGGGAGCAGGGGAGCAGGGGAGTAGGGGAGCAGGGGAGCAGGGGAGATGAGGGAGAATATTTCCCATTCCCCATGCCCTATGCCCCATGACGGCAGTTGCTACAACGGAGGGAACCTCCCTTCGGGTGACGATCGAGGACTCGCTACCGCTTCGCGCTTCGGCAGTTCCTCCCCTTGGGGAGACCCCAAGACCGGACTGCCTCACCGCAACGCACTGCCTCCCCCATTCCCAATTCCCCATTCCCAATTCACTAGAAAAACTGTCAAATTTGAACTATAAATTAGTAGATTAGTCTTTATTATTGAAACCTCTGGCTATAAGCTGATAGCTGATAGCTAAATATTTGAAAGCTAAGAGATCAAAATGGATCTTGGAGATTGCTACCGTTTATTGGGTTTAAGGTCAGGAGCTTCTTTTGGCGATATTAAAGCGTCTTATAGACGTTTGGCCCAGCAATATCATCCCGATATCAACCCAGATGATGCAAAAGCTAAAGATAAATTTATCGCCTTGACAGAGGCTTATAGATTGCTTTTGACGGTTGTACCGCCAGAGGAGACAGCCCAACGAATAAGTAAATCTCCTGCATCTGCATCTGGAAGTGATGGTAAAGCTACAAAGGCTACCCGCCAAGAAAAAGCACCCAAAACTACGGTGACAACTGAAAAGCCACCGACACCAAAGCCGCCAAATATTTTGGAAATAGAACAGCGCCTGAAGTGGAAGACTTACGAACAGCTGCAACGCTTTTTAAAAGAAAAACGATTTCCCCAAGCGATCGCACTGGCGGAAGCTTTAGCAGAACGTCTACCAAAAGACGCGGAAGTACGCCAATGGCAAGCAGTCGCCTATCAAATTTGGGGAAGGGCATTAATTAGCGAAAATCAACTACTCAAAGCCAGAATTTATCTCAAAAAAGCCCTAAAAACAGACCCTAACAACAAAGCTTTGTGGCTTGAGGTGCAGCGAGACTTCCAACGGTTAGAACAAAGTTTTTAAAAGTCAGTTGTCAGTTGTCCCCCCTGCTCCCCTGCCCCCCTGCTCCCCTGCTCAAGAGTGGGCTTCAGCAACAAATAATACAGATGCCCATTACTAACTGTGACGCCAGCGCGATCGCCTGCCAATTTCCCAGTACCTAAAAAATAATCTACTCTCCCTGCACCTTTAATTGCACCTCCCGTATCTTGGTCAAGAACGTAGCGACTGACAATTCGATGTTCCATTTTGCCGTTAACATCGGCAAAGGGAATGGCAGCACGAATCAAAGCTAAAGCACCAGGAGGCATGAGGGATTTATCTGTGGCAATGGAACGTTCTGCTGTGACTGGTACGTTAATGGAACCTTGTGCTGGCGCACCGTGGTTTTCTTGAAAAAACACAAAGCTGGGGTCGCGGGGAATATAAATATTTAATTGTTGGGGATATTTGCTAAAATAGTTGAGAATAATGGGCATAGTCATGCCTTCTAGCGGTAATTTGCCATCGTTTGCTAGTTCTCGCCCAATGCTTTTGTAAGTATAAGCGGTATTACCGGCATAGCCTATTGTTGTCTGAGTACCATTTGTTAGTTGTAGACGGGCGGAACCTTCAATTTGAGCTAAATATGGTTCGAGGCGATCGCGAAACCAAAATAACTCTAATCCCTTAAGCTTACCTTTTGCCGCTTGTAAACCATCTGCTCCTTCTAATTCTAGGCGTGTGGGATGAGGCTCTTGCCAAGAGTCTAAATCAGGAGGTAATCGATAGACAGGATAGCGAAACTCTGCTGTAGGAACGCGACTGGCAAAATAAAGTGGTTCGTAGTAAGCAGTAAATAAAACCGAACCTTTGTTGTCTTTGCCGACTGACTGATAAAAAACAAACTCTCGTTCTATGGCTTTGTGTAATTCTGTTGCAGAATTGTTTTTTAGTAAGAGTTCGCGGAATCTTGTTAAACTATTTAAAACGCGATCGCGTGTAATTCCAGCCACCTGATATTTTTGGTAAGCAGCACTCGCATTAGAGGTTTGCAGATATCGGAGACTGCGATCGATAGCTGTCACCAATGCTTTTTTATTAGGTAATTGATTATTTTCTCCCTGATCAAGAATCTCATCCAAACAAGAACTATCATCCTGACAACAAGTAACTACTGGCCTCTGGATGAGTATCGGTAATTTTGCTACTTGTAGGTTTTGAGTAGATATATTTTGTGGTTGAGTTTGCAACGACACTGGAATATCCCACTTATTCACCCGACATTCTGCTGGACTAACTTCCCGATGCGCTACAGATTGCATACGTCCCAGCAAAATCAACAGAATTACAGGTAAGCTGATACTAATCGCTGCTAGTTGCTTTCTCATTTAAAAATTGGTTATTAGTCATTAGTCATTAGTCATTAGTCATTAGTCAATAGTCATTAGTCAATAGCCATTAGTTTCAATTCCCCATCCCCAGTCCCCTATCCCCAGTCCCCAGTCCCCAGTCCCCAGTCCCCTATTCATTCATATTACGGTAGGTGGCAACTGCCGAAGGCGATATGCGGTTTAAGTAGCGGAATATCCAATATTTAAAGATAGTATCTAAAATAACTGGAAATGTAGCAATAAATAAGAAGATAAAATCTCGGTTTGCTGGTAAGCCCCAGTGACGTGATATTCCTTCTAGAATTACTTCCCATCCATGAGGTGAGTGGAATCCTACAAAGATATCGGTGAACAAAATGATCAGAAATGCCTTAGCACTGTCACTTAGACCATAGACAACATGATCAATGAAATCCTTTAGTACCACGATAGAAGACTTACTGGTAACTAATAACCAAATAAAAGCAGCAACTGAGAAAATATCTGCAAAAATATTTTTAATTGCATTGATGCTTTCGGCACGAAATTCCTCAGCTATTTCACTGGCCTTTTCTTTTAACTTATTTTCTATCTCTTCCGGGTATAGTGCTGGTGCTTTAGTAATAAAACTTTCAAATTTAATTTCTTCTTCAAATCTTTGTAGCTTTTGTAGCGCTTCTTCTTCCATTTCTTCATTGAGGAAAACTTCCTCTGTTTCCGAGGCTCTAAAATGCTGAACAAGTGGCCCTACCACTAATGTTTTAGCTATCTGATGAGTTAACAAAGGTACTATAATTAGTAGTAAAAGAAATCTAATCGATATTATTGTTCTTTTTTGAGCTTGACGAAAATTTTTAACAACATCTTCTTCAGAATTGGGGTCTAATTCAATTTGCAAACGACTAATAGTATTTAAAATTGACCGAGGCAATATCCCTGTTGTATCAACTTTACGACGTTTTTTTTGATTTAGCTCTTGATTTTGATTTGGTAACTTAGGCTGTAATGGTTGAGCAACTACTGGATCAAATTGTACAATTTGGGGTCTGTCTACTATGGGTTTATCTACTATAGGAGGGGAACTAGTTTCTATAGCAAAGTCGGTGTATTTTGATATAACTTGATCAATGAATCTTAATTTTTCTAAAATTAAGGAAGTACTAGGATATTCTATACCTGTTTTATGGGCTGCTTTTTGATGAGACTCGTTTGAAAACCAACGGCTAGCTTTAAACTCTGTGAGCCGCATCCGAGCAATTTTCAATTGTTTTTTCAAGTCTGACTCAAAATAATCCATCACACTATTACTGTGGATAGATGTTTTGTAGTCTATTTTCTGTCCATTAAAATGCTCATCCTCTATTGCCTTAATCTGTAATGCAGCCTTGTAAGCTTCTTCCAGAGAACGTTCTGGGGTCTGCAAGTACCATCGGTAAGCAGATAGTAAAAAAGAGTATATTTTTTGGCTAAAAACAGAAATTTTCATTGTAGGCAATCATCCAGGATTTTTTGGTGATTCTTAACCCTAAGTTAACGCACAATGTATACTAACAAATTTACTAGGAGAAGGTTTGTGCTGTCTTATTCTGTTTGGATTATAGGCAGTAGCCGCAGTGGTAAGACCACTCGGTTATTAGAGCATTTTTGTCAATGGTTACAAAATGACAATCATCAACTAGAATCATTTTATACTAAAAAGGGTGTCGCTCAAGCAGGTGTTAGCATAGTAAAATCCTTCTATCTTCAAAAAACAGAGCCAGGAGTTTTAGTGCTGGCTGCCAATGATGAAAATCGCCGAAACTTAGGTGATAAAATTGTCACAGCTACTCTAGGGAAATATCCTGTTCGTGCTAAAACTATTCTAGGTTTTTTTCAAGATGAAGTTATTTTATTTTGGCCTTTATTAATTCAGTCATTGAATTTAAAAGCACAATTTCCGGTCAGGTTACGCCCGGAAACTGAGCAAGAATTAGCAACAAAACTCTGGCGTTCTCAATTAGATGAAGAAACTTTACGCCGTGCGGGAGTAAATGAGTATCGCTTGGTGCGGCGCATCCTGGACTTATTGCAATTATCTGCTTACAGTGGCACACCTTGTGAAAATATTGCTGAGATTTTGCAAAGAAGCTCACAGGAGAATGCTATCAATTTAGAGCCGGAATTCCTAGGCTCTTTGCTCATAGATTGGCGTAACTGGTGTTTAGAGAGAGGGTTACTAACTTATGGAATTATTACCGAACTCTACACTCAGCACTTATTGAGCGATCGCAATTACCAACAACACCTAACTCAACGTTACCAGGCTGTGCTAGCGGATGATGTAGATGAGTATCCTGGGGTAGCGCGTCGGTTATTCGATTTTCTCTTAGATCAAGGTGCAGTGGGGGCATTTAGCTATAATCCTGATGGTGCGGTGCGGCTGGGATTAGGAGCAGATCCCAACTACCTAGAAGGGTTAGCAGGGCGTTGTCGTATAGAAAGTTTGGCTAAGCCACCTTTAGAGTCTTTAGCAGATAGACTTGCTACACCAATGGTGGAATTAGTCACAGAATCAATAGTGCTATCAAGTTTACCAGATACAGTGCAATCAATTCAAACTACTTCCCGCGCTCAATTGTTACGGCAAACAGCAGAAGCGATCGCTAATGCCATCAAATCAGGACAAGTAGAAGCCGACCAAGTAGCAATTATTGCACCAGGTTTAGATGCGATCGCTCGTTATACCATAGTAGAAATTCTCAACAAGCAAAACATCCTGGTAGAGTCACTTAACGACCAACGCCCGCTCATTAGTTCACCCGTCATCCGAGCATTGCTCACCATGCTGGCTCTAGTGTATCCTGGATTAGGTCGCCTAGTAGACCGGGATGCCGTAGCAGAGATGCTTGTAGTATTAAGTAGAAGGCAACAACCACCAGAAAACTCTTCAGAACTTAGTACTAACTCAGCATTCAGCACCGATATTGACCCGGTACGCGCTGGATTGATAGCAGATTACTGCTTTGTACCCCATCCCGACCGCCCCAACTTGCTGCCAGTGACAACCTTCGAGCGCTGGGATAGAATCGGCTATGCAGCTAGTACCGCCTATAGTCAGATATTAGAGTGGTTAGAGAAACAGCGATCGCAACAAGAACTGCGACTGATTCCTAGCCCCATTTCCCTATTAGATAGGGCAATTCAGCAGTTTTTGTGGAATGGTAGCAATCTCCCCTACGACCAACTAGCAGCACTGCGGGAATTACTAGAAACCGCCCAACACTATTGGGAAATAGACAGTAGACTAAAACAAACCAATTCCCAATTCAAAATTCAAAATTCAGAATTATCGCCCTCATCCCCCTCATCTCCCTCATCCCCCTCATCACCCCAATCAGCACTTGCCGAATTCATTCAACTACTACGGCGTGGTACCATCACCGCTAACCCCTATCCCTTGCGCCCCATTGGCCCAGCCAAAAAGGCTGTCACCTTAGCAACTATCTTTCAATACCGTTCTAGTAGAAGATTTCACCGCTGGCATTTTTGGCTGGATGCTGGTTCCCCCCTGTGGGCAAAAGGTGGTGCAGCTACTTTATTCGGTGCGCCGTTTTTCCTACAAGATAGGTTGGGAGAACCTTGGACAGCAGAAGATGAAAAATTGGCAGAGTCAGAAAGACTGAGAAGGATTTTGGCAGATTTGCTTTCTCGTGTTTCCCACAAAGTTTATTTGTGTCACAGCGATTTAGCTGTAAATGGACAAGAACTACTAGGGCCGTTGTTACCTTTAGTACATGCTTGTGTACCATTTGAACTCTCTGTTACTTGATAAAGTTAAGATCATATGTGTCAAAAATCATACTATTGATGGCGTTATCATCCAGACTCAAGCTAACTGACAATAGTTAAGTGCGATCGCTCATTTTCCTTTAGACCAATCCGGCTTTAAAATACAGCGCTGATGGCTTGGAGTGCGATCGCAACTGCCACAACGCTAAACATTAACAGCGATGTGGAAGCCATTGCTAACATTCGGTAAAAAGTTTCAAATTACCGAAAGTCTAGCGCGATTGGGGGCATTGAAATTAAGCCGCGATCGCCTCCGTCCGACGCAATCGTGTCGGGGACATTAATCAATCGAGCAGACTTTGACGCGCCGATTCCACGAAATCCTAATTATGTGTAGTTCCTACTTTTTTAATTGGCATACCTTAGAGGATGTTTTAAAAATTTTGGGCGAATATAATTCGCTACTACACAGGCAAAGTCCACCTTCGTGGACTAATGAAAAAGTAAGCATCTCAACCCGCGCAGGCGGGTTTTGTCTGTATAGCCAAGCCACTGCGCTATCGCGGTTCCCCGACAGCCGCGCATGTGGCGCGTGACTTCTAGTCGCCAGGGCTAGTCTTTACAAACATCCTCTTAACAATATTTCAATGTTCAACCCTAAATTAATTATTAATTCAAGATACTTTTATCAATTCTGGTGTAAAATTGCTTGCACTTGAGATATTACTGCGTCAGGGTCAAAGGGCTTTTGAATAAATCCATCAATCTTTATATCAAGAGCTTTCTTAACATCATCTTCATCCAAACCTGTCACCAACAAAATAGGAATAAATTTAAATTTATCCGATTCTCTAAGGCGTAGTGCAACTTCAAAACCATCCATTTTTGGCATCTGAACATCTAGTATTAGTAGGTTGGGGTGGTTAGGATCGGTTTCCAACTTGTCCAACACTGCTACACCCGAATCGACAATTTCAATCTGACAATCCTCTGCTTGCAAAATCGTTTCTAGAAGAAAAGTATTATCAGCGACATCATCACAAATTAATATACGCTTAATAGAACCCTGCATTTGTTTTATTTGATAAAAAATAGCTTTTTCTAGCGTCACTACTAGAAAAATATCAAATCTTCTAAATATAAATAAACATATAGGACTCATATTTGATTTTTGAACAAAACTCAGTACACCTTTATTCCTTCTTCCCAGTCCCCAGTCCCCAGTCCCCAGTCCCCAGTCCCTTACCTCTACGAGTGATTCAGAAATCAAATCGGATTGCTATACAAGCTTTAGTCTGTACGGTATCGGATAATAAATCAAAATCGTTATAGCGCCCAGACCCCCATTAGTTCAAATGGTGTTATGGCAAGAGCCAAACAAGCGATTATATTCTGCCCTGACTATGCCGTAACATTCGCAGGCGGCTGTTTCCAAGCTTTTTCTGTCAACAATCTGGATGTGTCCGCGCTGGTAACAGATTAAGCCCCTGCTTTGAAGTTTACTAGCAGCTTCGCTAACTCCAGAACGCCTAACGCCAAGCATCGTAGACAGAAATTCTTGCGTGAGGGGAAGTGACTGTGAGCCTACGCCGTCGCTGCTCATTAGCAACCAGCGGCACAGCCTTGCTTCTATTTGATGAAGACGGTTGCAGGCTGCACTTTGTGAACCAAGAACAATGATTGTATGTATGTAACGGTGAAGAAGCTTTTGCAGCACGCCCCCTCTGTCGAATGCTTCTTTGAGGATAGTAGCTTTGACACGCACGGCTTGTCCTGGGATTTGTGCCAACGTCTGCATCGGTGTTATGTTTGTATCCAAAAGAATTGACACGCCTCCCATCCCCTCACGTCCAATACAGCCGGATTCGACTGTTGAGCCGTCCTCCATCATCGTTACCATAGAGAGCAATGAGTTAACAGGAAAATAGACATATGGGATAGGCGAATTTGGCTCGATGATCACCTGTCCTAGAGAGAGCGAGACTATCTCCAGATGAGGATGCAAGCGTTCTAGCTCATTAGCAGGTAATTTGGCAAGCAGTCGATTTTGCGTAAGCATTAATGCATCTTGATGAGTAGCAACCGTTCCGTAAAAGGGGTTAAGAATGAAACGCTTATCCTATATCTACCCCAAATTGCGAACAGCTGACATAGATTTTAATTATCACTATTTCAAATCCCGTGGCTTTTACCAATCACCCAATTACGCCGAAAAAACCGCGCCAAAGCTGACTCTTCCAACGATAGATAAATCGGGCGTCCGTGGGGACAGGTGCGGGGGTTGCGAGTGCGTTGCCAATCATCCAGTAATTTCTGCATTTCTTGCAGGTTCATTGGTGTACCGTTACGCATAGCACTGCGACAAGCGACGGCGACTTGGGCTGTTTGTAAGTCGCCTCCCCAACTCAGTTCTAAAATTGCTTCAGCACAATCTTCTCGCTGCTGCAACATTGCGGGTATATTACGAACTGCCCAAAGTTGTTCCCCAAAGGTTTCAATATCTAAACCGATGCGTTGCAGTTGAGAAACTTGATCTGGCGACAATTGATAAAGAATAATTGCTGGTTCAACGGGAACAAGTTGCCAGCTATCACACAATTGTTCATACAAAATTCGTTCATGGGCAATGTGCTGTTCTACTAACCACATTCCCCCAGGATATTCAGCAACAATATAAGTATTATTGACTTGGGCTACAGCTTTTAGGGAGTTAGGAGTTTTGTTATCCTCATTGGGATTTTGAGAATTAAAATTATAGTTGCCTTTTGTTTCTGCGGCTTTGAGTAATTTGCTAACTCGTGATGTGTGAATAGATTCTTTCAGATTGGCACAATTAATGCGGAGTGCTTGATCAATTCCTTGGCTAATTTGTTCTTGCCAATAACTGATTTCGTTGAGGTAAATTTCGGTTTTTGCCGGGTTGCGATTCCAGTTAATTTGTTCGGGCGAAATCACAAGATGCAAAAAACAAACTGGATAGCGATCGCGTGGTAATGTTTTGTGAAATGCACTCAGAATAGTTTGCTCTAGTTCGGGTGACTTGATTATCCGCCTGTTAATAGCTACTCGCACCCAATCTGGGCGACGGCGGTGACACCGATCTGGCAATCCTACCACTAGTGAGAGTGAGGAGTTTGGAGTTGGAAGTGAGGGGTTGGGAAGGTCTAATTTAACTTCTTGTAAGTCGCCTGGTCGCACTTGCGATAAAATCTGCGGTAACAGCTTGCCGGCTGTGCAGGCAGGATAGATGGTAAACCATTGACGGTCATTTTGCCAAACTTGCCAGGTAACTTGAGGATGACACAAAGCAATTTGATGAATTGTAGCTTGCACAGCTTTCATTTGCTGTGATGTTGTGGGTAAGCCTTGACGGCGAGATAAACAATTGGCGAATAAATTTGAGACTGTGACTACTGTACCAGGAGCGATCGCTGTTGCTTCCACTTGCATGGCTTTACCCCCATCGCCATAAACAACCCGCCACCCTAACTTTCCGTCTGCTGGACGACTCAAAATTTCCAATTCTGCCAGAGTTGTCAAACTGTGTAACGCTTCACCGCGAAAACCCAAACTGTTGATTTTCCACAAATCATCACTAGAGCGAATTTTACTAGTACTGTGGGCTGTGGCCGCCTGTTGCAAGTCGTCTAAGTTCATCCCGCAACCATTATCTGCAACGCGGATACGCCATTGCAAAGGCCATAGAGAAACCACAATTCGCGTTGCACCCGCATCGAGAGAATTTTCTACCAGTTCCCGCACTACAGATGCTAGAGAGTCGATGACTTCTCCAGCCGTAATCAGATACACGACTTCTTTGGGTAAAGCTTGAATAGTAGATGCCATAAATTACAGTGTAGGCGACCAGCCAACTACTGAATAGAATAAGCAATTTTATTTACACCTCAACAGAAATTTTTATTAATTGTAAAGAAAGCTCGATTGAAAAGGGATTTTTGATAGATTGCTTTTAAAGTCCTAAGCGAGAAAAGCTTATGAGTAGTAATTTAGCGGCTGATGTTCACGATCTCAAGTCCCGTCTGCAATGGGGACAACCAGCTTTAACAATTGTTGATGTGCGCGATCGCACGAGCTACAATCATGGTCATATCAGCGGGGCAATACCCATCCCGTTGGACAGCTTGGCATCTCGGGCCAAAACTGCTTTGCATACAGAACGCCATATCTATGTTTATGGCGAAAATGACCAGCAAACAGCCGAAGCAGCTAAGCTATTGCGTGATACTGGCTATGCTGAGGTAGCTGGAATCGAAGGTGGTTTTTCTGCCTGGAAAACAGCTGGCGGTGCTATAGAGGGTTTAGACGCTTAAACTTGATTTAACTGAATTAGGACTTACGCGCATTGTTATATATTTTTGACAAAAATCGTCCAAAGTCAATAGTCAAAAGTCCAAAAACCTTGACTTTTTACCCTTGACTATTGACTATTGACTGCCATCACAGAAAATATGTGTGTCAGTTGCGTAAGTCTTGTGAATATAGCTTTTTTATGTACTGCACATTGTGCAGTACAGTTTATTTTACAGAATTAGAAAAATTTACCAGCTAGAAAATCAACATTTTATCACTCTAGTTTGTTGTTAATTATTAGTGGTTGATTAATCTTTAATTGCCAAAACTTTAGCATCATCGGGTTTTAGCAATCCGTTTAACAAAGACACAGGACGTTGACTATAAGGCCAAGCAAAAGCATGGCGGAAAGCTGCATCTTGACAAGCTTGTAGTTGTTCAAAGCTAATAATGTCGTAAGTCAAAAGATTTTCGTATTCAAATGGCAAACGGACATTATGCAACCCAGCATTATCGGTGCAAATCGCAATATCTACCCCAGCCTCGAAACAACGGTCAAAAACTAATTGGAGTTGACGAATATCGTCTAAAGTACCAGTTTTCAAGTAAGTTGTGGGGCAAACTTCTAAACATTGTCCACGTCTAGCCACATCCTTGAGTAACTCTGGAGACAACAGAGGAATTTGGATACCGTGACCAATTCGCATTAAATAAGGTAACAGTTGGGG
The DNA here is from genome assembly GCA_017164015.1 of Nostoc sp. UHCC 0702. Classification (GTDB taxonomy): domain Bacteria; phylum Cyanobacteriota; class Cyanobacteriia; order Cyanobacteriales; family Nostocaceae; genus Amazonocrinis. The sequence goes on from CP071065.1 coordinate 8,000,715, forward strand.
ATAACAACCAGCAGTGGTTTCATATAGATGCCCTGTGGTGTTAACGCCTTGCGATCGCGCATAATCATACAGCCTAATCCATTCTTCCATGCGATCGGCATAGTAACTATCACCCCCTGCTACATCTATACCACAAACATGTTCTTTGTTTTGTGCCGCCAAATCAACAATTGCCTTATTCACCTCATAAGGTAGGCGCGAGTGCATACAAAGAATTTGGCTGGTAACAATTGGATATTCTGACAGGTGACTAGCTTGTCCTACAACTTTGACAATTTCTGCCATCTTGTCAATTCTCTGGGATTGACTTAGATGTTCAGGTGTCCGCAAATAGGGAGTGTAACGCAGTTCCAGATAAGCCAAATTTTCAAAAATATAAGCACCCCGCATCAAGCGGTAAATAAAGTAAGGTAAAGTCTCGACAGTTTGCACACTTTCTACTAAGGTGTGCAATTCCAGATACTCATCTAGGGTGTTGCGTGGTCGGGTGTAAAAATCTTCAAAGTCTGAATAGTCAGCAAAGCGAGAAATCAACTCAGATGAATGTCTCTCAAAATATCGCCATAAAACACGAGGTACAACCGAACCCCCTAGATGACGATGCAATTCAGCATATAAAGCCATAGTGGTATTTTTATCTAAAAATTTTACTAATTGTAACAAAAACACGGACAGAAAAAATCTATACCTGAAGGATGATTGTGTAAAGCTTTCAGGACTTACGCAACTGGCACATATATTTTCTGCAATGGCAGTACTGAGTCAATAGTCAAGGGTCAAAAGTCAAGTTTTTGGACTTTAGACTTTGGACGATTTTTGTCAAAAATATATGACAATGCGCGTAAGTTCTAAAGAAAACTCGAAGATTGACTGTTAACTGTCAACAAAGAACAATTGCTTTTTCTACCTTAATTTTTGTGTTCGAGAGCGAGGTTTGATGCAGCTGTGATTAATTCATCAGGGTCAAATGGCTTTGTTATGTATGTAGTAAAACCTGCTTCCATTGCCTGAGTACGTGCTTCAAAAGATGCATGTGCTGTCAAAGCTATAGCCGGAATCTGTCTTACTTGTGGAGTGAGATCTCGGACTTTACGAATTAGCCAATAACCATCTTCTTGCGGCATTCCAATATCGCTGATCAGAATATTTGGTTTCAAGTCGGTAATTGCTTCCAGAGCTGCTGAGGCTGATGTGAGTAAAGTTACTTGAGCATTATATTCTTCAAAAATGAACTGGATCAACATCAGGTTATCTTTGTTGTCATCGACTACCAGCACCCGCAATCCATCTAAGACTTGTAGATTATTCATAAATTCGCTTATCTTTCCTGATTACACACCTTTGATTTGCTTCAGTATTCCCACATACGCAGCAAGACTAACAGTTTCTATTTTGTTGTTACATTACTTAGACTGACGCAAAACTACTCAGATCCCCGACTTCTTGAAGAAGTCGGGGATCTGGCAATCAGACAGATCACAAGTTTGGGTAAGTTTTCTTACTACTCCCTACTACCTGCCCAAAAAGCTCAGTTATGTAATCTTATGCATTTACCTTGACATTAAGAACAGAATATGTTGATAATGGTTCTTCGTGGAAACTTTACCTCTATAAAATAAACGCTTGGCTAACGTCATTGTGATAGGCTCCCAGTGGGGCGATGAAGGGAAAGGTAAAATAACTGACTTACTCAGCCGCTCCGCAGATGTTGTGGTACGTTACCAAGGGGGTGTCAATGCTGGACACACCATTGTAGTGAAGGGTCAGACCTTTAAGCTGCATTTGATTCCCTCTGGTATTTTGTATCCTGATACTGAATGCATTATCGGCTGTGGAACAGTCATAGATCCACAGGTTTTGATAGCAGAACTCGACCAACTAGAAAAACTAAACATTTCTACCAACAATCTGCTGATTTCTGAAACAGCCCATGTAACGATGCCTTACCATCGGTTGATTGACCGAGCATCGGAAGAACGAAGGGGAAGTCATAAAATCGGCACCACTGGTCGAGGAATTGGCCCTACCTATGCTGATAAATCAGAGCGTACAGGCATCAGGGTTTTAGACTTGATGGATCCACAAGCACTGCGTGAGCAGTTGGAATGGACAATTAATTATAAGAACGTTATTTTAGAAAAACTTTACAACTTGCCGCCTTTAGACCCTCAAGAGGTGATCGAGCAGTATTTAGGGTATGCCGATCGCTTGCGACCATACGTAGTTGATACCTCATTGAAAATATACGATGCTGTGCTGCGGCGGCGCAATATTTTATTTGAAGGGGCACAGGGTACGCTCCTGGACTTAGATCATGGGACTTATCCCTACGTTACCTCCTCCAACCCGGTAGCTGGCGGAGCTTGCGTTGGGACGGGTCTAGGGCCGACAATGATAGATCGGGTGATTGGGGTATCGAAAGCCTACACCACGCGAGTCGGAGAAGGGCCATTTCCCACCGAATTAGATGGAGAAGTGGGAGAATTGTTGTGCGATCGCGGTGCTGAATTTGGTACAACTACCGGACGTAAGCGTCGCTGCGGCTGGTTTGATGCCGTCATCGGTCGTTATGCCGTGCGAATCAACGGTATGGACTGTATGGCGATTACCAAAATGGATGTCCTCGACGAACTAGAAGAAATCAAAGTTTGTGTCGCCTATGAAATAGATGGCGAACGCAGCGAACACTTCCCCACCAGTTCCCGTCTATTTGCCCGCTGTCGTCCCATCTACAAAACCTTACCAGGATGGCAAGTGTCCACAACACACTGCCGCACCCTAGAAGACTTGCCACAGCAAGCACTGGACTATCTAAAATTCTTAGCAGAATTAATGGAAGTCCCGATCGCGATCGTTTCTTTAGGAGCTAGCCGCGATCAAACCATAATTGTAGAAGACCCCATCCACGGCCCCAAACGCGCCTTGTTGCACCCTGATGGGACACCAGCTTCTCTACTGAGTGCTTAGTTTTGAGCAGGGGAGATGGGGAGCAGGGGAGCTTTTGAGCAGGGGAGCAGGGGAGTAGAGGAGCAGGGGAGAGATAAAACTCCTGACAACTGACAACTAACAACTGACAACTGACAACTAACAACTAACAACTAACAACTTCTATGCCTGTCACAGTCGAATGTCAAAAGCGGCCAGAAGGTAGCAAACCTAAAGCTTTGCGCCGTTCTGGAGAAATACCTGCCAATTTATACGGTCATAAGGGTACAGAGTCAATTTCTTTGACGATTAATGCCAAAACTGTTGAGCGCTTGCTCAAAAAAGCCTCAGTCAACAACACGTTGATTGATTTAAATGTTACTGATATACCTTGGCGGGGCAAGGCCATATTACGAGAACTTCAAGTTCATCCCGCAAAAGGTACACCCTACCACCTCAGCTTTTTTGCAGTTGCGGGTCATGGCGACACCAATGTAGGAGTACCGCTGCGTTTTGTGGGAAATCCTATAGGTGTTAAACAAGAAGGTGGTTTTTTAGACACTGTGATCACCGAATTGCAAGTGAGTTGTTCTCTTGAGAACATTCCAGAGGTAATTGAAATTGATGTCTCTAACCTGCAAATTGGAGACAGCTTGCGTCTCCACGAGCTAGTCTTGCCTCAAGGGGTGACACCTCTAGGTGAAGCGGATCAAGTCTTGGCCAGCGTTTCGCAGCCGCAAATCAGTGCTGAAGCTGAGGCTGAGGCTGAAACACAGACACAGAGTTAAACAGCCTCTAAAGATACTTAAAGTATGTAATAATTTTTGATGATACCAGGGGGGAACTCCTGGTTTTTTTGTATTTAAACTGCACAGGACGCAGTGGAAAGTTCTAATTAGAGGTTTCCTCTAATCGACTTTCCCAGAAGAACGCAAAGGAAACAGATGACACCAGCAACCCTTCCAGCTATAATTCAGCAAATGTTGCAGCCGGGATTTTATCCCCATGCAGTAACAGAACCTATTGAACTAATTCAAACCCACATTTCTTATGTGCTGTTGACTGGAGATTACGCATATAAGCTGAAAAAACCTGTTAATTTTGGCTTTTTGGATTTTTCCACTTTGTCAAAGCGGCAACATTTTTGTCACGAAGAGTTGCGACTGAATCAGCGGGGTGCTGCTGAACTGTATTTAGAAGTTTTGCCTGTGACTTTGGCAAACGAGCAATACCATCTAGATGGAACTGGCGAGACTGTAGAATATGTGCTGAAGATGCGCCAGTTTCCCCAAGATTTGCTGTTTAGCTCACTTTTTGAACAAGGTAAGCTAAATGAGGCAGACTTAGAGGAATTGGGGCGGGTAGTGGCTGAGTACCATGCTCAAGCACAGACAAATGATTATATTCGTAGTTTTGGTGAAGTGCCCCAAGTACGCGCTGCCTTTGATGAAAATTACGAGCAAAGTGAGAAGTATATCGGTGGCCCCCAGACACAGGAACAGTTTACCCAAACACAGCAATACACAGATAAATTTTTTGCAGAACGTACAGAATTATTTGCTAGCAGAATTCAAAATAACTACATTCGTGAATGTCACGGGGATTTACATCTGAAAAATATTGCTCTGTGGCAAGATAAAATCACGCTGTTTGATTGCATTGAATTTAATGAACCGTTTCGCTTTGTCGATGTTATGTATGATGTAGCGTTTACGGTGATGGATTTGGAGGCGCGAAAACGCCAAGATTTGGGTAATGCATTTTTAAATGCTTATATCGAGCAAACTGGAGATTGGGAAGGTTTGCAAGTATTGCCTTTGTATTTAAGTCGTCAAGCTTACGTTAGAGCAAAGGTAACTTCATTTTTATTAGATGATCCGAGTGTACCCCTGTCAGTCAAGGAAGAAGCTACAAAAACAGCTTCTAACTATTACAAGCAGGCTTGGGAATATACTCAACCTAAACAAGGGCAACTGATTTTGATGTCGGGATTGTCTGGTTCTGGGAAAAGTACAACAGCACGATATTTAGCTTTGCAACTGGGGGCAATTCAAATTCGTTCAGATGCAGTGCGTAAACATTTGGGAGGAATTCCCCTGTCGGAACGTGGCGGAGATGATTTATATACACCTGAAATGACCCAAAAAACTTATGCACGATTGCTAAATTTGGGGATTATACTAGCTAGTCAAGGTTTTTCAGTAATTTTAGATGCTAAGTATGACCGACAACAGCTACGCCTAGAAGCGATCGCCCTAGCCGAAAAACACCATCTTCCCCTGAAAATTATTCACTGCACAGCACCCTTAGATGTTGTAAAAGAGCGTCTTGTCAACCGTACTGGTGATATTGCAGATGCTACTGTAGATTTACTGGAATCACAACTCAAGCAAGCTGAAACTTTCAGCGATGCAGAAAAACCCTACGTCCAAATTTGGGATACAACTCAACCACAATTAAACTAGGGATTGGGGACTGGGGACTGGGGACTAGGGACTGGGAAGATTTAGATAGGGAATGAATCCATATTCAAAGCTTAAAAGAATTTTTTTTCAGTACCCAGTCCCCAATACCCAGTACCCAATACCCAATACCCAATGGTGAACTTATGGCATCGAAAAAAAACGACTTCCTCACTATCTCTCCCAGCTTCTTTTCTCAACTGATATTTGGGTCATTTTTAATACTTATATTAACGTTGACAGGATCTCCACTTTCCCTGAGTATATTTTTAGGTGTTATCGCTGGTTTCACTTTAGGTTGGATCACAAATACCAGTAAAAATAGTCCCCAGGCTCCAACAGTAGCCTCCTCTGATGGTATTGAAGCAGGGCTAAAATATTGGTTATTTTTCTTACTTGGCTTTGTATTTATAGGGTATTCTGCACCGATGAGTATCTTACTAGGCGGTATGGCTGCTATCGGTGGAGGCTGGATGATTAGTTGGTGGGGAAGCAAAGAAGCAACTAAAACTCAGTTACCAGTTGAGACTTCAGAAGCAGTCGAAGGTGAACAGGCTAACCAGAGAATTACCAAACAGAAAAAAAGAAGACCTATCCGCCGTTTTCGTCGTACTCGCGGAACTTTCAATCTTCAGTTCTGGAAAAAATAATATTGGGAATTAGTCAGTAGTCAGTTGTGAGGCAGTCGCTCAGAGGCGGTCTCCCCCATGAGTAACTGCCGTTAGCGCAGCGTTAGCGACGCAGGAGCGTCACCCGTAAGGGTCAGTTGCTGGGAGACAGGAGGTTCAAAGTTAATTTCTTTTACCTATTCCCTATTCCCTATTCCCCAATATGTTTTTATATCTTTCTAAATTACTACCACTGTTTTTTTATCCGCTGGGACTAGCTAGTGTCTGTTTAATAGTGGCATTGGTGACTTTGTGGAAGCGGCCGCGCATTGCAGCAGGAGCGATCGCATTATCTTTAATTTTATTACTTTTTTGCAGTAATGCTTGGGTTGCTAAATCTCTGGTGCGATCGCTGGAATGGCAAAATCTCCCTCCAGCCCAAATGCCTAATGCCCAAGCAATTGTGGTTTTGGGTGGTGCGACTAAATCAGCTTTACCCCCAAGACCAGGTGTCGATTTAAGTGAATCAGGCGATCGCGTCATTTATGCCGCCCAACTCTATCGCCAAAAAAAAGCTCCTATAATCATTCTCAGTGGGGGTCGCATCGATTGGCGTGGTAGCGGTTCGCCAGAGTCGGCAGATATGGCAAATATACTCACCTCTATTGGTATACCATCCCCAGCTATTGTCCAAGAATCTGAATCTCTCAACACATACCAAAATGCCGTAAATGTCAAGAAAATTCTAGAAACTCGTGGTATTGGTAAAATTTTGTTGGTAACTTCGGCCATGCATATGCCGCGATCGCTAAAAATTTTCCAACGTCAAGGTATTGATGCAATTGCTGCACCTACTGACTTTCTTGTGAGTCAGGCTGAACTCGAAGAACTCGGCAGTACTCCCAAAGCCGCTATACTAAATTTATTACCTGATACCGGCAACCTGAATCAATTCACTAGCGCTTTAAAAGAATACATCGGCAGTTTTGTATATCGCTTGCGTGGTTGGCTTTAATCAAGTTAGGAGTGAATAGTTAAAAGTTAGGAGTTAGGAGTGAATAGTTAGGAGTAGGACTTTGAAGGTGTAATGCGTTTTTCTTGGTGAGTTAGTAGTTAAAAATTTATTTGTGAACCACCAAGACACGAAGACACGAAGGTCAAAAGCCCAAAATATGGTAATTTTTTGAGGTTTTTTACAACATTGAAAGATTTAACAGTTATCAAATATACCAATTATTTAACTCCTAACTCCTAACTCCTAACTCCTAACTCCTAACTCCAAACTCCTAACTCCTAACTCCAAACTCCTAACTCCAAACTCCAAACTCCTAACCCCTAACTCCTAACTCCTAACCCCTAACTCCTAACTCCTAACTCCTAACTTACTTATAACTTTTCACTAAATTAAAATTATGTCTAAACACTTACCTTATATTATTCCATCCCCTCCGCCTAAAGTTGAGGAGGCTTTTGCAGCTTATCAAACAACTCACCAGTTCTACCAAGAAGTTCAGACGCGTTCAGAGTTTCAGCGTCATTGTGAATGGTATTACATCACCGCAGAACGCAACCGCCAAGAGCTAAAAAGAATGCGCGGCGAACTGAATATTTTCCAGTGGTTTCGCCGCCGATGAATGATTGAAATAATTAATTATTCAGTTATTTCTAACTCATGTTCACGCAAGTGAGCTTTAAATTTTTTATTAAATTGTACCACAAATGGTAAGTTAGCACTTACAGGTCTACCTTGCCATTCAGTGGCAATACCTATGACTTCACCTTCTGTGCCTTTGATGTCAAAAGCCTGATTTCGATGCTCAGGATGATGGTAAACCACTACCGATTCTTTAACGCGGACGCGATCGCCAATTTTCATAACAACATTTACACCTAACTTTTGTTGTTCCACAAGCATCTGTCACAAATTAAATTACTAAACATTATTCAAACTTTTTACCACAATTACAGTGTAGTATTAGCAAAATTATCTGGTAGATTTGTGAAGCGCATCTTTGATGATATTGGTAACTCTGGGGTTAACTTACTAATTCGTAATTCAGTTACACATAACAAGCTTTTGTACAGACTGTTTTCCAGCGGTTAGTCTCCTAGTAAAATAATACATCCTTGGATAATTTAGTATTATTCGTAATTTTATACATTGTCTGTCACCTGGAATTTGATGTTGTATGGAAAGCATTTATACCTACTATGTAAAGTCTGTATAGGCAGACTTTTAATATTAATTAATAAAAGCCTTGATCCTCACTGTTGCTGTTTCACTGCAAAAATGTGGCAACATTAGATGCGCTTGGTACTTTATAGCCTTTCCTAAGCAACTGAGGTATCACGATTACCTCACCCCAATAAAGCTGTGCTTTATCTCCCCTCTCCTTACCAAGGAGAGGGGTTGGGGGTGAGGTTATTAGATATACTTGGCGCTTACTGGGAAATGCTATAGCGTGAAGTCTAACCCTTTTATCTTCACTCTAGAATGTTCCCAAGGTCAACTCTTTTATCGGCAGTAAAAGGGACTGAGGATTGGGTATTAAGCCTGAGTAGGCTGAGTAGCAACTGTCTAAAAAGTCAAGCGGCTAACAAAAAACTGAGAGTGGGAGCATTGAAGGAGCTAAAAAACGCCTCGTGCTGATTCTTTGATGTTTGGTACGGGCTGGCTTAAGCCAAAAATGTCAAAGCGGGAGCTACTACAGTCTAAGTAGAACACCTAAACATAAAAGGGGAAGTTGTTGCAGCCTGCGCGAAACACTCAAACGTGAAGACAGAAGCTGTTGCAAGGACGACGGAAGCTGTTGCAGCCTGCGCGAAACACTCAAACGTGAAGACGGAAGCTGTTGCAAGGACGACGGAAGCTGTTGCAGCCTGCGCGAAACACCCAAACGTGAAGACGGAAGCTGTTGCAGGGACGACGGAAGCTGTTGCAGCCTGCGCGAAACCTAATACCGTTTTACTTTAATCTGGTGGTTCACAAGTCGATTTTTTAACCACTAAGACACAAAGGTAAAAAGCCCGAAATCGCTGATGTCAAACTACCTCAGAATCAGCTTTTGATGGTTTGCGCCAATTGCGTTTTTTCAAGGATGTTTGCCAAGATTCCATATAGGTGTAGAAAACGGGTGTTAAATAAAGGGTGAGAAACTGCGAAAATAATAACCCTCCCACCACGGCTAAACCGAGGGGGCGGCGTGTATCTGCACCAGCACCAAAACCAAGGGCTATTGGTAAAGTTCCCATCAATGCCGCCATTGTGGTCATCATAATCGGGCGAAACCTCACCAAACAAGCTTCGTAGATGGCATCATAGGGAGTTTTACCTTGTTGACGGGCAACAATTGCAAAGTCAACCATCATGATGCCGTTTTTCTTCACAATCCCAATCAGCAGGATGATACCTACGAAGGCGTAAATATTCAAGTCAACATTAAATATTAACAGCGTTAGTAGTGCGCCGAAACCAGCAGAAGGCAAGCTAGAAAGAATAGTCAGGGGATGAATAAAGTTTTCGTAGAGAATCCCCAATACAATATAAATCACGAAAATAGCAACCAGTAGCAGCCATCCTAAACCCTGAATCGAAGACTGAAACGCTTGGGCTGAACCTTGGAAGCCTGTACTGATGCTAGCTGGTAGGGTTTGTCGGGCAATTTGCTCAATCTTGGCAGTGACATTACCTAATGAAACTCCTGGTTTTAAGTTAAAAGATATAGTGACAGAAGCTAGTTGTCCTGTGTGGTTAATAGTTAATGGCCCTACATCTTTAGTTACAGTTGCTACAGCGTTGAGGGGTATTAATTGTCCACTGGGGGCGCGAATTGAAAGCAAATCTAGGGCATTGGGATTTTGCTGATATTTCGGTTCCACACCCATAATTACCTGATATTGGCTATCAGAGGCGTAAATTGTGGAAACTTGGCGAGTACCATAAGCATTACTTAAGGCAGTTTCGATTTGATTGGCAGTTAAACCCAAAGATGATGCTAAATCACGGTTGATTTTGACTTCAAGTTGGGGATTTTTGATTTGCAAGTCACTATTAACATCTTGCAAATCTTCTAGGGCGCGGAGTTGCTTTTCTAAATTGGGGGCGTATTGGTAAAGCTCTTGGACGTTGGGGCTTTGAAGTGTAAATTGATATTGGGCTTTGCTTTGTTGCCCACCAATGTTAATGGCTGGGGGATTTTGCAAAAAAACCTTCATCCCCGGAATGCGTGATAGTTTGGGACGAAGTTCTTGTACAATCTCATCTGCACCCAGAGGGCGTTCATGACGAGGTTTGAGTTTGAGAAAAATTCGTCCAGTGTTGGCAGAAGCATTTGGCCCCCCAGCACCTACACTAGAGTTAACAGCCGCAATATTCGGATCTTGATATGCGATCGCTGCCAGTGCTTGTTGATGTTTTACCATTTCATCAAAGGAGATATCCTCTGCTGCTTGGGTATTGGCGGTGATTTGTCCCACATCGGCACTAGGAATAAACCCCTTGGGAACAACCATAAATAAATACACTGTCGCCACCAAAATCGCACCAGAAACCACCATCGTTGTGCGATGATATTTGAGTGACAGTTTTAAACTCCGATCGTAAGCGCCAAGCAATTTATCAAAGAAGCTTTCTGAAAGGTTGTAGAGGCGAGTTTTCCAATCTTTCTTACCCTCGCTATCTGACTGTCCATGATGGGGTGGACGTAAGAAGCGGGAACACAGCATTGGTGTCAAGCTGAGAGAAATCATGCCAGAGATGAGAATGGCAACGCTGATTGTAATAGCAAATTCGCGGAACAGTCTTCCTAAAATGCCACTCATGAACAGCACGGGAATAAATACTGCAACTAGAGAAATGGTCATGGATAAAATCGTGAAACCAATCTCTCTGGAAGCGTTCAAAGCTGCTTCAAACCGACTTTCCCCCATTTCCATGTGACGGACTATGTTCTCTAACATAACTACAGCATCATCCACCACAAAACCCACGGAAAGAGTCAACGCCATTAAAGACAGGTTATCTAAAGAGAAACCCAGCAATAGCATCACCCCAAGAGTAGCCACCAGCGATAAAGGTACAGCCAAACTAGGAATAACTGTGGCCGACAAATTGCGGAGAAACAAAAATATAACTAGTACTACCAAGGCGATGGTCAGCAACAAAGTAAACTGGACATCATCAACCGATTCTCGAATTACCTGCGATCGGTCATACATAATATCCATGTTGACAGCGGCGGGAATTTGTTCGCGGAAAGAGGGTAAAATTTGCTTAATAGCATCCACCACAGCCACAGTATTAGTTCCCGGTTGCTTCTGAATTGCCAACACCATCGCCCTAACACCAGAACTAACCCTGCTCCCCTTCTCCCCTGCACCCCTGCTCCCCTGCACCCCTGCTCCCCTACTCCCCTGCACCCCTGCTCCCCTACTCCCCTGCACCCCTGCTCCCCTGCTCCCCTGCTCCCCCTTGTCAGGAAAAAACCAACTCGCCACCTTGTCATTCTCTACACTATCCAGCACCTGACCTAGTTCTCCTAAGAGTACTGGGGCACCATCTTGATAAGTTACAACCAACGAACGATAGCTAGCCGCATCATTTAGTTGCCCATTAGCTTGGATGGTAAAATTCTGCTTTGTGCCGTAAAGTGTCCCAGTCGGCAGATTAACATTACCTTGGGAAATAGCTGTGGCTACTTCATCCACACCGATACCTTTAGCACTGAGCGATTCCGGGTCTAATTGAATCCGTACCGCGTACTTTTGGGAACCGTACACCTGCACCTGAGCCACCCCATCCACCATTGACAAGCGTTGTGCCAAAAGGGTTTCGGCGTATTTATCTACAGTTGATAAAGGTAAAATTTCTGAATTCAGGGAGATATAGAGAATTGGTTGGTCTGCCGGATTTACCTTGCGATAGGATGGTGGATTGGGCATATTGGTAGGCAACTGCTTTGCAGCTTTGGATATAGCTGCTTGCACATCTTGTGCTGCGCCGTCTATCTGCCGACTCAGGTCAAATTGCAAGGTGATTTGTGAGCTACCCAAGGAGCTAGTGGAGTTCATGGAACTCAAACCTGCTATGCTGGAAAACTGCTGCTCTAGAGGGGTAGCGACAGAAGAAGCCATTGTCTCTGGATTAGCTCCGGGCAGATTAGCTGTCACCTGAATCGTGGGAAAATCCACGTTGGGCAAATCGCTGACTGGCAACATTCGGTAACTCATCAGCCCGAATATCAACACCCCAACCATGACTAATACTGTCATCACTGGGCGACGGATGAATAATTCAGAAATGTTCATGATTTCTTCCTAGTTCCTACTGCTGGTTTAACCTGCACTGTGGCCCCTGGTACTAGATTGAATTGCCCATCTACAACTACTTGTTCACCCGGTTGCAATCCCTCTTTAATCACTGTTTCGTTTTCAACTGTGTCACCTACGGTGACAGGACGCATTTCGGCTTTGTTGTCGGCTTTGACTACATACACAAACTGCCCTTTTTGTCCTGGTTGCACTGCTTGAGAAGGCACTGTAATGGCATTAGGTTGTTCAGTTAGCTTCAGTAGGACGTTGACAAACTGCCCTGGCACCAATCGCTCCTCATTATTGGTGAATGTACCTTTGAGTTGAATTGTGCCTGTTTGTGTATTCACGCCGCTATCAACAAAGGTGAGTTCCCCCTTAACTGGAGTTCCTGTATCTTTGCCAGGTAAAGCATCTACTTCGAGTTTGTGGTTTGCACTGTATTTCTTCAGGTCAGGTAATAGCCTTTGGGGAATGGAGAATGTGACATAAATTGGATGAATCTGGCTGATGGTAATTAAAGGATCGTCAGCATCTGCTTTCACCAAATTACCTTGATTCAACTTGAGGCTACCTGTGCGTCCGTTGATGGGGGAATAAATAGAAGCGTAGGAAAGCTGAACTTTGGCATTATCGATGGCTGCTTGATCTGCGGCGACAGCGGCTTGAGCATTTTGTACGTCTGCTTGGGCAGCAGTGACAGCGGCTTGAGCGTTTTTTACGTCTGCTTGGGCTGCGGCGACGGCGGCTTGAGCATTGGCGACACCACCTTTGTCTGCTGTGACTGTTGCCTGTTGAGCTTCAGCAGTTGTTTGATACTCTTCTGCCTGTTGTTTGCTAATTGCCCCCTGCTTGAGTAAACTGCTGTAGCGTTGAGCCTGGACGTTGGCGTTTGTTGCTTGGGCTACATCCTTGGTGACATTAGCTCTTGCCTGGTTAACTTGCGCTTTGGCTTGCTCAACATTGGCTAGTGCTTGCTGTACCTGAGCTTTAGCTTTTTCTAGATTGGCTAGTGCTTGCTGCACTTGAGCCAAATCTTTGGCTTTGTTGGCTTGAGCTTGCATCAGCGAGGTTTCCAGGGCGCGAGAATCAATCTTAAATAGCAAATCGCCTTTTTTGACGTTCTGCCCTTGGCGAAAGTAGACACCAGTCAGTTCTCCACCGACTTTAGACTTGACTGATACCGTAGAATATGCTTCTACTGTCCCCGTCGCTTGTAAAAGCAGGGGAACTGTTTTCTGGTTTGCACTAACAACTACCACTGGCACAGGTCGCTTTTTTGCACTGTCCTTTCCATTTGATTGAGCGTCAGAAGCCGCACAGGCAGTACATAAGTAACCCAAACCCAGTATTATCAGCCAGAATTTGCCTCCAGAAAGCGGATGATGAGCGCGTGTAATCAAAGCCTTGCTCGTCTGCATAAAACCTAAATAGCTGATATCAATAATCTGGAACATAAGCTCACCCCAACCCAGGCGATCGCTTTTCTCTAAAAACTAATATCATAGATAATCTTTAGATAAACATAATATTAGTAATACTAACAATTAGTATACTAAAGATTTTTTCATCATATTACTACTGATGTGAAAAAATTGCTATTAAACTATTGAAATCAGCCAAAAGTTATATCTATATAACCTTTAGTGAAAAGCGATCGCCTTTTTCATGCTCTGAAATAAAGTATATTTATATACTTAAAATTAACTGTAAATAATTTTTATTGAATAAAATTGCACATCGCGTTAAACTTCCTTAGCGTAACTGCACGCTGTCAAATCAGGCGATGACAAATCAGCCCTCCTCGAAAATTCCCTCTTGCACTTGGAATCGTCCCATCGGTTTAGGTTGGGACAAACCTTATACCGTCCGCTACGCTAGTAATATTGATGATGGCCCTTGGCACGGTATGCCTTTGGGTGGCTTCGGTGCGGGTTGCATTGGTCGTTCTTCCCGAGGAGACTTTAATTTATGGCACATTGACGGCGGTGAACACCTCTTCCAAAACGCCCCCGCCTGTCAATTCAGTGTGTTTGAATCAAATGGGACATCTTCCCAAGCCTACGCTTTGTCTACTCAACCGCCTGATGATGGTAGTCTCAAGGCTTGGTCATGGTATCCAGCTAGTGGAGCAGGGGGGCAGGGGAGCAGGGGGGCAGGGGAGCAGGGGAGCAGGGGAGCAGAGGAGAGGGGAGGAAGTCGTTTTGAAGAGCAAACTGGTGAATACCATGCTTTGTACCCTCGTAGCTGGTTTGTTTACGAAAATATATTTAAAGCAAAGTTAACTTGTGAACAGTTTTCTCCCATCTGGGCAAACAATTACCAAGAAACTAGTTATCCTGTAGCGGTGTTTCTCTGGAATGCTTACAATCCCACTGATACACCTATCACTCTGAGCATTATGCTCACCTGGCAAAATATGGTGGGCTGGTTTACTAATGCCCTCAAGTCTCCCGAAGTGCGGGTACGCGATGATGGTAGTCCAGTTTATGACTATCAACCACGTTGGGGCGAAAGTCAAGGCAACTACAATTATTTAGTTGAAAGTCCCCAATATCTTGGTTGCTTTTTAGGCCGAGTAGACATTGCTGAACCTGTGCAAGAAGGAGACGGCAGTTGGTGCATTGCCACCCTGCAAGATGCCAAGACCGAGGTATTTTACCACACAAAATGGAATCCTCTAGGTACGGGTGATGACGTGTGGTCAAGTTTTGCTGACAATGGTTCTTTAGATAACTATATTAATGCAACTCCAGTGGCAGCAAATGAACAGTTAGGGGCAGCCCTTGCAGTTCGTTTCACTCTGCAACCAGGCGAAACTCTGGAAATTCCCTTTGTGCTGGCTTGGGATTTGCCTGTGACAGAATTCGCCGCTGGAATTAATTATTACCGCAGATATACAGATTTTTTTGGTAAGAATGGGCAAAATGCTTGGGCGATCGCAACCACTGCCTTAGAACAATACCAGACTTGGCAACAACAAATTCAAAATTGGCAACAACCGATTCTTAACCGCGAAGATTTGCCTTCTTGGTTCAAAATGGCTTTATTTAATGAGCTTTACGACCTCACCAGCGGCGGGACGGTCTGGAGTGCCGCATCAGAACTTGACCCCATCGGTCAGTTTGCAGTGTTAGAGTGCTTAGATTACCGCTGGTATGAAAGCTTAGATGTGCGGTTGTATGGTTCCTTTGGGCTACTGCTACTGTTCCCAGAATTAGAAAAGTCTGTAATACGTGCCTTTGCACGGGCAATTCCCCACAGTGATCATACTCCCCGTGTAATTGGTTATTACTACACAATTAAAGCAGAAAGTCCCATCGCAGTTCGCAAAGTTGCAGGTGCAACACCCCACGATTTAGGGGCACCCAATGAACATGTATGGGAGAAAACCAATTACACCAGCTATCAAGACTGTAATTTGTGGAAAGACTTAGGTTGTGATTTTGTCTTGCAAGTATACCGAGATTATCTGCTGACTGGTGCTGATGATGTAGAATTCCTAGCAGACTGCTGGAATGCAATTGTGCTAACCCTCAACTATCTCAAAACCTTTGACCTAGATGGCGATGGCATTCCGGAAAACTCAGGCGCACCAGACCAAACCTTTGATGATTGGCGGTTACAGGGTGTCAGCGCCTATTGTGGCGGGTTGTGGTTAGCAGCCTTAGAAGCAGCGATCGCTATCAGCCAAATCTTATTAAATCACAACCTTGGCGACTTTGATGCCTTAGGCGTGCAAAAATCCACCTATGAAACTTGGTTAAAACAATCTCGCCCAATTTACCAAGAAAAACTTTGGAATGGACAATATTACAGATTAGATAGTGAGAGTGGTTCTGATGTAGTGATGGCAGATCAATTGTGTGGACAATTTTACGCCCGACTACTCGGATTAACGGATATTGTACCGAGCGATCGCGCTTTTTCTGCCTTAAAAACTGTTTATCAAGCTTGCTTTTTGAAATTTGGCGATGGTAAGTTTGGTGCAGCCAACGGTGTTCGTCCCGACGGTTCACCAGAAAATCCTCAAGCAACTCATCCTTTAGAAGTTTGGACAGGTATAAACTTTGGCTTAGCAGCTTTTCTAGTACAGATGGGAATGAAAGACGAAGGATTTCGGTTGACACAAACTGTCGTGCAGCAAATCTACGACAATGGATTACAATTCCGCACTCCTGAAGCTATCACCGCCGCTGGTACATTCCGCGCTAGTACTTATTTACGGCCAATGGCGATTTGGGCAATTTATACTAGTTTGAAAACATAATGCGACAAAAAATATAATATCAAGCTTGCTTCAATACGGTTCGGTTAAAGAAAGTTAGCTGAAGCAAGATATGGGCTTCGGAGGAGTAGGGGAAGATCAGAAAGCAAAATCCCCCTCATCCCCCTCATCCCCCTCATCCCCCTCATCTTTACAGTTTATTTTTTTGGAACATCCGACGCTGACGCCTGTTATCAGGCTGGGGCCTTCGCAGCGGTACCACCTCAGCTTCACTACTTTCGCGGGCTACCCGAATCAGCAAACCAGCAGCCACCAAACTGGCAATCATAGAATTACCACCATAACTAAACATCGGCAAAGGCAAGCCTGTAGTCGGCAGAGAACCTGTAGCAACACCAATATGTAACAACGATTGCCCTACCATTAAAATTGTCACACCGATCGCTACCAGTCGATTGATGGGATTCTTCGCCTTTAATGCCACAATCAGTCCCAGGGTAGCGAATATAGCTAACAGTAACAACAACACGATACTGCCAACATAGCCAAACTCTTCGGCGTACACCGCAAAAATAAAATCCGTGTCTTGAATTGGTAAATAAAACAGCTTTTGTTGAGAAAGCCCAAATCCCGCGCCCCAAGTTTTACCAGAACCTACCGCCAGCAAACTTTGTACCAACTGGTAGCCATCCCCTGTAGCGTCTGCCCAAGGATTCATGAATGACATTACCCGCTTGCGCTGATACTCTTTAATGCTGATGCTGAGTACAGCTAATAGTACTCCACCAACTGCTGTGCCGCCCAAGTACTTGTAAGGTAAGCCAGCCGCCAAGGCAATTAGCCAAATAGTCATACCGCAAAGTGCTGTTGTACTCAAGTTCGGTTGGGCGAGAATTCCTAACAGTACCAAACCGAAAATAACCAGCCAAGTCAAGCGGACTCGCCAAGTTAGGCGTTCCCACTGTCCAAACAGCCGCGCACTTTGCAATACCAAAAAAGGTTTAATCAATTCTGAGGGTTGAATTGGGATCGGCCCGATGGCTATCCAGCGTGCCGCATCAAAAGCCTTTTTACCCAATCCTGGTATTAAGGTGACAAAAATTAGCACTAAAAACAGCGCTAAAAACCAATGGGAAATCCCCAAAATTTTCCGCAACGGCAGATTAACAATAAAGTTAAATCCAATTAAGGAAACTAACACCCAAAGAATTTGGCGCTTAAAGTAGTACAGTCCATCATTTTGACGCGCATCAGCGACAGCATAAGATGCTGAAAACAGCATAATCAAACCGATGAACAGCCAAATCAATGTTAACCAGCGCAGCAACCGCGCTTCTAATGCCCAGCTAGAAACCGAGTCATCAAAAATAGGAATCAGGCGGCGTAGATTCACGATTCGATACAAAAGTTAGGAGTTAGGAGTTAAAAACATAACTTATAACTTATAACTCATAACTCATATTGTGTAAAACTCACAAATTTTTTACATAAAACGCTTACAAGAGTCTGAGTTGTTAATGTAAAGAATACCAAACCCAGATTATGAGACTTAGACTCTTGTTGGCTGGAGCTATCTTGATTTTGAGCGCATGTCATTCAAGTGAAGTTCCTCAAACCGTTCAAAGCGCTTTTTTAAAGAAGTATCCTGGTGTTTTACCCGATTGGGAGCCACAAGCTTACGGATACGAGGCAGTTTTCATCGACAAAGGGATTGAGTACGAAGCAGAATTCTCACAAGACGGACAATGGCTAGAAACTGAATATGAGGTGTTGGAAACCCAGTTTCCTCTGATAGTGCTTGAGCAGATAAGACAGAAATACCCTGATTACGTCATCACAAAACGAGAGATTGAGCTGACACCACAAGGCACATTTTACGAGGTGGAAGTCGAACGGGGTGACGAAGAAATTGAACTTTATTTTGACGAGCGTGCCAACCCAGCAAGTAATTCCAATGAGGATGCTTAAATTCGCTCAAATTTATTTCTACATAGTCCTTTGGTTTCCAAAGGTGGTCAGTCAAACAACAACTGACTATTGATATCAATTTGAAAAAAGAATGCAATAGATACCTTGTAGGGGCGTACAGCTGTACGCTCCTACTAAATCATGTGTCGCAAAGATTATTTAAATTGGTATGACCGCTGACAAAGAGCAATATACTAACGTAGATAAGACGAAACACAAGTTGGAGTAGTTTTGGTTTCCAACTCTTCAATTTTCAATTCTTCTGTGCAAGATGGCTGAGTCAATCGCCGATCGCGTTTAATATTAGTCACTTCAGGCGTGAAATAAAGAATACCTTTGTAAATCAATTCACACAGCCAATCTTGATTAATTGTCGTTGCGTAAGCTGTCCATTTAGGTTGGCGTTGATTGATATTTTGCAACAGGTGATACATTTGTTGGTTAATTGGGTAAGTCGTGAAATAAGGGTTATTCGGCGAAAATAACTCGATTTCACACTCTCCCGTTGTGGGATTAGTCTCCATTCGGAAGCGCAAATCACCAGACAACGCTAAAAAGTAATCTTGAACCTGCACTTTTGCTAATAACTGCCGTTGCTGGAAATACTCCTGCACCTGCTGGTGAATTGGCTGAGTCGGATTGTGGATTGTGCGGCTGTAATAGGAACCTGTGTGAGTAGCATCGACTCTACAGATGAGAATGTAACCAAAGTTAACCGCCCTTAAACCTGTGGTATGAAAGTTTTGTAGCCATTGGTCTAACTCAATGTTGTATTGTTCCAAGGTTTGATTAAAAGCGGTATGGCAATGGGGAACTGAGAATAAAATATCATTGCGATCGGCAGTACATAGCAGCAATTTATCGGCTGGGCCTCCTTGCCACCAGTTTTCCAGTTTAGACTCATACTCTTTAATATTCACCAGATCCGTAACAATAAATAGTCTGCCATCAGGCGTCAGGTAGTTGGCACTTTCAGAAATGATCCGAATCAGAATCTCTTCACCCCTGACGCCTCCATCGCGGAAGCGACATTGCTGACTAGGACTAGGAACAAAGGGAGGATTTGCCAGAATGGTATCGAATTCACCAGAAACCGCTTCGTAGAGATCGCCTAGATAGAAGTGAGTATTAGATATGCCATTGAGTTGAGCGTTAAACCGAGCGAAGCGAATTGCTCTAGGATTAATATCGACTCCCATCGCCACTTGACTATAACGAGTGGCTACTAAGCTTTGAATACCGCTACCACAACAGAGATCCAAAACTCGATTGGCTGGATGTTGAGGAGCAGTATAAACCAATCCCATACTATCCATACCGACGTACATCACAACGTCTTCATCAACTTCATCTTCTGCCATAATCATGTAGCGGTGATCTGTAGCCACATACAATCCTGCAACAACAAATACATCCACTCGTGATGCCCAATGTTCACCACGCCCAATTAACATACCCAAGCTACATAAAGTTGAGAATACCTCTTCGCCAAAGATTTCTTGTAATCTGGCTTGGGAAAATGCGCCCCGCAGCAAAAACAGACGAATCAAGTCTCCTAATATAGATTGAGGTAGTAGATAGCGATCGTAGTAGTGCAAATATGTCGGTTCAATTTGTTGCTGTGAGGTAACGCCTAGCAATTGGCAAATATTAGTTTCGTTATAGCCTGCTTGCTGGAGACACTGGCGCAGGTTGCCTAGAATACGTCGGGCTGAAAAATTTTCGTTCTCAAAGGGTGCAAAGGTTTGGTTGGAAACTGTTGGGAGTGCTGAATCTTGGGGTAATGGTTGAATGTAGGAGTAGGCAGGTTTTAGTCTATAAATCCGCAGTTGTTGATTTGCCCATTCAATCTTTTGTCTAAATTCCCACTGAGTCAGACGTAAATCTACTCGCATCTGTTCTAGCCAACTCTCAGGTGCATTGAGAACACCTAGCAACAGTTTCACTTCTGCAAAACTATAGCTTGCAGGTGGTACTTGCTGCTTCAGGTCTACAAGGGTAGATTTGCCTAGAGGATTTAGTAGTAGAATGACATCGCTGGAAAGCTTTGTCTGTAAGTATCCATAAAAGGGAGTTTCAGGGAATAGTACACTTGTTTCTTTATATTGAGCGCCCCAAGCAGAGAGTGCTTGCAACTCTTCACTAGACCAAGGACAATCAACTGTGTTACCGAAGAATAATGCTTGATCTAGCTTTGCCATTAAAGGAGTAACATCGGGGGCTTCTGTAGGGAGTCCCGCAGGAAGTACAACTTCACCAACCTTTGCGAGATGATCCTCGTAGCTACGAATAGGGACATGGCGTTTGGAGATCCAAAAGTTCTCGATCGCTAAATAATCAATATCTGTACCCAAGAAAGTTGCGATCGCTTCTAAGGGAGTTTCTACAATCGGTTGTCCGGCTACATTAAAGCTGGTATTCAGCAATACAGGCGGCCCTTGTCTTTCTGCTACTAATTGGTAGCACAATTGATAAAAGTAGGGATTATCTTGCTCAGTCACCGTTTGCACCCGCCCTGTACCATCTACATGGGTAACTGCTGAGATCTGTTCGTGGAATTCTGGCTTAATCGGCGATACCAGCAGCATGAAAGGTGCAGCCACCTGTTGCTCAAATACCTGATCAACGGCTTCTAGGGGAATGACTGGCGCAAAGGGACGAAATGCTTCGCGGAACTTGACCCTTTTATTAACAATATCTTTCATCCGTTTAAAGGTAGGGTCAGCCATGATAGACCGATGTCCTAATGCCCGCGGCCCATACTCCGCACCACCTTCAAAGCGAGCAACAATACTGCCTTTTGCTAAGACTTTAGCACTACGAGCAATTATCTCATCTGCTGTCAACTCTTCAACCTTGATGGAGTCTTGAAAGTGTTCAACCGCTTGGGAGATTTGATTGTAGTTGTAGCGGCGGCCAAGGGTGGCTTGCGTTAGGCGAACTCGCTTCTGTCCACCGCCTAGAGTATTGTATGCCCACAAAGCACAACCAGCTGCAACGCCACTATCACCTGCGGCCGGAAAGATAAAGATATCATCCAGTTGCAGTTGCCGCAAAAGTTTGTAGTTGGCAACGGAGTTCAAACCTACACCACCAGCAATACATAACTTTCGCAATCCAGTTCGTTTGATTGCTAAGTTAACAACATGCAGCAAAGCTTTTTCTAGCTCTTTCTGCACTTTATAAGCGAGGTCAACTAAATAAGGGCGTAAATAGGGTTTGCCTTCCCCTGTGTCATAGTACTTTTCTAGTGCGGCGATTTCTAAAAAGATATCATAGGCAGAAATTTTTAGGCTAAAAGAATCTTCTGTGATCTGAATCCAACGATGCCAGTTAGGCTGTTCTTTACCAAAGGGCGCTAAACCCATGAGTTTACCTGCTTCTGCGTGCTGAATCTTTTCACCTACTTGGGTAACAAATCCAGCTTTGCGTGTAATGTACTCATAAATAAAGCCGAGGGTAGAGAGTTGAGCCAAATGAGCTGCAACCATTTCATTATGCAGCGTGGTAATTGTCTGTCCCCGTCCTTCGTAGAGGGTATAGGATTCGGTGTAATGAGCGGGTGTAGTACTGCCTGTAGCATCTGCTACGAAGATCAGCGCTTCATCAAACCCAGAAGGCCAGTAAGCAGAGTAGGCATGAGCTAAGTGATGGCTGGGAATTCGCATCACCTTATCCGTAATTTCCGCAGGTAGGACTCGGCGGAGAATATCGGGGGCACAATCGTGGCCTGGCATGTTGGCAGTAATTGATGCTAGGTTGCTGAGGGTGATATTGCAGGTATCCAAACAGTAACGTATGCCTTCAGCTGGAATCTGCATTTGTGCAGCCACACCAGGAGCATGAAGCATGTAGCCAGGGCTATATTTGTGGCGATCAAGTCTTTCTTGCTCGATCGCGACTATAATTTCACCATCCTTGGCGATCGCTACTGAACGCTCATGTCCTAAATTAATTCCCATATGGTATTGCATTATTGCTTTATCTCCTATTCCTAAGCTCAATCTTTCTGCCAAATTATTTTCAGCAAAACAGTTTTATCAGATTGCCATTATGAGTAGAGTGAATAATATATACTGAGTCGTGTAAAAATCAGATTTAACTATGAAAGTGCGATTGGTAGCTTAATCAAAAACTCTGTCCCCTGGCCTACATCTGACCAACAATCCAATATTCCACCATGCTTTTCTACAACTATTTGGTAACTAATAGAAAGACCTAAACCTGTTCCTTTACCCACGGGTTTGGTTGTAAAAAATGGGTCAAATATTCGCTTTTTGGTTTCTTCACACATCCCAATTCCATTGTCAATAACCCGAATTGCAACATAGCGATCGCCGACAATTTCTGTGTAAATCTGAATCATGGGAGTAAAGGCAGATAGTTTCCCATCTCCGTCTTGCAATGCCTGATGCTGTTTTCTATCAATTGCTTCGTTTTCATAACGAGACATCACTGCATCAATTGCATTGCTGAGTAAATTCATAAACACCTGATTCAGTTGTCCAGCATAGCACTCGACTTTTGGCAATTTGCCGTAATCTTTAAGCACCTGAATCGGAATGCAGTTTTCAATACCTTTGATACGGCTTTGTAAAATCATTAAAGTACTGTTAATTCCTTCATGGATATCAACAGGTTTAATTTCTGCCTCATCTAGACGGGAAAAATTGCGAAGTGAAAGTACAATTTCACGAATTCGATCTGCCCCTATTTGCATAGAAGCCATAACTTTAGGCAAATCATCTAGGAGAAAATTCAAATCTATGTTTTTTATCTTTTCCTCAATATCACTCAGGGGATTAGAATAGTACTCTTGATAAAGACATACCAAATCCATCAAGTCTTGGATATATTGATTGACATGAATTATGTTGCCGTAAATAAAGTTAATAGGGTTATTAATTTCATGAGCAATTCCAGCAACTAACTGTCCTAAACTTGACATTTTTTCTGCTTGAATCAGTTTAGCTTGAGTTCGTTGCAGTTCTTGCAAAGTTGCTTCTAGCTGCTGTTTTTGCCGCTTTAACTGTTCTTTTGATTCCAAAAGTATTGCTTCTGTTTGCTGACGTTGGCGGTTCTCCACTCGCAGCTGCTCAATTCGCATTTGTAATGCTGCGTTTGCTTCTTTGAGAGCCGCTTGTGCCCGTTTGCGTTCGGTAATGTTCGTTAAAGAGCCAGAAATTTCTCCTTGAGCTTCAGAACGCGCTGATAATTCTAGCCAAATAATCTCTGTATTTTGATGATGAAAGCGTAATTCCCAACAAGCAAGATCCTTTTGGGTATCCAATTGAGCCAAAAAATTTAGCCAAACCTCTCGATCCTCAGCATGGAGATAGTCATCTATTGGATGATTTAAGCATTCTGGGGTACTATAGCCCAAAGTCAGCGTCCAAGCTTTATTCAAAAGTGTAATATTCCCTGCTTTATCACACTTAAATACAATTTCACGGAGATTCTCAACTAACTCTCGATAACGTCGTTCTGACTCTGATATCTGTTCAATTAAACGATACTGAATCTGTGTATGCAGTTCGTTATCTGCTAAAGATTCTGGTGTCATAAGGCATCATAAATGTATAATAATTTTTATTAAATTCATATGACATGTCTGACTGAATATTGTCTCGGTTTCATCTCAGATTAAAACATCTTCTATAATTGCCTCTCGTCCTGAAAATCAACAGCGCCTAATCCAGGTTGAAAGTACTGTATTGATATCGGAAACTGATTTTAACAAATCACATCCCATAAAAAAACATAACAATCTAATGCACTTTTGATCTGGCTGGAGTCACACTTGAAGAAATTAATACCAGTCAAATAATCTGGCAACAGACTTAGTTTTTATATGGAAACTGTTAACTCTAAACGGCTAAGTAGTTCTGTGTGAGGCATAACATCTGCATAGAGCGGAAAAATATTCTTGCAATAAAAATCTTGCTCAAATACGGTACGAGCTGAAGTGCAATCTGACAGAATTGTCACATGATAACCTTTTTCGTGGGCAGACCTTCCAGTCGAATCAATACATATAGATGTAACAGCACCCGCTATCACAACATCTGTAATCCGATGTTCTTTGAGAATTCCATCAAGGTTTGTATTAATGAAGGCATTAAATCCACGCTTACCAGGTACCTCCAGAATTCTATTTTGGAAATAGTGCAAGGCTTCAATTGTTTGTGAACCTGGAGTTCCGATCTGAAAAGCGTTTGATTCTTTGATAGTTTTAAGAATACCAATCGGCTCGATTAATTCTTCATAGTTAGGTGTGAAAAATATAGGAGTTGTGATGATCAATGTAGGGGTAGAAGCAAGATGTTCAAGTAGATGAACAGTATTGGATATAACGTTTGTAACTTTTGAGGATTCCTCAATCACCCTATATAAAATACCATTGGGTGAAAAATAATCATTTTGGTATCCAATTAAAATAAGTGCTGTTTTTAAAAAATTCATAAGTATATTTTTTAGGTTAAGATAATACAGTAAATATCTTATTCATTTCTACATTAATGAATAAATTTATTAGTCTTAAGCGATACAGCTTTTTGTTATGCAGTCAACAGAGACACTTCTATTCTTCGTTAGTAGAATGGTATCAATCGTACCGGGAATTCCGTATCCGTAATTTCTTGGAAGTTCAATGATGGTTATATTAATTTTCTACGAAGTTTTGATGAACACAGCAATGGCAATCAAGTCTGATTTGGCAACTAAAATAATAAACTCAGGACTTACGCAACTGGCACACATATTTTTGGCGATGGCAGTCAAGAGTCAAGAGTCAATGGTCTTTAATCAAGCTTTTTTGGACTATTGACTTTTGACTATTGACAACCCACACGAAAAAAATATGACAATGCGCGTAAGTCCTAAAACTATTAAGCGATCGCACAGTTTTTTGAAGACTTCTCATTCATACCGCTTTTGAACTGGAAAAAAGATTTTATGGTTTCTGCAAAGAGCCATTAAGAAGTCATGAAGCGGGCTTGATATTTGTGAAAAGCTTTTTCGAGGAATTATCAAGAAATAATAAAAGTGCCATCTTTGACACTCCCCACGGTTAGAATCCCTCGGATTCTTGGTTCATAGTCCAATCCTAACCCCGCAGGATTTCTCCAACAGAGCTAGAGGATTAAACAGAAGGATACACTCATGTTGCTATCTAATGGATATTAGGTGTTTAATCAGGATTTATTTGTTTGACTTTCCCGGCAATTTGTTGCTTGACACAGGTAAGTAGTGAAGCAATCCCAAAGTCCTTGCGGTTGCTACCCGTCTGCGTTAGGAGACGCTGCGCGAACGGAAACGCCTACCCTGCGACAAGGCTACTCTTCTGCTTTGGAGACGCGAACGCAAACGAGAACGCCTACCAGGAAGGGCTTTTCGTTGCTCTCGCTGCGGACACATAAGTAATAAGCGGGGACTTAATATAACTTGAAGACTTTCTCCATCTACCAGTAGCAAAGTGGTCTTAACCTTGCGTATTCACTAATTACTAATAAAGAGACGCGAACCTTCGCGTCTCTTTAACTTAGGAAAAATGCAAAACTTTTATTTGGTAAAGTGTGAAGCTCAACAGTGTAAGTTACAGAGAGTAACCAAAATAGTATCTTAGCCAGGACTTACGCAACTGGCACACATATTTTCTGCAATGGCAGTCAATAGTCCAGAGTCAATAGTCTTTAATCAAGGTTTTTTGGACTATTGACTTTTGACCCTTGACTGCCCAAACAAAAAAATATGACACTTGCGTAAGTCCTATTAGCTTCTTAACCAGGAGTTTTAACCTGACGTGCCAGTTCTAAATAAGCACTCATATTTGCTCCCGGACGCCTGCGACCGTTAGAACCGTTGGCTGAAGGAGCAAGATATGTGGGTGCGAAGGTGGTTTCTTTTGGCTCTTCTTTGACTGCTTTGGCTGCTTTGGCATTTTTGCCGGCTTCAACCTTCAGACCCTCAGCAGTCTGAACTAGTTGCACATCAGCTGGTTTTGTCTTTTTGGATGCTTTCGCTTTGGTTTTAGCTGCGGCGGTTTTGGTTCCGTTTAATGATGCTGGCTGTGATGGAGCTGGTGCATCTGATACAACTGTTTCCACTGCTTTTTTAGCATTCGATGCAACTGTTTCTGCTGCTTTTTTAGCGTTTGATGCAGCCTCTTTAGCAACCTCTAGCGGCTTTGCATCTTTGGCTTCGTCTAGTTCTAAATAGTACCCGCCGTCTTTTTTCTTACCAGGTAATAGTCCTGTAATAAAACCCACAATCCCACCAAGTAAACTAGTGATTAACTTTTTGATAGAACCGAACATTAGAATTGCTCCTGCCTTTTATATCTGTAATGTTGGCCGTAATATTAAAAACTACAGCAAAATGTTACATTTTTTTGCGCCACACTATTGCGCTGACCAGCTTTATAGATTTGTACTAATCAACATTGTAGTAACACTACAGGGCAAATGTTATCTACTTTGCAAGCACTTGCAACCTGCATACACCGAGAACTAATTATTAAATTTTACTGTAACTTAGGGCAAGATTCTGAAAGTTTGCTTAATAAAATTTCACATTTTTTATTAACCAAATACCTATTTGCATTCAACCAGTAAGAGGAGTGTCACAGCCTCGATACAGGTGGCCGCAGTACTCAGTTAAATTTTCTACAGGCTTGATACAGGCGAGTTTGGCAGATGAACACTGAAAATCGGCAACATAATCCTGTTTTGTTAGTACATGGCATTGAGGATACAGGAGCAGTTTTTGACAAAATGGCGGCTCACTTGAGACAACAGGGGTGGTCTGTGTACACCCTGGATCTCGTGCCCAACAATGGTGATGCGGGTCTTGATGTATTAGCCAAGCAGCTAGCTGATTATGTGGCTGCCAACTTTGGCTTAGAGCAACCGCTAGATTTGATAGGCTTCAGCATGGGAGGAATTGTCAGCCGTTATTATGTTCAACGGCTGGGAGGTATTAACCGTGTGCAGCGGTTTATCACTATTTCTTCGCCTCATCATGGAACTGTAATAGCCTATGCTTCCCAGCGTCGTGGTTGTATGCAAATGCGGCCCAACAGCGTTTTTATCAAAGATTTAAATTCTGATGCTGCAATGTTAAGGCATCTGAATTTTACGTCTATATGGACACCTTATGATTTAATGATTGTGCCAACGAGTAGTTCACAATTGCCGATAGGAAAAGAAGTGATCTTACCAGTTGCACTGCATTCTTGGATGCTGGCAGACTCCAGATGTTTGGCAGCAGTAGCAACTGCCTTAACAGAACCGATTAACCCCTATCCCCAATTTGGGTATACTCATAGCTTCCAAAAATCGCCTCTGGGTGGCGGTAATATTTGAGTTCTATCAGGTTGTAAAAAGGATCTTCTAAAAAGAAAGTGCGATGCTCTAGGGGAGAACCAACAAAGCGATTTTTGGGTTCTTCACGAAAAAGCAGCTGTTGCTGTTGTGCCTTTTTTAGTAAATCTTCCCAATCACGCTCTTGGGTAAAAATTAGCCCAAAGTGTCTGGGATAGATAGTGCGTTGGCGTGTTAAATCCTCTCTGGTGACGTGAGCTACCAATTGATGACCGTAGAGGTTGAGAATTAAAGCTTGGGGGTTTTCACGACCAGGGATACAACCCAATCCATCGACATAATAAGCCTTTGTCTGAGCAATATCAGTCACGGGGAAAGCCAGATGAAATAAAGTTTGGCTCATAGTTAATAGTAAATAGACTCATTGGGGAGCCACTTGCTCCACTTGGGCAAAGAAAAAACACAGTTAGATTTAATTATGCCCAATTAGTCATTTACCATTTTAGCTAAAACCGACAGAAGCCTCACGTCTGACCCGAAGGGCAGCGTGAGATGAATGACGGGTGAGTTGAGGACAGTCTTGCGACGGCAGTTGCTACAACGGGGGGCATTGGGGCCCCCTCTGGGGATGGGGGGAGACCCCCGCAACGCACTGCCTCACCAATGCCAAAGGCGAGGCAGGAAGACATGGAGGAAACGAACAAATTCCATGCTATCCTCTTTTATAGTAAATGTTGTTTGCTCTAATATGTTGAGAGTCGTCAAAGTCAGGTTATATCCAGATATCCAACAACAGCAGTCACTAGCACAAGCCTTTGGCAGTTGCCGTTGGTTATGGAATTATTGCTTGAATTTGATGAACCAAACATACAAAGAAACTGGTAAGGGCTTGTCTGGATACGAAGTCAAAAAGATAATTCCCCAGTTAAAGAAAGAGTATGAGTGGTTATCACTAACTTACTCACAATGTTTGCAGCAAGTTTGTTTAAATCTGGGAGTAGCGTTTCATAATTTTTTTGAAAAACGAGCTAAATATCCTAGATTCAAATCTAAACATGGTAAGCAGTCAATACAGTACCTTCAAAACGTCAAAGTTACTGATAATTATTTAACCCTCCCCAAAATAGGGGATGTATCGGCAATAATCCATAGACCAATTGAGGGTAAAGTCAAAACTGTCACTATATCTAAAAATTGTTCTAATCAATACTTTGCGGCTATCCTTTTTGATGATAGTAAGGAGAAACCAATATCGAAAATAGATGGTAAAGCAATAGGTATTGATTTGGGTCTAAGCCACTTTGCCGTTACAAGTGATGGCTCTAAATTTGAAAATCCTAGATTAATCAACAAGCATCAGAAGAATTTAAAGCTTAAACAACAGCAACTATCTAGGAAACAGAAAGGTTCTAATAACCGTGTTAAAGCTAGAAAGAAGGTTGCTAGAGTTCATAGAAAGATCACAAACTGCCGTCAAGATTTTCTGCATAAGCTATCACGTAGAATAGTTAATGAAAACCAAGTTATTTTTGTAGAAAATCTCAACGTTAAAGGCATGATGCAGAATCATTGTTTGGCTAAATCCATCCAGCAAGTAGGATGGGGAATGTTTTGCACCATGTTGAAATACAAGGCAAAGATGGCAGGGAAAATTTATCTAGAAGTTGATAGATTTTTCCCAAGTTCAAAAACCTGTCATGTGTGTCTGAATCAAGTTGGTAGCTTACCGCTAGAGGTAAGATTCTGGACTTGTGAAAAGTGCCACACAAAGCATGACAGAGATGTGAACGCAAGTATTAACCTCAGAGATGAGGGTTTACGAATCTTGACCTCTGGAACGGGGGATAAAGCCTGTTGTCCAGATGTAAGTCGTAGTAAGGGAGGACGCAAGAAATCCACTACTGCGCTTTCTGTTGGACAGGAAGCCTACAGTGACGCGAAGCGTCACTGTAGGTAGTTCACGTCTCATACCATTTCACTCAATTACTGATACAAATCCATCAGTAGAGACGTTCCGGCGGAACGTCTCTACTGCAACCCTGCAACGCCAGCCGCGCGGCTGTCGGGAAACCGCAAGGGCGCGCTGGCTCCCTCTGCTGCCTATTTGTATCAACATTAAAGTAAAACATCCTCTAAGCAATGAGACGAGAAATCAAGGGTTTGAGCAGGAATGTAGCAAAGCAGGCGAGTTCTTGAGCAAAAAAGCAGGGGGCAAAGAGGAAAGTTCCGAATTTATTGTTTTAAACTGCGTTTGTGGTCAACCTGAATACAGTTTTTCATAAAATAAACTTATAATATGCTGACGGTGTTTTCTTAAAGGTTTCGGGTTTAATATGCTTTTTAAACTAGGTTTTAAGAATAATTACTGAGCCAAAGCCTTTGAGTTAACCTATTAAATCTACTTATTGATTAACGATAGCTTTTCCACGTCTGCCGCTGAACAAAAGTTGTTCTTGAGATTAGGCATCAGGACTAGGAAGGAATTTAGTCCACAAAATGAGTTTTTCTTACTAACACCCAACCCCTAATCTCTGTAAAACACCCTAGTTCCAAAATTGGTTATTCTGTTGGTATTCTGGCAAAACTACTCGTGATTCATTGCTGATGTTATCTTTAATTGACTCTGCGAATCCTTGGTTAGTGGGAGTAGGATTAAACACGATTTTATTGGGTTTAGTTTGGATTGCTCCTAAAAAGCTGCTTACTCCAGCGGGTTTATTCCACGCGTGGTTACTAGGCGTACTAATTTGGGGAACTTTAGGCTGGCAGGGATATGTGGTGGTAATGTTCTACTTTTTGGTTGGTTCTGGTGTGACACGCATTGGCATGGCACAAAAGGAATCTGAAGGGATAGCTGAAAAGCGTTCCGGGGCAAGAGGCCCAGAAAATGTCTGGGGTTCGGCTTTAACTGGAGCGTTGTGTGCTTTGGGAGTCGGGATCATAAATTCAGGATTTTTTACACCCAGTCCCCAGTTCCCAGTTCCCAGCGATGCACTGAGCTTGTCGAAGTGTCCCCAGTCCCTACTTTTATTAGGCTACGTAGCAAGTTTTAGTACCAAACTTTCTGACACCTGTGCTAGTGAAGTCGGTAAAGCATACGGTAAAAGTACCTTTTTGATTACGACATTACAACCAGTACCCCGTGGCACAGAAGGGGCAGTTAGCTTGGAGGGAACTTTAGCTGGTGTGGGGGGTTCAATTGCGATCGCTATAATAGCCTGGGCAGTCGGTTTGATTAATCTATTGGGAATAGTTTGGTGTGTATTGGCAGCTTTTATTGCCACTAATTTAGAAAGCGTCATTGGCGCAACACTGCAATCTAAATACACCTGGCTAACCAATGAAGTAGTCAATATTTTCAATACATTAATCGGTGCGGGAGCAGCAATACTACTTGCTTGGATCTGGACAAGTACCTTTGCCTAATTATTTTCCTGATTTCTCTGGACATTTAAAAGTACTTTCAGGCAACGCACTTGTGGTGTTGTTGCTGTAGCGCTATGCCATAAATCAGACAAGCAATTAACCCTTTGCCAAAAAATGCCAGCTACAATACTAAATTATTTTATGTAAAGAATTACTGGCTTCTGAGGTTGACGCTGTACATTTTAAAGTTTATAAAAATTTAGCTGTTTTTACTGGTTTAATTCATGGAATCTTTATCATTTTTGACAGTCAACGACCAGCCAATTACTATTGACAAGGCAGTAAAATATCTGCAAGCCTCTGGAAAATTAGCACAATTCATTGGTGATATTCTTCGTCAGCACGTCATCGAGCAAGAAATACAAACCCGAGACGATATTGAAATCAGCCCAGCTTTAACAGAACAGGCAATTATCGACTTTCGCCTTAACAACAAACTTACTGAACCCCAAACTTTTCAAGAATGGTTAAAGAGTAATGGCACAGATTACACGACATTTCACACATCAGTTGCTTTTAGCTTTAAATTAGAAAAACTCAAAGCTTTAGTGACAGAACCAAAACTTCCAGAATATTTTATTGAACGTAAGATTTTCCTGGATCGGGTGATTCTCTCTCGGCTCGTTGTTAAGAATCGAGAACTCAGTGAAGAACTACAAACCCAAATCGAAGAAGGAGGTAACTTTGAACAACTAGCTAGAGAGTATTCAGTAGCAGATGACCGAATTGTCAACGGCATGATGGGGCCCATCAGCCGAGGAACAATGCCAGATAAACTCAGAGCTGCTATTGATGCGGCAAGCCCTGGACAACTGGTAGGGCCAATAGAAATCGAAGGAAGTTATGGTTTGTTTCGAGTAGAACAATTTGTGCCAGCTTCTTTAGAAGATACTCAACTCAAGCAAGCATTACAAAATGAATTATTTGAAAAATGGCTAGCCCAGAAAATTCAAAAGCTGACAGTCAAACTACAAGTGAGCTAAAACTTCTGGATAATGAATCTCTACAAGTAAACGTGGTAGCTTGCGTGCCTTGGGATCAGCCGCCTCTATGCTGGCTGACTCCCCAACAACAAACTCACTTACAAAATCAGTGTCAAACCCGTCAGTATCGTCTGGGAGAAAAAATCTGGTCGAGTGAAGTCGGAGGTTACCAATTCTTCATTGTTACTGGTAAAGTCCGCTTGCGGAGTCAAGCCCGCAATCTTGGCGAGCAAGATGTCGGCAAACCTTTGGCAGCCTTACAGGCAGGAGATTGGTTTGGCGACTTACAAAAACTTTCTGTAGAGTATAAAGCTGTAGCTGCCAGCAAAGAAGTAGTAGTAGTGTGTTGGGATACAGCATTATTAACAGAAGTTTCTACACCGGAAATGGAGGGGTTTTGGCAAACCTCTTCTGAGGATGGGGGGAGCAGGGGAGCAGGGGAGCAGGGAAGCAGGGGAGCAGGGGAGAAGTTATTGCTAGATTCTCCCCATCGCCCCATCTCCTCATCTCCCTCATCTCCCTCATCTCCCTCATCCCCCTCATCCCCCTCATCTCCCTCATCTCCCTCATCCCCCTCATCTCCCTCATCTGTAATATCGGGTTATCCTTTTGTCTATAGCTGGAATACAGCTGCTGCCTGTTTAACAATGGCGTCCCAACAGTTGGAAAATCCTGTGAAACTGGAATGGGTACAACGCCAACTCAGGGGAGAACGCCCAAAACAAGTTATAGAAGCAGCAGAAAAGTTAGGGTTGGTTTTGCGCCAGTTGCAAGTGACTTGGCTTGATTTGCGACAGTTATCATTTCCAGCTTTACTACAGTGGAAATCTGACTCACAGCCGACACCTTCTTGGGTAGTGGTTTATGGAGTTAAAGGTTCTAGCCTAATTATTGGTAATCCTTTAAATGCTGATCATACTTGCGAAAGCGTTCCTCAATCAGTAGTTGAAGCTGCCTGGGATGGCAAGCTGTGGCAAGTAGAATTTATATCCAAGCAAGAAAAATTTAACCTTAGTTGGTTTATCCCAGCAGTTTGGAAGTTCCGCAACTTGCTAGGAGAAGTTCTACTGGCATCTTTTACGTTGCAGCTTTTGGGGTTAGGTACACCGTTAATTACGCAAGTCGTCATTGACAAAGTAATGGTGCAAGAGAGTTTGCCGACTCTTGATGTCATGGCGATCGCACTTTTATTGGTAGCCTTGTTCGAGGCGATACTCGGCATTCTGCGACTATTTGTCTTTACCCATACAGCTCGTCGCTTAGATTTGAGCTTATCGGCACAACTATTTCGGCATCTGATGCGTTTGCCTTTAGCTTATTTTGAGTCGCGGCGCGTGGGAGACACAGTAGCCAGAGTTCAAGAACTAGAACAAATCCGTCAGTTTCTCACAGGTACAGCATTAACTGTGATTTTAGATAGCATCTTTGCTGTGGTCTACCTGGCATTGATGTTTTACTATAATATCCCGCTGACCTTTGTGGCTTTGGCAGTACTACCACTGTTTGCGACTTTGACCATAGTTGCCACACCAATTCTTCGCGGTTGGCTCAACGAAACTTTTAACCGCAGTGCTGATAGTCAATCGTTTTTAGTTGAGACAGTCACAGGAATTCACTCAGTCAAAGCTCATGCAGCAGAACCAGTAGCACGCGATCGCTGGGAAGGATTATTTGCTCGTTTCATCCGTACTGGCTTCAAAGCTTCAACCACTTCCAACATTAGCAGCAATATTGGTGACTTTCTCACCAATCTTTCCTCTTTACTGATTCTGTGGTTTGGTGCCAAGTTAGTTATCGAACAGAAGCTGACTATCGGTCAGCTTGTAGCTTTTCAAATGCTGTCTGGGAGAGTCACAGGCCCACTTCTGAGATTAGTGCAATTGTGGCAAAATCTGCAA
The DNA here is from genome assembly GCA_017164015.1 of Nostoc sp. UHCC 0702. Classification (GTDB taxonomy): domain Bacteria; phylum Cyanobacteriota; class Cyanobacteriia; order Cyanobacteriales; family Nostocaceae; genus Amazonocrinis. The sequence goes on from CP071065.1 coordinate 8,034,842, forward strand.
CAAGTCTTACTTTCTGTAGACCGCATAGGAGACATCCTTAACGTTCCTCCAGAAGCAGAAGCCGGAACTGGTCTAGTTTTACCACCCCTCAAAGGTCAAGTCACCTTCGAGCAAGTCTTTTTCCGCTACCAACCACATACCGAACCAGTGTTGCGAGGCATTTCCTTCAACGTGGAACCAGGGCAGTTTGTTGGCATCGTCGGACGTAGCGGTTCTGGTAAAAGTACCCTCTCTAAGCTGTTGCAACGCCTTTATCAAATTGAATCAGGACGCATCCTCATTGATGGTTTTGATATCAAAAGTGCAGATTTAGCTTCACTGCGACAGCAAACTGGTGTAGTTCTCCAGGAAGACTTTTTATTTAACGGTTCTATCTTGGAAAATATTACTCTTGGTAATCCTGACATTACTGCAGAGGAAGTAGTAGAAGCCGCAAGACTAGCTGTAGCCCATGACTTTATTAGTCAATTTCCCTACGGTTACGAGACTAATGTTGGTGAACGCGGTACAGCTTTATCTGGCGGACAGCGCCAACGCATTGCCTTAGCACGGTTATTTCTTTCCCAAGCACCGATTTTGGTATTGGATGAAGCTACCAGCGCTTTGGATAGTGAAACTGAACAGCAAGTACTGCAAAACCTGCAAAAAATATCTGCTAATCGTACTGTATTCCTGATTGCTCACCGCTTTGCACCCCTCAAACGTGCTGATTTGATTTTAGTGTTAGAGCGAGGCGTAATTGCTGAACATGGAACCCATTCACAGTTGTTGCAACAAAAAGGCTTGTACTGGTCACTATATCAACGGCAGCAAGCAAACATTTAGAGGATGTCACTAACAAAGGTAAAACTCTTGCTAGGGAAGGGTGTAGGAGAAATCTAGAACAATAGACTGCGATGGATACAAGGCTTAATATCATGTCCGGTTAATTAATTATAGTTTCCATAGTCATTGCACCCCACTCCTTAATCCCCTCACGCCACTTGCGCGCGTCTGTCGGCGAAGCGCGCTCTTCGCAGTGGCTCCCTGGGGATTAGGGGCAGAGGGAGACAAAGCTACGCTTTGGCGGGGTGGGCTTGGGAGGGTTTATTAAGTAAACAAGCGGACATGATATAAGATGTGCAACTGCTTTACCTCCTGCCCTCTGCCTTTCTTCAGTAATTAAATTTACTACTTAATTTACTTTTCCTACTTTTTTACTTAGACCTCACGGACAATTTTTTCTGCACAGTTTTTCTATGACTGTAAATAATATTATTTACTCAAGGCGATTTAAGATACTTACGAATGAGAATTGACCCAGCATTAATGCTTTGAAGTCTCACAAATTTAAATAAATATAGTAGGACAATTAAAAATTTCAAAAGTAAGAAAAGTAGGAAAAGTAGGCCAGAAAAATACAGTCATAATTCATTCATATTTTCCTCTTGCCTCCAGTCTTGAAAGCTTGGTATTGATAGATATCTAGGCTATGAGAGTACATCTCATGAGCTAAAATTTGCAAATTGAATATTGACAATCTAAAAAAATAATTTAATAATACTTTATATTAATTACTCCTTTAGAAGTACAGATATTTCAGTAGCTGTAATGCTAAATTCTTGAAAAGAGCAATGGATTTTTTCAAAAAAAGCATAAAAACTTTTATTTTTGCATTCTATAAAAATAATTTCTCCGTATTTATGATTAAGTGAAATAGTATATTAAATTTCACAATCATCAATTCGGGGAATCAGCTATTAATCCTACCCTACTTAATAAACGGTATAAAGTCGTGTAATTATTAGAACCTAAAATTTCAGTGATGGGAAAATGATTTACGAATCATCAAAAAAAATTCTACTAATTGAAGATAATACAGCCACCTGTAATCTTTTCTTGAAAGGTCTTGAAATTAAAGGTTTTGATGTCATAACTGCTGAAAATGGTCTAGTTGGTATCCAGCAAGCACAAGAGCATTTACCCGACTTAGTAATTTGCGATATTGTTATGCCCGACATTGATGGTTACACCGTTCTGAAGAAGTTGCGCCAAGAGCCTATTACAGCGATTATTCCTTTTATTTTTGTCACTGGTAGTGATACTAAAGCATCTATTCGCAAAGGCATGGACTTAGGAGCAGATGACTATCTCACTAAGCCCACTACAATAGATGAATTAGTTCGAGCCATCAATACTCGACTGCAAAAGCAAGCTACTCTCCAACGCTGGTGTGCTACTAAATTTCAACAAGCCCCAGAATCAGTACTCACAGCGAAAGCTTTACTAAGTGCCCCAACAGAGTCGTTTTTTCCCTGCATTCCCCAACTAAAAGAAGTTTTCGATTTCATTGAAGCTAATTATCACCAAGCAATTACTTTGTGTGATGTAGCTCTTGCAGTTGGTTATTCACCTGCTTACTTAACTAACCGAGTTGCTAAACAGACAGGAAAGACTGTTAACAGTTGGATTATTAAACGTCGGATGGCACAAGCCCGTTTTTTACTTCAAAATAAACATCAAACAGTTGAGCAAATTGCTAAAGCATTAGGCTATCAGGATGTGTCTCATTTTTCACGTCAATTTCGCCAACATCACGGTTTACCTCCCGATGCTTGGCGTAAAGAGCGTCAAATGGTTGCTTTGCCTTCTAGTTAGAGGATATTTGAAAAGTTGTTTTGAATACTCAAATCCTGGCTTTAGGGGAGTAGGGAGTTGGGAGGAACCACTGTGTTGGTAAGGCAGCGTAGTTTTCAATTGAATGAGGTAAAAATATTGGTTTTATAACAATCATATTTTTACTCATTTGATTTGTAAGAAAAATAGCATTTTAGCATTAATATCCATAGTAATTATTGATCAAGGAAGCAAAATTATGTTTGAAAACCTAAACACAGGTTTTAACAATTAATGCTGCCAAAAAATAATTAATCTCTTTGAGGATAAAATACTTATGCCCATTAGTGATACTAGTAGTCAATTACTTTCTCATAACGGGCTAAATTTCTCTTCTATCTCCTCAGTAGATACTTTTCGTGTCCAGGATGACTATAGCTTAAGCCTTGGCGGTCGTAGTAGCTTTTATCAAGAGGCAGCAATTACCGGTGATGCTACTGCTACAAGCACTAGAAACTACAATTCTACTTCCGGGTATGGCTTGGTAAATGCAGGAGCAGCAGTTAGTAAAGCTGCTGGTCAAAATACTTTTAATGATGTTCCTAACCTTGGTGGTAATAATTGGGGAGCAGACCTTGTTAATGCCCCAGAAGCTTGGGCAAATGGGTATACCGGTGAGGGTGTTGTTGTTGCTGTTGTAGACACTGGAGTTGACTATAATCACCAGGATTTAAATAATAATATTTGGACGAATACTAAAGAAATTGCTGATAACGGTATAGATGATGATGGCAATGGCTATATAGATGATGTCCGGGGTTGGAACTTTTCAGGCAGCAACAATAACACTCTGGATGATAACGGTCATGGTACTCATGTTTCTGGCACGATCGCAGGAGAGAATAATGACTACGGTGTGACTGGCATTGCCTATAATGCCAAGATTATGCCTGTGAAAGTTTTGAATGAATCTGGCTCAGGCTCTTATAGTGCGATCGCGAATGGTATTTATTATGCTGTAAACAATGGAGCTAATGTAATTAACCTCAGCCTTGGGGGCGATTATTCTAGCAGTACTCTCAAATCAGCTGTTGAATATGCCAGCAGCAAAGGAGTAATTGTGGTCATGGCAGCAGGTAATGACGGGGAATCATCACCAGATTATCCTGCCCGTTATGCGAAAAACTATGGAATTGCTGTTGGTGCAGTGGATAGCAGCAATAACATGGCTGACTTCTCTAACCGGTCTGGCAGCAATGAACTCGCCTACGTCACAGCCCCAGGAGTTGATGTCTACTCTACACTACCAGATAATCAGTATGGCACTTTTAGCGGCACATCTATGGCTAGTCCCCACGTTGCTGGTGTAGTAGCGCTGATGCTTAGCGCTAACCGCAACTTCACTGATGCCGAAGTACGTCAAATCATCACAGACACAGCAGGAAATAGCACACAAGCGGCAAACTCTGGTGTAGATGTTAGCTCAGTCAACATCAGTTCTGTAGTGCAGCAAGGGTTTGCAGATATATCGTTCAATAATACATTAACTACGAATCTTAACTTTAATACTAGTTCTACAGCCTTGGGCAATACTGAAACTTCTAGTTTTAAGGCTGACTCCACATTTGAAAGCAAAAGTACGTCGGTAAGTCCAGAAATTTGGTCACAATTTCGATACTACGATAGCACTCTCAGCAGCAACAACAACACAGGCAACGATGATGATGACAAGAATGATGATAATCAAAATAATACAGACTTTGAAAACATGCTGAATCAACTGCAAAAACAGATAGATCAATACAGCAGATGGTTTAATCGCTTCTAGCCTGAAAATAGGGACTGAAAACTGATATCTTGCACTCAACAGGATAACCATGAATATGTAAACTAAAATTACAAAATATCACATAACTTTCTCTTCGCTAAATACTTAATACAAGGTTATTTGATATCTTGCACCATTCTCAGTTAACCCAGAGTTGGGCAATGCCTGCAATGTAAAAATCGGGATTTGATGGCACTAAAACCATTGCCCACCCTACAAAAATTGGCATTAAATAATTGGTGCAATATCTCAATTAACAAAACTGGAAGCTGTTCAAGTTTGTCAGCTTCCAGTAATGGCGATATAACTTGCAAGTTTATTGAGCAAAATAATCCTAATTGGGAGAATTAGGATTATTTTTAATCCAAAGAGAAGCGTAAGAGCTATAATTTCTATTCAGCCAGAATAACGATTGAGCCGTAACGTTTTCTATTTCCGCTTTCAGCAATGGTGCTAAAGAGCTTTTTGACTCAAGCAACATTACCCCTAGTTTAAAAGTTCTATCTAATTTCCCCCACCACAAGGAAACTCGACAGAAGGCACTCAAAGTTGAGACTGGGGTAAGCCACCATTCCAACTTTTCTTTGCTCAGACTTTATCGGAAAAAAACCACCAGCAGTAACGGTAGATCGTTAATCTGGGTGTAAGACTTACTCTCAAAGACGCTGACTGCTTCAGCAATAACAGTCAGTTGTATGTGTTTAATAGTCAGTTAATCATGGATGTTATTTTTGAAAACAAATTTACTCCTTAGTCTGATCTGTTTAAATAGTTATCTCTAATTTATAGGATTTATTTGTTAAAGGATTGCCATTTTGGCAGATTTTAGCAATATAATTCGTATCTTTTCAAGACTTACATAAAAAGTCTATAAAACCCTCTTCGAGGGAAAGGGTTCTCGAATAAGTATGAGAAGGCTGACGTTTCTACGTCACTAACGCCAGCGCGTCTCTGACTTTTCACGGTATCTGGAAAACCCCGCTTCCATTCCTCTCCCCTACAAGGAGAGAGGCTTTGATTTCTCCCCCTTCCCTCGTAGGGAAGGGGGCTGGGGGGTTAGGTCTAGCGTTAGCTTTTCCACATGACGTGAAAAGTCAGAGCGCGTCTGCGTTCTTCCTTAACATTTGGGTAAGTGCTACTTCTGTAAAACAGTTATCACAAACCAAACCTGCCAAGCGATGATTTCTCATCAGCTTGGTAGGTTATGAAACACTCAATGGACTGTGAACCCTAATCCAGTGAATAAATAAGTTTTTTAACTGATTTCACAGAATTTTAAGGACAAATATTGAGTACTTTCAGATTGTGATTCGGGTTTGATAGATTGAGATTAATGAATTTGTTTTGCTAACAGCTGATCCAAACTGCTACCGCGTATTTCTGTTTTTTTCCCTACCACATCCAGATAAGTAAGGTCTTTTATTTTACCTAAGCAATTTGTTGCAACATTGGTATCAGATTTTTTCCCAGCAGATTCTTGGACAGATTTTATACTTTCATCAGCATGTTGGGGCGATTTATTCGCTTGAGAGTTTTCTTTGAGCAATCTGTTATAGGTGCGGTAGGGAATGTAGTGTAAAGGATTGTAGCCAGCCAAACGTAGTATTAAAACACATGCCCAGGAATACTTTCCGGCCAAAATCGCCTCAACTATTTGGTCAAATTGTTCAGGATTGATCTTTTGATTGAAGTTGTTACTAATGCCGGCAATGTCTTGATTCATAGTGTTAATTATCTTGGATGAAACTAGTGCAATACTTTTATGTTTGTGGCAGGAGTCACGCCGCTGATAGTACTGGGAAAATGTCAGAAAATTTACAAGGAGTTAGAGCAAATTCCATAATTTTTCTACTTGCTACTAAATCCACAGTCACTTTTACCTGTATTTCGCCTGATGATTCTTCCCATAAGCTGACCTTTTAGTCCAAAACTTGATATTTTTAATCAAGTATATTTGCTGTTTTGCCGTAATTTTTGATATTATCCCTGATGCTAATAGATGAAATTTCCCACCGCTGATTGTTCAGATGTAACTTTTGTTTAGCAGTAAGGTAAAGGTAAATTTTTACCTTTTTTCATGTAATATAAACGGCAGTAAAAAATCTCAGTGTAGCTTTAAGTAGATGCCGTTTTTACCCTTTTAATGTTTGCGTTTTTAGTTTAATTTCTTTGCATGTTATTTTTATTGTATTACTTCTTGCACAAAAATTATGAACGAGTTTGTAAAAATTCAATATATTTAGGTTAGAACTTCAAAACAAATTACTCTTAACATTCAAGAGTAAAATTCGTATTTCTACTCTTGTTGTCCAGGATGTTATTTATCATATTAGCTGGATTTACGTTAAATTTACTGAATATATTTTGGCATTCAATTGTGTATTGTGCAACTTTGTATTTTGTCCCATATTTGTTACGCAATGAGGGGTGTAACCCCTCGGATACGATGAGTTTTAAGCTTTCATTTGCTTCAGTATACCCAGAAAATATACCATCAATTACGTTTACAAACAACTGCTAAATATAGCACCACAAATAGTATTAAAAAAAACTAAAATCTACTTTTTAGATGTTGTTGAAAAAGATTTTTTAATATTGACAATAAAATCTTTATGTGTATATCGTCTGAATCTATCGATTGATAAGCTTTGCAGCTATAGTCTACATAGCAAGTTCAAAATAAAAATTTGCGTAAATCTGGATATTCTTAGCAAGTAGTCACGATAAACAGGTTGTAATGATTGGAGTTGTATGCTATAATTTGCGGACTATATTTCAAATTTGAAATTGTATATAGCGAAAGGTAAACTTGTAAATGTTGAAAAAAAGATGTAGCGGACTAAGCCTGAACATCATCGATATTATTTAGTAACTTCTAAAAAATTAATTTATAGAAAATTTTGCTCAAGTTATCCGGAAAAAATCTACAGTTATATGTAGGTCTAATACTACTTCTGTATAAAGGTGTGCCTTATTAGTCCTCTGGCTTCCCGTAGTTAGTATGTTTGTCAATGGATATTCCCTATTGCCAAAAACTCCAGCCGCAAGGTAATGGAGTTTTTCATGCTTGTAAAGATATAGTTGAAGTGCGATCGCGCTTTATGAGAGCAAAACCCAAACTCTATAAGTTGTTGACTGTCATCAGTCAACAAACGAACAATTAGTAACTAACAATATAGAATGGAATATTTTCCAGACAAGTTCAAAAAGTAAATTACCAATATCCTGCATTCAAGACGACTATCAGATTCTTCTTCCTCTGCTTCACCGCAGTTGCACTTAATGAGGGAGTCTCGTAGTCCCTTGATTCGAGAAACCGTACCAAGAGCGCTGCTTGCAACGTACTGCCTCTCCTGCTAAAAAACGATTGGTTATTTTTTATTTGTCAGTCCCTTATTTACCCACAGTCTCTTGACTTTTTAGGCAGTATTCATTATTGTGATGTGAAGTTTATTTTTAACCATAAGTATATTCAAGGAATAAAAAAAAATTTGGTAAGTATTCAGGAGTTTTGTATCCATTCTTCTGATAAACCTGTCATACTTAATCAACATTACTCTTACCAAGAGAACTGGAAAATCAATACTTTGGCAGGACAAAAAAGACAATATTGTAAACAAAAGCTGTAGTGTTAAAAACACTTATATTTAAACCTAGTATTGTTTATATTTTTGTTAAACGAGTCTAGATTCGTAAATGCAAAATCTTTCTTAACCCTACTTACATTTACTTTTGATTCATAAATTACCCGGAAATAAAACTAAAAAATTCAAAATTATACTGTTTGAGATTTAGATAGTATATCGCTCAAAAGATAGATAATAAAATATCTATAAGAATTAAAGTGTATCTTGAGTTACAAATTGCAGTCAGGTTAACTCTTAAGAAACACATTCTGGAACTCTTATACAGCAGGGCCTTGATAAAATTCAGTAAAATGTGTTTCTTTCATATTTTGTGCTTTGGCGATCGCTGCTAATGGGAGGCTTATATCTCGCAGCAGTTATTTGATCACAATTTTTGTAGGGTAGTCACTGCTTAACGTTCACTCAAACCCTTATTTTTAGATTGTGGGCAGTACCCACCCTACACTGATTGAGAATGGTGCAAGATATCAGGCGATCGCTCTTTTTTATCGAACCGCAGAGGACACAGAAAAAAAGAGGGCGATCGCTTAAACGTGATATCAGTTAGATACAGTTACAATTTTTGCAAATATTACCAGGGGCCAGAGATAGCAAAAGTAATTCCTGGCGTCTGCATATTCACAAGCGCCACAATATAGCCTAGTGTGAGCGATCGCTACCTAAAAAAAAGCTATACCCAAGTCTCTAATCAGGTTGGGCATAGCTAAACTTCAACTTTAGGAATTACGACTTATCAAAAAATTACAAATAGCAATAATTATTTAATAAGCACCGCTATTCCTATTAAAGAGAATCGCTACAGTTTTAATAATTAACTTCAAGTCGTAGAGCAAATTCCAGTTTTTCTGATAAAGTAAATCCAGCCGAATCACATCCTCAAAACTGCGTACTTTAGACCGTCCATTGACTTGCCATTCACCAGTCATACCAGGTTTAACATCTAAGCGTTGCCACTCCGGTACTTCATAGCGTTCTACTTCGTCTGGTGTGGGTGGTCTAGTACCGACTAAACTCATATCCCCTTTGAGAACGTTCCAAAATTGCGGTAATTCATCTAAGCTGGTTCGCCGCAAAAATCGTCCTAGTCGTGTAATTCTGGGATCATTCTCATTCTTGAAGAAAGCACCTTCTACTTGATTTTTGACTTGAGATTTTTTCACTTCCGCATCCACACACATCGAACGGAATTTCCAAATCTTAAAACGCTTCCCCATCCAACCACAGCGGATTTGTCCAAAGAAAATGGGCCCTGGATCATCGATTTGAATAGCAACTACAATGGGAATAAATAAAACTCCTGTGATCACCAAACCCACTAGTGCGCCAATGATGTCTATCAACCGTTTCATCCAAGATGCTACAGAAGGATGAGTAGTGGGTAGCTGCTCTACCTTACGAGAAGCACTTTTGGAAGCATCCATCCGATGAACAGCTTCTATTAGGGGCATTTCACTGATAGACTCAATGGGGAAAACTTTATCTAATCCAGTGAGGTTCAGCACTGCCATGACTTGAGGAGTAACATTTCGTAGGATCAACGCAATCCCTTTTTCTTGAGCAGTTTTGAAATTACTCACCAGGGCACCTAAACCACTACTATCCATGAAAGTAGTTTGGTGAAAATCAAGAATGATTTGCTGGGGATGCGAATTTGCTTGTGTTAAATCTTGGCAAGTTTGCTTAAAACTTACCGCCTCAAGCACGCTTAACCGCGCTGGAACCTGTACTATTGCCATTTCATTTAGGGAAGTAATAGGAAAATCTGCTTCTGCGGATTGGCTAGTCATGAAGCTGTGTACTTTCGTTGCCATATAAATTTCATCTTCCAAACATTATTTTGTCCTAGAAAATTACCTCAGCTAATGTTGAATCAGCAACAATCAGGACTAATTGCTAGTTGTTTGGGGTGAGAGCAGAGATTGCCAGCGACGATTCACAATAGAACAAGAGGTAAAAACATCTTTGCTTTTGTGCTGACGCAGCGCGATCGCGTTGCTACTATCCCATGACTGCTCAAACTACGGTTAAACCTACTGCACGCCTGATAGAAGTCTTTTCTGCTATTCAAGGGGAAGGACTGAACGTCGGGACACGTCAAATTTTTATTCGCTTTGCTTTGTGTGACTTGCGTTGTGGCTTTTGCGATAGCGCCCATACTTGGAATGCACCCCCTACCTGTAAGGTAGAGCGATCGCCCGGATTACGTGACTTTGAAATTCACTCTAATCCTGTCCCACTACCCATTTTAATCGAATGGATAGAAAGGCAAAATCTACCGTGTCTACACGATAGCATTAGCTTAACTGGGGGAGAACCACTTCTTCATGTGGCTTTCTTAAAGGAATTTTTGCCCGAAGTGCGATCGCTGACAAATCTACCTATCTACTTAGAAACCGGTGGACATCGGCCAGAACAACTAGCTTTAATTCTGCCTTACCTAGACTCTGTAGGTATGGATATCAAACTCCCCAGTGTTAGCGGTGAAAGCCATTGGGAGGAACATGCTAAGTTTCTGTATCTTTGTCAAAATTCCAACTTAGAGGTTTTTGTCAAGATAATTATTTGCGATCGTACAGACCCAAGTGAGTTGGAACGTTCTGCTTTATTGGTAGCAGATGTCAATCCCCATATACCCATATTTTTACAACCTGTGACACCATTAGCTGCCTCTGAAAAATTTACCCAAACTCCTGTGTTTGCACCTGCTCCTGAACAAGTTTTAATGTGGCAAGCTTTAATGAAGCAGTTTGTACCACACGTCCGTGTCGTACCCCAAACTCATAAAATGTTAAATCAGCTGTAAGTAGATGGGTATAAATTAAATAATATGAACTGTCCGAAGCGAGGAGGAACGACGAAGCAATCCCAGTCCGCAGCGATAGCTTCGTTCCTGGCTTCGGACATATTACATTTAATTATGCCTGCCTACTTAATACCATTTCACAAAAAGAAAAAAGAACAGGACTTACGCAACTGGCACACATATTTTCTGCGATGGCAGTACTGAGTCAATAGTCAAGGGTAAAAAGTCAAGGTTTTTGGACTTTTGACTCTTGACTTTGGACGATTTTTGTCAAAAATATATGACAATGCGCGTAAGTCCTAAAGAATACTCAAAAAATGCCAGTCCCCAATGTTGGGGACTGGTATTAATGAAAAATAGTTCGTGATACAGCCGCCAAAAATGAGATTGCCATCCTCAACTAAACTCATTTCTAACAGGTTAAGGAATGATTTGTGAAAGTTTGATGAAGATGCAATCAAGTCAAAACCGATTTATATGAAAAATTGTCGTTCCAATAATCACTTTAATATTTTATTAACCTTTTTTTAATCCGGAAGTCTAAAGCTGAGAAAACTGAGTATGTTTTGGAAGTATACATGATTTCTGCAAGGCATTGGATTTTCGGATTAAGCTTTTCACTGGTGACTAGTGTAGTTAGTATTGCGGCATCTGCAACCTCTGCCCACGCTGTTTCCTTCGTCAACGAGATCACCATACCTGGTGAGAGTAAAGATTTGTACGAGCCTAGTAGCAACGGTGTCAATGTAAATCGCCTAGGTTTTTTATCCGATCTCTACTACGATCGCTACAGCAATGTTTACTACGGACTAGCAGATCGCGGCCCTGGCGGCGGTGTAATTTCTTACAATACACGAGTCCAGAAATTTTCTCTAGATGTTGATACCAACACTGGTGCAATTAGCAACTTTAACCTACTAGACACTATTCTGTTTACCCAGGATGGTCAAAACTTCAATGGGTTGAACCCCAGTCAACTCAACGGTAATGTGTCAAACCTTGGTAGAAGTTTCGACCCAGAGGGGTTTGTAGTTACCCCTAACGGCAATTTTTACGTCTCTGATGAATATGGCCCATCTGTTTACGAATTCAGTCCTACTGGTTCTTTCATTCGGGCGTTTGAGACTCCGAGTAATCTAATTCCCAAACAGAGTAATGGAACAATTAACTATGTAGATGGTCGCCCAGACATTAGTAGCGGTCGCCAAGATAACCGGGGCTTTGAAGGTGTAACTCTTAGCCCAGATGGCAAAAAGTTATACGCAGTACTGCAAGACCCATTAGTTAATGAGGGTTCACCAGATGGGCGGCGTAGTCGCAATTTAAGAATAGTAGAATTTGACACAGCAACTGGTGCAAGTACTGCCCAATATATTTATCAGTTGGAAAGTCTCACAGACATCAATAGCCGTGTTCCTGAAGATACTTTTGGAGCAAATGCCCAAGGGCGGAATATTGGTGTGAGCGCGATTATCGCTTTGAATAACGATGAATTTTTAGTATTGGAGCGGGATAATCGCGGTGTTGGTGTAGAAGATACTCAAGGCGAAAATCCTGTGGCTAGTAAACGTGTCTACAAAATTAGTTTGACAGGAGCAACAAATGTTACTGATATCAGCTTGGCAGGTTTAAATACCCTACCTTTTGGAATTACGCCTGTCAGCAAATTTACATCGCCGTTTATTGACATTGCTGAACTTTTGAAAGCTGAAGGGCTGTTAATTCCAGAAAAAATAGAAGGTTTAGCGATTGGGCCGCAACTTGCTGATGGTTCCTACGCAATTTTATTGGGTACAGATAACGACTTCAGTGTGACTCAGAATGAAGATACTAATGAGCAATTTGATGTTTGTACGGATGGCACTGACGATAATCAGCTTGACAGCGGTTGTCCGCAAGGGGCATCTTTGCTTCCTACCTATCTTTACTCTTTTAAAGCTAGTAGCGAGGAGTTGAAAGGATTTGTACCGCCAGCAAAAGTACCAGAACCAACCACAACCGCCGGAGTATTGCTGCTGGGGTTGAGTAGTTTCTGGTTAAAGGCTCAATTTAAGCTTTTTGAAAAGTGATTATTTCCTGGCGGTAGTTTCTTCTTTAGGCAGGCAGAATATAGGAGTCAGCAGATGACTATATTCTGACTCCTAACTTTGCTCCTCAGCACTACTCCTTTCCCACCTCAAGATTACCGTTTAGACAGCAGGGGAGCAGGGGAGCAGGGGAGAAAAAAAAATTTGCATCGGTAATCTTACAGCGGGAAGGGAGTAATTACAATCCACCTTCATCTATAGGTCTGGACTTAGCTTTTGCTTTGTTGGCACTGCGTTTGAGGGCAGAAAGACGTGCTTCGTATTTCGCTCTTTGGCGTTTGCTAGGTGTGTTGTCGATTAAGGTCTTTAAGGCGCTACCCAGGCTTTTGTAGGCGTTGGGGAGGCTATAACCAAAGCGAGTTGCTAGAGCGATCGCTTTTTCGTCAGCTTCGAGCAATTCTGTAAGCTGCTTGCCCCCATTATTCTTTTGATACAGTCGCCAACCTGAGACACCACACAAGGCTAAAGCCAAAACTAGCAACAATCCATCCTGCACCCACAACTCACCTACAGCACCACCTAAACCAATAGCCAATGCTGCCATTTCCCAACCGTCTTTGGGAATTGTGTCATTTTGAATGCGGGCGACTTCATGCCAGAACAGCAGATTACGCTGATCCATTGCGAGAGCATCCCATTTCACCAAGTCAATTTGAATTTCTACTTGGTCTTTACCAATTTCTTCGCTGCGGATCAGGGGTGGATTGACCTCTGTTGTGCCTTCAACCGTGACCCAGCTCTGCAATTCAGGCGGTAGTAAGCCTTTTAACCGCCGGAGTTCACTCATTTCCGCTTTGGCAGAGGAGGTTGCATAGGATGTCATAAAATCCAGCCCCAGAAAAATTCAGTATATAGTGAGGGTATCACTTCGGAGTATAGCTATTTCAGCGACGATTCGTCTCACTCGTTGGGAAAACTTCCCCGCTTTTTCCTAGCTTCCATTGCCTTTTCTAGAAGTTCTAGTAATCCAGGAGCTTCTTCTTGAATACTAAGTAACATTCTTTCCCCAAGTTCTAAATTTCCTGGATCTTGACCTGTTGCCATCACTTCTTTCAGGCGAGGTAACGCTATGCTATCAACAATCTGAATTAATCCACTCAAACAACGGTGAAATTGTTTTTCTGTGAGAATCGAGTCTTCTAGGGGAAACTCAATAATGGCACGGATTTCGCCATCTGATGGGTCGTACTCCCATTGCAGCATTTTGGTTTCCCAAGAAATGGCCAGCATCGTCTGTAGGATAATGCTCTTGTAAGGATGGTCTTGAACTCCCGCCAGAACTTGAGGCGCAAATACCCGGAAAAATTTTCCCTGCTCATCCAGTTGGACAACTATCAGGAAATCTTCTAAGTTATCAGCTTCCACACCTGTAATAATACGGTCTTCTTCATCATCAAAGCGGTAGTCCCAACCTAGTTTGTCTAAGTAACTGGCAATCTGTTTGAGGGTAGCTCCCATAAAAGCCTCATAAAAAACGGTGGAGCAGCTGTCACCAAAACTAGTTTAACCTGCTAGTGGCAGGTGCTTAGGTTGGTGTAGCTACTTCTGCTCTTTTGGAAGTATGCAATGAGTTTTTCCACAATAGTTAAATCTGTTTAGTAGTTTATCCAGATTTCATGAATTGAATAAATGGTGGTTGGGAAAGTCAGTATGAAGACTAGACATCCTACATTTTTATAGCTTGGCAAACAGTATGTTTAAGTAGGTCGGCGCGAATAAAGTTAAAGCTTCGACTTCGCTCAGCTTTAACATCGAGCGAAGCCGAGATGTTAACTAGTGAGGGTCGTCAGTTGTCAGTTTTCAGTAGTAAGGGTTTCAGGCATATTTACGTTTTGTAACATAGTCATGTTTATTTTCACCCACCTACTTACACAAAACTTATACCGATTATATATGAAGTTACGCTTTATCCACGTATAAGCAATTCATCAATTGTCCCTACAGCATGTACTTTTGTATAAGTCCTATAAGCGTGTCTTCAGAAAAAAATGGTATTAGCAGCCTAACAATATATATAGGAATTCGTACTAAAAGCATGAAATTATTTTTAAATCAACAAAAATCAATAATATATTATAAAAATAAATACTTCTTGTAAAAAAAATACGAAATAAACAATAAATTATTTAATATTATTTTCAAATTGAATCATAATGCTTTTGTTTTCAACTCAGTGAGATAATATCTAAATTAGTTTTGTAATTTCATAGATATTTGAGTAAGTTATACATAGCATATAAAGTTTCAAAAAAGAATTAAAAACGCCATATCAGCCTTGCTCAAAGGAAAATACAGCACAGGTGCTGAAAAAGTTTTATATTACAAGCATCTACTTTGTTTTAGACAATCATTGTAGTAAAAAATACATTTTTGCTCGTCCAGTATCCATGAAGTTTATGCGAAAATCAGCTTTAATTCTAGCGATCGCCCCCCTCATCTTTACCCTCAGCGCTTGTGGTGGAGAGTCAGGACAAACAGCAAATATAACCGGCACTCCAGGCAGTAATCCAGCAGCGCAAGCAACCAGAAATCGCTGGGATACAATTAAAAGCCGTGGTAAGCTAATTTGCGGTGTCAGCGGCGAAGTACCAGGGTTTAGCTTTGTGGGAACTGATGGTAAATATGGCGGCATTGATGTAGATGTTTGCCGCGCCATAGCAGCCGCTTTGTTTGATAACCCAGACGCAGTAGAATTTCGCAATCTCAATGCCAAAGAGCGGTTTACAGCCTTGCAAACTGGAGAAGTAGACGTTCTCAGCCGTAATACAACCTGGACACTAAGCCGTGATACCTCACAAGGTCTAGAATTTGCTCCCGTCGTCTTTTACGATGGACAAGCCATAATGGTTCGCAAAAATGGCAACATCAAATCTTTGGCGGATCTCAAAGGCAAAGCAATCTGCGTGCAAACTGGTACCACTACTGAGCAAAACTTAGCAGACCAAATGCGTAAACGGGGCATTACCTACAAACCCGTTGTCTTTGAAGACATTAACATTACCTTTGCCACCTATGCAGAAGGGCGTTGTGACGGTATTACAGCCGATCGCTCAGCCTTGGTTTCTCGCCGCACGACTTTACCCAAACCAGACGATAACATCATTCTTAATGAAGCCATTTCTTCAGAACCCCTTGCACCAGCAGTTGCCAAAGGAGATACCAAGTGGGGCGATACTGTCAAATGGGTAGTATATTCACTGGTCAAAGCCGAAGAATTGGGCATTAATTCCCAGAATTTGGCGCAGTTCACAAATAGTAATGACCCAGATATTAAACGGTTTTTGGGAACAGAAGGCAACCTCGGTGAAGGAATTGGTTTAACAAAAGACTTTGCAGCCAGGATAGTCAAGCACGTTGGCAACTACGCTGAGATTTACGATCGCAACCTCGGCCCCAAAACAAAACTTAACCTCGCTCGCGGACAAAATCAACTCTGGACAAAGGGCGGACTACTCTATTCTCCTCCGTTCCGTTAGGGAAGCTCTTGAGCAGGGGAGCAGGGGAGCAGGGGGGATGAGGGAGATGTGGTTCGACTCCCTTCGACTCCGCTCAGGGCAAGTCGCTCACCAACCAGGGGATGAGGGAGACAAAAAGAATAACTACTGACAACTGACAACTGACAACTGACAACTGACAACTGACAACTGATAAATGACTAATTCCAAACCCCCTATATGGCGCGATCAGCGCTTTTGGCGTATTGCTGGGCAATTTCTTGCTGTATTCTTAACAGCAGTTGTAATCACAATGCTGTGGGGTAATCTTAACCGCAATTTACAGCAATTAGGTATTCAGTTCGGATTTAATTTTCTCAAGCAGCAAGCATCTTTTGATATTGGTGAAACGCTGATTAGGTACAATCCATCTGATACTTACAGTCGCGCTTTATGGGTGGGTCTAATTAACTCGTTGCGCGTGGCTGTAGCAGGAATTTTCTTCAGCACAATTGTAGGCGTAAGTGCAGGAATTGGGCGTTTATCAGACAATTGGCTAGTGC
Organism: Nostoc sp. UHCC 0702; assembly: GCA_017164015.1. Taxonomy (GTDB): domain Bacteria; phylum Cyanobacteriota; class Cyanobacteriia; order Cyanobacteriales; family Nostocaceae; genus Amazonocrinis. The sequence goes on from CP071065.1 coordinate 8,051,799, forward strand.
GGAATATAACTTTAGTTTACGTAGAAATTTTTCGCAATACGCCCTTACTGCTGCAATTGTTGTTTTGGTACTTTGCCGTTTTCATTAGTTTTCCCAAGGCAGAAAATAAAATTTCTCTTTGGGGATTCATTGGTATTAGTCAAAATGGCGTAGAATTTCCTTGGTTTACCTTGTCCCCTGAATTTTCAGCTTTGGTGTTGGGGTTAATTTTTTATACAGGCGCGTTTATTGCGGAAATTGTTCGAGGTGGGATTCAATCAGTACCCAAAGGACAATGGGAAGCAGGGCGATCGCTAGGCTTAAAACCAGGTTTATTAATGCGGCTGGTGATTTTTCCCCAAGCTTTGCGAGTAATCATTCCACCACTAACAAGCCAGTATTTGAACTTAACTAAAAATTCTAGTTTAGCGATCGCGATCGGCTACCCCGATGTTTATTTTGTGGCCTCCACTACCTATAATCAAACAGGGAGAGCTGTAGAAGTAATTTTGCTACTTATGCTCACCTATCTCATCCTCAGTTTAATTATCTCCGTAGTGATGAATTTGTTCAATCGCACAGTGCAAATTCCAGAAAGATAATAGGGGTATGGGGAGAATAAATAATTAAAATGACAAGCAATCCAAAATCTCAAATCCAAAATCCAAAATTGGCTTGGCTGCGTAACAATCTGTTTAGCACATGGTACAACAGCTTGTTAACTGTCGTCTGCTTAGTATTTCTATTTTGGCTACTGCTCTTAATCTTCACTTGGGCAACTACTAAAGCACAATGGGGAGTAATTCAGGTTAATTTACGTTTATTTTTAGTTGGCAGGTTTCCCCAAACGCTATATTGGCGAACTTGGATTGTACTAGCGATCGCATCAACTTTAGGTGCTGTCAGTGGGGGTGTATTCTCTAGTAAGCAATTGTTGACAAAACGTACATTAGCTGTATTTGCTTTTATTGTAGGTTTGCTATTAATTATTTTGCCTTTGGATTTGATATCCCGTCTTTGGTTGTTGTTAATTGCAGTTTTGTTATTTGCAGGCTTTGGGATTGGACAAACATTTTCTCAGGTAATAGCCCCTTGGCTTTCTCTAGTATGGCTGTTATCTTTCCCAATTATTTTGTGGCTAATTGGTGGCGGATTTGGTTTGCAATCTGTACCCACAGATTTATGGAACGGTTTGCTACTTACTTTACTAATGGCAGCAGTTAGTATTGTACTTTCCTTTCCTATTGGTGTATTACTGGCTTTAGGACGCACAAGCAATTTGCCCGTAATACGTTGGTTTTCTATTCTGTATATTGAAATCGTCAGAGGACTACCACTAATTGGAATTTTGTTCCTCGCTCAAGTAATGCTACCGTTATTTTTATCAGCAGATGTACGTTTAGATCGGGTAGTGCGAGCGATCGCTGGACTAGTATTGTTTAGTGCTGCTTACATGGCCGAAAATGTGCGCGGTGGACTCCAAGCAATTCCACGCGGTCAAATTGAAGCCGCCAAAGCACTGGGACTTAACACACTGTTGGCTGTTATATTAATTGTGTTACCGCAAGCTTTGCGTGCAGTTATTCCCGCGATCGTGGGTCAATTTATCGGCTTATTTAAAGACACCTCACTCTTATCTCTGGTAGGATTGGTAGAACTTACAGGTATTGCACGTTCCATCTTGGCACAACCACAATTTCTCGGTCGTTATGCAGAAGCGTATTTATTTATTGGATTGATTTACTGGGTATTTTGTTATTCCATGTCATTGGCTTCTCGGCGTTTAGAAAGACAGTTAAATAATTAAAAACTAAAAATTTTCTATTAATAATTTATAGGTGAAATACCGTGACAGATCAGACACCAATAATTGTTGCTGAAAATGTTCAAAAGTGGTATGGCAAATTCCATGTTCTCCAGGGTGTGAGCTTAACAGTGAATCGTGGAGAAGTAGTGGTGTTAATGGGGCCTTCAGGTTCGGGTAAATCGACATTTATCCGCACATTTAATGCTTTAGAAGAATACCAACAGGGAAGTATTGTGATAGATGGTATTACCCTTAGCCATGACTTGCGAAATATTGAAACAATTCGGCGAGAAGTGGGAATGGTATTTCAGCAATTCAATTTATTTCCTCATTTAACAGTGCTGCAAAATATCACTTTGGCACCAATTTGGGTACGTCGGTGGTCAAAGTTTAAAGCCGAAGAATTAGCAATGCAATTGCTAGATAGAGTAGGAATTTTAGAACAGGCACAGAAATACCCAGGACAATTATCTGGGGGACAGCAACAACGAGTAGCGATCGCTCGTGCTTTAGCCATGCAACCTAAAATTATGCTATTCGACGAACCCACCTCAGCTTTAGATCCAGAGATGGTCAGAGAAGTTTTGGATGTAATGCGAAATCTCGCCCGTGATGGCATGACAATGGTAGTCGTCACCCACGAAGTCGGATTTGCCCGCGAAGTCGCCGACCGAGTAATTCTCATGGATAGCGGCTTACTCGTCGAGTCAGCCACCCCCGACACCTTTTTCACCAAACCCAAAGAAGAACGGACTCGCAAATTTTTATCACAAATTCTATAGAAAATCTGTCATCAGTCAATAGCCCTCAGCCATCAATCACAATATTTGAGTAGATTTTTTTGAGATGTCCAATATATATTTATGAGTAATTAAAACTTATAAAATATCAAAATCATGGAACTGCGACATCTACGCTACTTTATTGCTGTAGCAGAGGAATTGCACTTCAGTAGAGCCGCAGAACGATTACATATCGCTCAACCCCCTTTAAGCCAGCAAATTCAGCAGCTAGAGATGGAATTGGGGGTAGAACTGTTTCATCGCAAAACCAAGCGACAGGTACAGCTAACAGAAGCTGGACAAGTGTTTTTGCAGTCAGCTTATCAGCTATTAGCTCAACTAGAACAAGCAATTGAGTTAACTCAAAGGACAGGACGGGGTGAACAAGGACAACTACGAGTGGGGTTTACCAGTTTAGTCACCTACAATTTGCTTCCTGTGATTTTGCAACGGTTTAGAGAACAGTTCTCAGCTGTAGAGTTGGTGTTGCAGGAGCTAACAACGACTCAGCAAGAGCAAGCCCTACGCAATTCCCACATCCATGTAGGCTTTGCTCATCCACCTTTGGAAGACAACACACTCAATCTTGAATGCATTCAGCAAGAAAACCTGATTGTAGCTTTACCAGAAACTCATTTGTTAGCCAAACAAGAATGTATATCAGTGCGATCGCTGAAGAACGAACTTTTTATCATGTTTCCTCGCCACTTGGGGCCAGGACTTTACGACCAAATCGTGAGTCTTTGTCAGCAAGGTAATTTCAGCCCTAAAGTCACTCAAGAAGCCATCCAGATGCAGACCATTATCGGGTTAGTATCTGCCGGAATGGGGATGGCGATCGTACCCTCTTGTTTACAAAATCTTCATAGGTCTGGTGTAGTCTATCGCCCATTGCAGGGAAAAACACCATTAGTAGAAACGACTATAATCTGGCGACAAGAGGATATGACGCCTGTCCTTTGGGAGTTTCTGCAAGTAGTGAAAAGTTTCTGTCATTAAGGTAATCTCCTGAGAAACACAAGGCGAAACACTTATTTTTATGTAGCCGCAATTCATGAATCGCCCTTGCAGGGTGTAGTTTTGCGTTGCTCCCCAGAGGAGTCGGGCATCTGTATATTTTAATTTTCACAAATAAAATAGACTGCCGTAGCAGTTTTCAATTCCAGAGTAGAAAGAATCTTTAGATTTTTAGCATTGAGAATAAATTGCTAGGCTGAAAAGATGGATTTTCTCATTTGATTATTTTATACTTTTCATGAATATCTAGGGATTATTGCTCAGCATCTCTTCAAGTTTTAGCTATAGAGTAACTACTTAGACTAAATTTTAAATTAGACAATACCAAAAAAATATTCATAGTAAAAAATATATCCAATATTACTTAAGCAAGGAATAAAAAATTTTACTGAATCTTCAACAAAAAAGCACTGACACAGCAAAATTTTCAAGACAGAATTAAATAGAATACTTCAAAAGGTAGAAAAATCATTTTTTGAAGAACGATATTTTCATTATCCACAAAAGCCAGGGGACTTTAGACTAGTTTGCTATGCGGATTTTAATTTACTCTTACAACTACTATCCAGAACCAATTGGTATTGCCCCACTGATGACCGAATTAGCAGAGGGACTAGTCAAACGAGGGCATGAAGTTCGTATCATTACTGCCATGCCCAACTATCCTGAGCGTCAAATATACGAAGGCTATCGGGGCAAGTTATATCTTACTGAATATAAAAATGGTGTGCAAATCCAACGCAGTTATGTTTGGATTCGTCCACAACCTAATCTCCTAGATAGAGTATTGCTAGATGCTAGTTTCGTTGTTACTAGTTTCTTCCCTGCCCTTATCGGCTGGCGTCCAGATGTAATTCTATCAACGTCGCCATCACTACCTGTTTGTGTACCAGCGGCCCTTCTAGGATGGTTACGTGACTGCCCTGTGGTCTTAAATCTTCAAGATATCCTACCAGAAGCAGCAGTCCATGTTGGACTGTTGAAAAATAAATTTCTGATCAAGGTATTTGCTGGCTTGGAAAAATTTGCTTATCGCACCGCCTCTAAGATTAGCGTTATTGCCGATGGTTTTGTAGAAAACTTGCTTTCTAAGGGTGTAGAATCTAGCAAAATTGAGCAAATTCCTAACTGGGTTGATGTGAATTTCATTCGCCCTTTACCCAAAGAAAACAATTCTTTCCGTGCGGCACATAATCTAAATGATAAATTTGTAGTGCAATATTCTGGGAATATTGCACTAACCCAAGGTTTAGAAACCGTCATTAAAGCTGCTTCTTTATTGCGTCATATTCCAGAGATCGCCTTTGTGATTGTGGGAGAAGCGAAAGGTTTACAACGATTGCAACGCTATTGTCTAGAGTGCGGAGCAGATAACGTTTTATTATTGCCGTTTCAACCCCGTGAAGAGCTACCACAGATGTTAGCAGCTGCTGATGTGGGTTTAGTGGTGCAAAAGAAAAATGTTATATCTTTCAATATGCCATCAAAAATTCAAGTGCTACTTGCTAGTGGTCGGGCCTTAGTTGCATCTGTGCCCGAAAATGGTACGGCAGCAAGAGCAGTTAGACAAAGTGGTGGTGGAGTGATTGTACCTCCAGAAGACGACCAAGCTTTAGCAATGGCAATTTTGGAACTTTATAAACACCCAGAAAAAGTGAAAACTCTGGGTTACAACAGCCGTCAATATGCTGTTGAGCAATATGCTTTTGAACATGCTTTAAATCACTATGAGAAGTTATTTGATTCAGTGACGGCAGATAGTCAAGTAATTGAGTCCAAAGTAGTTTCAAAACAAGAAGTATGAAGCTAGCAAGTAGTGATAACTACAAGCTTTTGTGGTTTGCTAAAGATTGAAGGGATAAAGGCTAAGGGATGAATTCCCACCTTTGCCCTTTTTAGATTCACCACTTAACCAAGAAGTATTCAGGGCGGCTTCTCTTCACGCTGACAAGGGGAATTGGTTTCCCTGCCGCCTTTTAATTAAGAATTATTGCTGACTTTTGCCAATCACACTTTAGGTAGACTGTGCAGGATTCTGCTATGCTATATACTAAATACTATTTATAACCTTTTTGTTTGCAAAAATCTTAGAGTCTGGGATGCAGCAATACATCCCAATTTCAAGTCTTTCAACTCTAGGAAGCGTCTAAAAAGGTATTTTAGTGTTTGGCTAATTTGGGATTATTCCTGCGAATTTTTGGTATCAAGCCATCAATCGATTCATAGGCGCACAATAGCCAATCGCAATTCGTTCTGATTGAGATTGCAGTCCAAACAAGCAATTGTCTAACCAATCCCATAGACACCTGTTTTTTGTTAGTATTCAAAAAAACCCATACATACAGTTACCAATCAATAATAGTTTGTAAGTAGCTGTAAAAACTGTAACAAAAGGGATCAAGCACCTGAGGTTGAATGTCTGATTTTTTCCAAGGAAATTTCCCATTAAAATCCGTCTCAGTGACAAAAAGTGCGCCGAGAAACCTAGAGGCTGAAACCGAGGTGAGTGGAAATTTAGCTATAACCATAGCTGAAGCGGCATCAGACCGGAAGGCAGGCGAGATTTTAGTGCTGAGGGTAGCCGATGTATCTTACCTGGCAGATTACTTTGTGATGATGACTGGCTATTCTAAAGTACAAGTCAGAGCGATCGCCGATGCAATCGAAGCACAAGTACAAAGTGAGTGGCAACGGCGTCCTTTGCGGACAGAAGGAAAAGCCGAGGGGAGTTGGGTGCTACAAGACTACGGCGAAGTCATCGTTCACATCATGATGCCAAAGGAACGGGAGTTTTATAATTTAGAAGCGTTCTGGATTAATGCGGAACGCATTTCCCTTCCAAATTCTGATGAGGGTGGGGGTAAGCCAACATGATGAGGTCTTCGGTTTCAAATTGCCCAGTTCCCACAGACCAACAACCACTCAATGAATACGAACAGTTAAAAACTTCCTGGCTATTTCGTGATTGCACTTTAGATTGGCGGCAATACCTCACGAAAATGGTATGGATTTGGGGTATATCGTGGCTGGTGGCTGGCCCTGTAGCAGCAGCAAGCTTTCCCCCGCACAAAAATCTTGCCCATTTTATCCTCTGTGGTGCAGCAGGAGCAAGTGTAGGGGTAGTGCTGACTCTGGTGCGGTTGTATTTAGGCTGGCTGTATGTGCGCGATCGCCTTTACAGTATGACTGTATTTTACGAAGAGTCAGGCTGGTACGACGGTCAAACTTGGACAAAGCCACCAGAAGTGCTAAGTCGCGATCGCTTGATTGTCACATACGACATCAAACCGATTCTCCAACGGTTACAATTTACCTTTGCTGGCTTGGCTGGATTGTTGCTTATTGGTACTATAGTTTGGCATTTGTTGTAAATAGTCAGTAATCAGTAGTCAGTTGTTAGTACTAATGACAACTCACTACTGACTACTGACAAATAATAAAAAAGTGATAAATATTAACCCATGACAATGGGAAAACGAACTCAAGCCACAGCACTGGAAGTCCGGTTGCTGCGTGAAGGTATTATTGAATCGAGGCATATAGCCCAAGCTGTTGTATGCGATGAACGGGGACGGGTTCTTACCGTTGCCGGAAATTCTGAAACTGCTGCATTTGTCCGTTCAGCACTCAAACCATTTCAGGCACTCGCAGTCACCACCACAGGCACACTCGAACGCTACGACCTCAGCGATCGCGACTTAGCAATTATTACAAGTTCCCACAAGGGAACAATCGAGCAGGTACGACAGGCATTTAATATACTTTGGCGGGCGGATCTCGATCCGACTACACTCCAGTGTCCGATACCTGTGGGTAAACGCAGTCCTCTAGAATACAACTGTTCTGGTAAACATGCGGGGATGTTAGCTGTTTGTCAACAGCGTCATTGGCCTTTAAATAACTACTTGGATCGCAAACACCCAATACAACAATTAATATTGGGCAAAGTAGCAGAATTGCTCAGAATGCCAGCAGAGGAATTTATTAGCGCTCATGACGATTGCGGGGCACCAACTTATCTCATGCAACTCGGCCACATGGCATCTTTGTATGCCCTGCTAGCCTCTAGTAGCAATGTGGATATGGAGCGTATTGTCCGTGCTATGACTCATCACCCAGCTATGGTAGCAGGAGATGGAGAATTCGATACGGAACTGATGCGCTTAACTCCAGGGGAATTGGTAAGTAAAGCTGGTGCCGAAGGAGTGCAATGCATTGGTAGGCTTGGTGAAGGTATGGGATTGGCGATTAAAGTCATGGATGGCGCAAAACGAGCAAAACATGCCGTTGCGATCCACTTGCTCCAGCAGATGGGTTGGATTACTCCCAGCGCAGCCGAAAGCTTGTCAGAAAAGTTTATGACTTTGGGAAAATACAAGCGTTTAGAAGTAGTTGGGGAATTATCGTTTTTATAGTTGCCAAACTTCTAACTTTGAGTTATAGTTAGAAAGTAAGCAACCGACGCGGGATAGAGCAGCCTGGTAGCTCGTCGGGCTCAAGTTGCGAGATTGACTAAACGCTTATCAGTTAGTCTTGCATTGGGCGGTATACGGAGAAACTCGTATACGTTTACCTGTCAAACTCGGGGAAGCCATTAGCGTGGTAATCCCGAACCAAGCTCCCGAAAAGGAGAAGGTGTAGAGACTGGAAGGCAGGCACCCTAACGTTAATGGCGAGGGTGAAGGGACAGTCCAGACCACAAACCAGTTTAACTGGGCAACGAAAGTTGTAGTTGGTAAGCATAACCCGAAGGTCAGTGGTTCAAATCCACTTCCCGCCACCAAATCAAAAATAAACAAATCCCCGTAACTCTTTAGAGTTATGGGGATTTGTTTTAGGTAGTGTTTAACGACTCTGAAAAATTAGTAAATACTTCAATATAATAGTATTTACTAAAAATAGAAGTATATACTGTATTTAAACAGTATATACTTTATAGAGTAGTATGTATGAATATGGCTCAACGAATCACAATTACGCTTCCCGATAATCTCCACGAGCGTTTACAAATGTTTAAGGAGAGTCTTAACGTTTCTGGTGTTTGTCAACAAGCTATTGATTTAGCAGTGCAAATTGAAGAAATTAAGGTAAGGACGGATATTCCAGCAATGGAAAAAGCGATCGCAAGGCTACGAAAAGAGAAGCAAGAAGCTAGTGCTAAGTGGAAGCAAACTGGTTTCAAGGATGGATTAATAGACGCAACAGAGGAACTAAATTATTTAACACTTAAGTATATTGGTGAGGGAGGAAATATAAATAAGCCAATTCCTGGAACCAAATACGAACCACCTGTAAAGATGGATCTCGAACATTATAGGTTGGAAAAATATAGGGAAGAAGAGGACTACTTTGAACCTGAAATTTATACCCAAGGCTGGATTGAAGGCGTGATCCATGTCTGGAAAGAAATTAAAGACCAGCTTTAATTGTCTTTTTTCATGGCTATATGAGCTTGGTGAGGTTGTTGTATTGACAAATTAGCTAAATATTATTATCCAAATTTGTTTGTATAATTTGTTGACCTCAAACATTACCTGACTCTAGCTTGTAAAGTGACCTGTCGCTTTGCAAGCTAGAAGTTTTAAGTTTTTATTGCTAATTTTTAAGTAAATATGGACACAAAGCTTAAAGGAGACATAGCCGAACAAGCAGCTATTCTTCATGCATTAAAACATGGTTGGGGAGTTTTGAAACCTGTTGGAGATAGGCTACCTTACGATATAGTATTTGATGTTGAGGGAACTCTGATTAAAATTCAAGTCAAATATGCCTGGTTTGATCAACCTTCTGGCAATTATGTTGTAGATAATCGCCGCACCAAAACAAATCGGCGGCTAATGGTTCGAGAAGCATATAAGCCAGCAGACTTTAATTTTGCCTTGGTGTATATAGAAAATCTTGACTTGTTCTATATCTTCCCGGTAGACGTGTTCATCGGCTATGGTAGCGAAATCCACCTTGTGGAGGCTGAAAAGCGACAGCGCAAACCTCGTTCTGCACGATACCGTGATGCTTGGGAGTTGATTCTATAAGCGTCTACAGGTAAAGAAAATCCTGTCTGTTCGCTTGTTCAACTCGGAAAGGTAGAATTTTGATCTATTCTAAAGTAGAAACCTTCCAAAAAGCGCGGAGAGTCATGGTTGTGAAGTTGCAGCGACCAATTTTAGTGGGAGGATTGGGACTATCCTTTTCCCTGTGGATTTTACAAAGTTGGCATCATTCGATAGTGCAGTTGAGTGAGTTTGGTTTGTTGAGTGCCTTAGCTGTCGGGGGTGGTTTGTGGTTGTTCCAGCAAAATCGCCCCAAAGGCACTTTAGAGCAGCTAGATGGTATAGTTGTTGAGCGGACAACAGTGGAAAGTGCGATCGCTAAAGCTGAAGCTGTTATTAACCAACTGGCACAAGAAGCAGAAAACCATACAGCTTTAGAAGCACTACGAGAAAAAGTTGCCCAGTTAATTTTAGAGTTAGACAGGCAAGAAATTAAGGTGGCTGTTACTGGCGGCAAATCTGTGGGTAAAAGCACTTTGATTCAACTGCTATCTAGCGGTTGGCAAGAAAAACAGCAAAAAGTTAGCTTCTACGAAACAGCACCTTTGTTTAGAGAAGTAGGTGATAATTCACATGCAACTGCTTTGGCAGAACTGAATCAAGCTGATTTTATCCTGTTTCTGACGAACGGTGATTTGACAGATTCAGAATTTCAAACCTTACAGCAGCTAAAAGCAGCAAATCAGCCTACAATTCTAGTTTTCAACAAACAAGACCAATATTTAGCAGATGAACGTGCTAGCGTGTTGCTGTCGTTAAAACAGCGGATGCAAAACAATGTAGTGGCGACTGCTGCGTCTCCGGTTCCTATCAAAGTACGGAAGCATGAAGCTGATGGTTCTGTGCAAAAATGGACAGAACAACCAGCGCCAGATATCCAGCAGTTAACACAACAATTGACTGAAGTTTTGGCACAGCAAGCAGAACAGCTGGTGTGGACAACTACTTTGAGAAAAGCTAGGTTGCTGAAAGCTGAGGCGAAAACTTGGCTAAATGAAATTAGATGCGATCGCGCCACCCCAGTTATTGAACAATATCAATGGATAGCTGCGGCTGCTGCTTTTGCTAACCCAGTACCAGCCTTGGATATTTTGGCGACTGCGGCAATTAATGCCCAGATGGTCATGGATTTAGGTAATATTTATCAGCAGAAATTTTCCCTAGAACAGGCGCAAACTGTGGCGGGGACTATGGGAAGTTTGATGCTGAAGCTGGGTTTAGTGGAACTTTCTACCAAGGCTGTTAGCACTGTTTTGAAAAGTAATGCTGTGACGTTTGTGGCTGGTGGCTTGGTGCAGGGAGTTAGTGCAGCTTATCTCACCAGGGTAGCAGGGTTGAGTTTAGTTGAGTATTTTGAGCAGCAGGAAATAGCCATAGATTCTGGAACTGCTTTGAATTTGGACAAGTTGCGGCAAACTTTGCAAAAGGTGTTTCAGCAAAATCAGCAGATGGCTTTTCTGCAAGGTTTTGTTAAGCAAGGTGTGAAGCGTTTGTTGCCAGAGGCGCAGCCGGTTGGATAGTCTCACGCAAAGGCGCAAAGGCGCAAAGTTTTTATTATGCGTTTTTGCGTCTTTGGATAAAGCTAAAAAATTTGTGTGATAACTGCAATTACTGATGATTTCCAATCAAAGTTTCAGTAATCATACTGTTATCTTTTTTTGAATTTGGATATTTATTATAGATACACTGCTCAGTCTATTAAATAATCCAAATGTATATATTTTACGATAATTTGCTTAACAATTTACCTGCTTTCGTAGGTTTATTTTTTGCAGGTGTATGGCTTGTTTATAACGCTGTGTTAATTGCTTATGGATTAAATATTTTCAAGGTAATATTAAAATTTATTAATCAAAGGAAAATTTTAATACCATCTTTAGTCTTTATTGCATCTCCATTTATATCTACTTTTGTGTATGAGCTTTTTACAAAAAGTTCTGACAATCTTCTCAAAGCTTTTACACCAATTACTTGTATAACTGCTTATATCGCCTATCAACAGTATCAAATCAATCGACAACAACTAAGAAAAAATTTATCTGATAAACCATTACAAATTTATATGTCAGCTATGAATTTAGTCTATGCTACTCAAAAAGATAAACCTGAAATTGTTAAAGAAAAACTAGATAAATTTGAGCCATACCGATATGAAGCACATTTTTTACTAAATGAAGAAATTAATATAAAATTTGAAGAAATTTGTAGCTATGCTTATGAATTGATTTCAGTTAAAAGCATAATCGAAGAAGTTAATAATTATGCAACAGAACAGTCAAAAAAAATGCCTGACTGGTACGAAAGCCAGGATAAAGAAAAATCTGCTAAAGATTTACTAAAATATATGCATAAATCTAAGGAAATAAGAGATTGGTTTTTAAATATTATACAATCACAAACAATACAATCTTTATTTAAACCCTATATTAATTTATCAAACATTGCTTTTGAGCCAGATAAAAATTAAAAATATTCTAATTAAAGATAGTGTAACTAACTTTACAGGGGTTACAAAGTAGGAAACGCTATAATTCTCTAAGTTATATACTACTTAAAAACTATCTAAATCATTATCAGAATATCCAGCACCTACAAGCGCAGGATTAGCAGCAGCTTGTTTTTTAATAAGTTCCATCAAAGCATTATTGCAGCGTTCCGTCAGTTCTGGATATTTATTTGCTATCCATTCAAGTTCTGTCACACCACAAGGATTACTAATATCAAAACCCAGTTCTATTAATTCTTCAGTGTGCTTCAATGCGAGTTTGAAAATTCCCTCAAAATCAATAAATTCTTCATACATAGTTACAAAAATCCTTAATGTTTATTAAATATTGAGTTCGGATCTTTAATCTATTTCAATTCAGTCTTTAAACACTATTATAAATCTATATAAATTATTGCTCCTGGGCTAGCCTCTGAATATAGGCTATTATTTCCTCTTTGCTGATTATTACCTCTGGTGGTACAAGCCAGCTTGGGTAAAGATATACTGTATAACCTAACTGACTGGTTTTGCGCTTATCTACTATCTTGCCCCAACGTTCAGGAAAGATAAACCAACGAGTACTCAGCCGAGTTGGAGGAATAGCACCCCATGCAAGTCTAGTTGCTGAACAATACCAGATAATGGCGGATGGAGGGTTAACCCATTGCTTGCTTTCAACTTCGCCACACATCCAGCCTCGATAGCCAACAGGTAGAACTCTAGGATTTTCAACCCGACTTGATACGCTTTTGACTGATATCCAAAATAACTTACGCTGATTATCATTCTTATAAACTGGAATATCTTCATCAGTACCAAATTGAGTAATTATAGACTCTCCAGCATTGATACCACGATTTATTAACCCTGTGCGAACTATTTCAACTGCACGTTTTCCTTCGGCTAAAAATTTTTCCCAGTCAGATGAGGACATAATTAAATTATAATTAATTTTCTACTCAAATTGTTTGTGCCATTAATTCCTAAATTAAGATATTTACTTGTTCAATTTTAAGTGATTAATATTTCACTTTATCACATATTTTTAGTAAAAAATGGTTATCGAATGAGCGATTGCCCTTGTATTTTCTCTTTTTTTGCTGGTTCTGGTTTTCTTGATTTAGGTTTTGATAATAGCGGTTTTAACGTTGTTTATGTCAGTGAAATTTTTCCCCAATTCATGTCAGCGTATCGCTATTCACGCGAGGTTCTCAATTTCCCATTGCCAGAATATGGATATCATGAGGGGGAAGCAGGAGATATAACTAAACTTACCGAAGGAATACAAGCACAACGCCTCTGGGAGTTAATACAAAACTGTCGCAAATCTCATCATATTTTGGGCTTTATTGGTGCCCCTCCTTGTCCTGATTTTTCTATTGGCGGTAAAAATAGAGGACACTTAGGCGATAATGGGAAACTTTCTGCTGCTTATGTTGAATTAATTTGTCGTAATCTTCCTGATTTCTTTTTATTCGAGAATGTTAAGGGTTTATGGAGAACGATAAAACATCGTTTATTTTATGAATCTCTTAAACAAAAATTACAGCAAGCAGGCTATATATTAACAGAACGATTAATTAATGCTATTGAATACGGTGTCCCTCAAGATAGGGATAGAATTATTCTCGTTGGTTTCCGAAAGAATTTTATCAAGGATATGGGTATAAAAATTGGTAGTGATCAGTTACTACCTGAAGCGGATTTTTCTTGGAATAAACAGATTTTATATCTTCAAGAAAAAGTTTTTTCTTATCCTTGGTCTAAGTGTGAACCATTCCAACAAGATTCTATATTGCCTTGTCCTGATAATATTCCTCAAGAACTAACAGTTGAATACTGGTTTAGAAAAAATGATGTGCTGAATCATCCTAATGGTAGACATTATTTTCAACCAAGAGCAGGTATCATCAAATTCGCTGCTATTGATGAAGGAGATGATTCTAAGAAGTCCTTCAAACGTCTTCACAGATGGCGTTACTCTCCAACAGCTTGTTACGGAAATAATGAAGTACATTTACATCCCTACAAAATCCGTCGAATTTCTGTAGCTGAAGCTTTAGCCATACAATCTTTGCCAGCAAATTTTGTGCTTCCAGAAAATATGTCACTCACCAATATGTTTAAAACTATTGGTAATGGTGTACCCTATTTGGCATCAAAGGCGTTAGCTCAAACTATTCTTGACTTCCTAGCAATTTACACAAAAAATGCTGGGGAACTGACTCAGCTTACTATTAAATAATGTTAATTTAAATACCTAGTTAACTTAAGGATACCTGCGAAATCAGCCTGTGAGACTATGCCAGAAGCCTGTTTTCAGAATAAACTCGTAATAAATCTGGTTTAGATGGTTTAATATATATATAAGAAATGTTTTAATTTTTTATAAAGTTTAATAATCAATACTTGGTAAAAAAACGATGGCAGCAGACTATCCAAACATTGATATTGCGCCATTTATAGACCACGCCCTATTAACGCCAACGGCTACCCCAGAGCAAGTTGAACAATGGTGTGAAGAAGCATACAGATTTAATTTTGCGGCTGTTTGCTTGTATCCTGCTTATGTCAAGCAAGCAGCAGAACTTCTCCACGGTAAGAACCCAAAAGTCTGTACGGTGATTGGTTTTCCTAGTGGAGCAACGACTTCAGCAGTCAAGCTTTATGAAGCTCAAGAAGCAGCGGAAAATGGAGCTACTGAGTTGGATGTAGTCATCAATTTAGGCTACTTAAAAGCTGGTAAAACTGAGCAAGTTCACCAAGAGATTGCGGCAATTTGCGAAGAGACTGGACAAACTGTCAAGGTGATTTTAGAAACTAACCTGCTGACAGATGCGGAGAAAAAAATAGCAGCAGAAATATCTATGGATGCAGGAGCAGCATTCTTGAAAACCAATACAGGTTGGAGTGGTGGTGCAACTGTGGCGGATGTACGGCTGTTAAAGGAACTGACGCGAGAAAGGGTAGGAATTAAGGCAGCAGGGGGTATCCGCACTCACAATCAAGCCTTGGATTTGATTTTAGCAGGTGCTACTAGATTAGGCACTTCTCGCGGCATTGATTTGATCCGTCAGCGCGATAACCTGGAAAAGGGTGAATAGTCAGTTGTCAGGTGTCAGTTGTGAGCCAGTGCGGTCTTGGGGGTTTCCCCCATGAGCAACTGGCAAACCCGAAGGGTCAGTTGTCCTAACTAATGACTAATGACTAATGACCAATGGCTAATGACCAATGACTAATGACTAATGATTAATGAGTAGAACCTATAAAGCAACTGGAATTAATCTCAAAAGCCAAGCACTGGGAGAATCGGACAGGATAGTGACAATTTTGACACGCGAATTTGGTTTGATTCGAGCAGTTGCTCCAGGCTCACGCAAGCACAACTCTAGCCTTGGCGGTAGGAGTGGGATGTTTGTAGTGAATGAACTGCTGATTGCCAAAGGGCGATCGCTTGATAAAATTACTCAAGCACAAACACTAAAAACTTATCCAGGTCTGGCTAAAGATTTGGGAAAACTCTCTGCTGGTCAGTATTTAGCAGAAATAGTACTGTGTCAGGCTTTGAGCGAACAACCCCAAGAAGAACTTTATGAGTTATTCAATGAACATCTCCATCGGTTAGAAGCATTACCCAGCACAGAGACATTTGGTATTTATGCACATCTAGCTCATGGAGTATTTCACCTTTTAGCTTTAGCAGGACTAACACCTCAAGTACAAGTCTGTTGCCTGACTCAACAACCCCTACAACCGGATCTGAAAGACCCTAACTGGGAAGTAGGATTTAGTATCCCCGCAGGTGGTATGGTTTCCTTAGATGCTTGGGAACGCTTGCGAAGAGAGGGGAAAATTGGCACAGACAGAGAAAATTCAAAGCTCACCCAATTACCTAATCACCCAATCACAGAATCGCCCCAAATATCTAGTTACCAAACAGTTGCCCATAGACAAGAGATACCAGTGATTTCTGGTCGCCTGAGTGCTACAGAACTAGCTATGTTCCAACAGCTCTCACAACCAGAGATAATGCAAATAAATGCAGCCAAAGATGATGGCTGGTTATCTGTTGAGCAGATTTTGCGCCAGTATGCTCAATATCATTTAGGTCGCCCCATTCGCTCTGCTACCTTGATAGACTCTTATTTTGCTGCCAACCATGATGCAACCGTCTGATTTGGATAGAAAAATCCTACCTTTGTCACCAAGCCACGCCAAAAAACAGAATAGGGCATCAGCTCCTACAGTTACAAATCACCTAAGTGCTGTTCCCAAATCTACACCCAGTCCAATCAACCGCCATGAAATGTCCTCAGCAGATGTTTCTACTGAGCAACATGCGACATTGGAAATACCCAAAAACGATGTGTCCAGGCAATGCGAAAAACCAGTTGATGACCAATTAACCACTGCTGAGGCTTCTAGCAATGGACAGTTGCCAGCATCCCATACCACAGAAAAAGAACCAGCGCAATTAAATGCATCTGGTGATGGTGGAGAAGCATCAGGGAATGTAAAACAGTATGGGTTTTTACCCGTATTAAAAAATCCTAATTTTCTGGCTCTTTGGGGCGGTCAAGTTTTTTGCCAACTGGCAGATAAAGTATATTTAGTGCTGATGATTGCCTTAATTAACACTCAGTTTCAGGGCAGTAATCAAAGCATTAGTGGTTGGGTATCAGCATTGATGATGGCGTTCACAATTCCCGCTGTGCTGTTTGGTTCTGTGGCTGGTGTGTTTGTGGATCGCTGGTCGAAAAAGGCTGTACTGGTGGCAACAAATGCCTGGCGTGGCATCTTAGTTTTAGCAATTCCCTTTTTGTTGTGGTTAACTCATGATTGGCAACCCATAGGAATGTTGCCAGTGGGTTTTGTGATTATTCTGGGTGTGACTTTTTTAGTTTCCACACTAACGCAGTTTTTTGCACCAGCAGAACAGGCAGCAATTCCTTTAGTGGTGGAAGAACAGCACTTACTTTCAGCTAATTCTTTATACACAACAACGATGATGGCATCGGTGATTGTTGGGTTTGCCGTTGGAGAACCATTGTTAGCGATCGCCGATCAACTTTGGCTAGTACTTGGTGGGCATAATGCATTGGGCAAAGAAATTTTAGTGGGTGGCAGTTATGCGATCGCGGGCATAATTTTATTGCTGTTAGTGACTCGCGAAAAACACCACGATGAAGACACAGAATTCCCTCACGTTTTCTCTGATTTGCGCGATGGTTTCGGCTACCTGAAAGCCAATCATCACGTCCGCAATGCTTTACTGCAACTAATTATTTTGTTCTCTGTCTTTGCAGCATTAACTGTTCTCGCCGTTCGCATGGCAGAAATCATTCCTAACTTAAAAGCTTCCCAATTTGGATTTTTATTAGCAGCTGGTGGTGTTGGCATTGCTGCAGGAGCAACAATTCTCGGTCAGTTCGGACAGCGCTTTTCCTATACACAATTAAGCCTGTGCGGTTGTGTAGGTATGACAGCATCTCTAATTGGTCTTTCTATATTTACTACACAGCTATGGATAGTCCTGCTGCTGATAGGGCTGTTGGGTATCTTTGGCGCATTAGTGGGTATTCCCATGCAGACAGCAATTCAAACAGAAACCCCAGCAGATATGCGGGGTAAAGTTTTTGGTTTGCAAAATAATGTGATTAATATTGCCCTTTCTTTGCCTTTAGCCTTGGCAGGTGTAGCGGAAACCTTTGTGGGATTACAAGCAGTGTTTTTGGGATTGGCTGCGATCGTCTTTTCCGGAATAATATTAACTTGGTATAACTCCCGTGAGTAATATGAAATCATCATAAGTTATTATTAACTACCTTGTCATCATCACTAATTTACTTAAAGCTTTTGCTTTCGTGGTAAACTGAATCCAGAAAAATTGATGATAAACTTGACGGCTAGCATTTGATAGAAATCAGAAAAAGTTTTTATCAATGTATAACCTAAACAAGTGATTAAGTAGGCAAAATAAGCCGTAAATGCGCTGATAAAATTAGCGCGAAATTTCGCTTTTTTGATTGGGTAAGGCGGGATTTTATGATAGATAAAAAGTCAGGAAGTGCAACGGCATAAAAAATAAACAATCAAGGATACGGAACTGTATAAATAAAACTTGCTCTTCTCAATAGCTAATAAAGAATGCGTATAGCCTGGATTGGAAAAAAATCACCCTTTTGTGGTAACGTTACTTACAGTCGAGAAGTTACAAATGCTTTGCTAGACCGGGGTCATGAAGTTAGCTTTCTTCACTTTGCCCAAGAAGAATCTGAACCTGGTAACTGGCCAAATTTTCAAGAAGTTTCCCTACCTTTTATTTATAAGTCTCAGGTTTACACAATTCCGACTTTCAAAGCGACCAAGGTTTTAACACAGTCGCTACGGCGTATTAAGCCTGATATAGTCCATGCTTCCTTAACCCTGTCTCCTCTTGACTTTGTTCTCCCAGAAATCTGTGAAGAATTAAATTTGCCCCTAATTGCCACTTTCCACACACCATTTGCAGGGAAGGGGGCAAAACTTATATCGGGAACACAACTTTTGGCTTATCAACTCTACGCGCCTTTTTTGGGTAACTACGATCGCGTGATTGTATTTTCTCAAATTCAGCGAGAACTTTTGGCGCGGATGGGTGTAAAAGAAGAAAATATTGCTGTGATTCCCAACGGTGTAGATACTGTCAAATACTCTCCTGGCCCTTCCACAGTCAAAGCAGAATTCCAAGCCGAACGCTTGTTTGTCTATCAAGGTCGCATCGCCCCAGAAAAAAACGTCGAACCCCTGCTGCGTGCTTGGAAGCAGTCGGAGATGGCAGCTGGTAGTAAGTTGCTGATTGTGGGTGATGGCCCTTTGAAGCCATCTTTAGAACCATTTTATGATTCGGAATACAACATTACTTGGTTGGGTTTTGTTGCTGATGAAGACCGCCGCATCGAGATATTACGGGGTGCAGATGTATTTATTTTGCCATCGTTGGTAGAGGGTTTATCGTTGTCTTTGTTAGAGGCAATGTCATGTGGATTGGCTTGTTTAGCAACTGATGTGGGTGCAGATGGAGAGGTGTTGGAAAAAGGAGCAGGGGTAGTTTTAAATACCAAGACGGTGCGATCGCAGTTAAAAACTCTGTTGCCATTATTCCAAGACCATCCTGAGTTAACAACTGTGTTGGGGCAAAAAGCTAGAAACCGCGTTTTAGAACGCTATACCCTCAGCAATAATATTACTTCGTTGGAAGAATTGTATCGGGAAGTTTTAGCACAACGACGACCAGTGCGACTAAGTTGGGGGGCGTAGGGAAAAGTAAAAAATGCTTGTTATATCAAAGCTATAAATAAGTTATGACAAGCATTTTTAACAGGTGCAAATAGGCACTATTATTTATATTGCTGATACGCTCAAGCCTTTTGCTTGCAACTTTTATAAACAGTTATATACTTTTCAGTTGATAATATTGATTTACACTAATAGACTTCTTACATAAATATTTTTTTGTCTCACGCAAAGACGCAAAGACGCAAAGAAAAGAAGGCTAAGAACGACTTTTGCTAGAAGTCTAATACATCTTTTTACTCTATTAACTCAGAAATGTTGAGCGTTGTTACTAAACTTTACAGCCCATCCTAAACTGGTTGGTTGTTCATAAACCCGCTTCAAAGTATTGACATCTCTAGGAGAAATAGGCGGTGGGTTGCGAACTTGAGAAAAGTATAAAGCATCAGTTTGTAGCGGACTATGCCCCCAAATTCCTAAAGCGTGGCCGAATTCGTGACGAACAGCTGCGGTGAGATAATTACCTGTTTGGCTGGGACTCAATAAAATAGTGAAGCGGTGCAATAAAACGTTGTTGCTAGTGTATAAATCGTAAGTGGTTTGTGCGGAACGCGCACGGGTGATATTGCTACCCGGAGAAATTTGTAGAGGTGGGGCTTTTCGCACAATTGTAATATCAGCAATATCTGGCTGTGCAACTACTGTCAAAGGTAAATAAGCACTCCACTCTTGCACAGCTGACAAGACGGTATTCACCCAGGCTTCAGCCTGCTTTTCGTTAATTGTTTTTGGTGGTTCTATATAAACTCGAACGGGAAATTTTGACCAGACTAAATAACCCACTTGGGTTTGTTGAACTTCGGAAAAATAATTACCGCTGTTTGTTTTGTCTTCCCACTGCGCCAAGGTGGGCGGTAGGGGGTGGGGAGATAGAGTGTATTGTGGTGTTTTTGCCAATACAGCACTGGACTGGAAGTTAGCCAAAATAATTAGCAGCCCTGTGCCAATAGCTAAAACCAGAGCTGCTAGTAACCGCTTTTTTATTAAATTTTTCAGGACGCTAAATTTTGGGTGTTGGGTTCTTCCCATTTCCCTATTTTCCATCCTTATTTAGGCAACCAGCCTGCACTTAAAACTACTGTTAAACCGAGAAAAATTACTGTCAATGCCCAAGTAATTCGGTTCAAAGTATTTTCTGCGCTTTTGGTGCTGCTAAAAAGTTGAGCTTGTCCGCCAATTGCTCCAATACCATCACCTTTGGGGCTATGCAGCAACACCAAAACTATCAAAGCTAATGCGGAAAATGCCCAAATGCCTTGCACAATATTAGTAACTGTCATGGTAACAATCTCATTTATAACAAGTTTCAAAAACAGAAGTTGGGGTTTAAGAGTTGGGAGTTAGGAGTTAGGAGTTAGGAGTTAGGAGTTGACAGTTAAAGGAATCTTAATTTTTAACTCTTCACTGTTCACTCCTAACTTTACTTCTTCACTCCTAACTTTTTACAATCCTACTTGCACGGCTGTACGAGTGAGTTGTACATCATATTCTGCTTGTTTGAGCAGCGATCGCCCTGTCATTTCTGGCGGCTGGGGCAATTGTAAAATCTCTAGAATGGTGGGCGCAATGTCGGCTAGGTTGCCATCGTCTCGCAGTTCGACATCTGTCCCATATCCAGGAATTTTAACTTTCTCCCCTTCCACTAAAATCAAGGGAACTGGGTTAGTAGTATGAGCCGTCCAAGGATTACCCTCTTCATCTAGCATATACTCAGCGTTGCCATGATCGGCAGTAATAATTGTTGTGCCGCCGGCTTTGCCAATGCTATCGATCAGGCGACCTAAACAGCGATCCACTGTTTCAATGGCTGTAATTGTAGCTTGTATCTGTCCAGTATGCCCTACCATGTCTGGGTTGGCATAGTTAATTACCACCAAAGAGTAGATGCCCTTTTGAATCGCTGCGATCGCCACATCTGTAACCGCTTCTGCTGACATTGTTGGCGCTTTGTCGTAAGTCGCTACCATCGGACTGCTGACAAGTTCTCGGTCTTCTCCAGCAAAAGGTTCCTCCAGACCCCCATTAAAGAAATAGGTGACGTGGGCGTATTTTTCGGTTTCAGCAGTACGAAACTGGTTCAGACCATGATTAGCAATTACTTCCCCCAAAATATTATTCAGATTCTGTGGCTCAAAAGCTACAGCTACTGGTAGGTCTGAATCGTACTGCGTAAAGGTGGCAAACGACAACGGCGTGATTTGCTGTCTTTCAAAACCTGTAAATTTGGGACTCACAAAAGCTTGAGTCAATTGTCTGGCGCGATCGGGGCGGAAGTTGAAAAATATCACTCCATCCCCTGGTTCCATTGCACCGGGAGCAATTCGCACTGGGTCGATGAACTCGTCGGTGACGCCTTCAGCGTAAGATGCTTGCAAGACTTCTACAGCTTGGCGACCGTTTCCAGCACCATCTTGTGTGATTACGTCGTAGGCGCGTTTGACCCGATCCCAGCGGTGATCGCGATCCATTGCGTAGTAGCGACCGCTAAGGGTGGCTATCCGACCTACTCCTGTTTTGTCTATGTAGTCTTGCAGGAGTGCGATCGTTTTTACACCCTCTACTGGAGCAGTATCACGACCGTCAGTAATCGCATGGATACAAACTTCTGAAATTCGCTGTTCCTTGGCTAAGTCAAGTAGTCCGAATAGATGGGTGATATGGGAGTGTACCCCACCCTCAGAACAAAGCCCTACTATATGCAACTTGCCATTTCGAGAGCGAACTTCCTGGCAAATTTTCACAAGTGCTGAGTTGCGGCGAATAGAACCGTCTTCAACTGCATCTGAGATGCGAACCAGTTCCTGGGGTACCACTCGCCCAGCACCAATGTTCAAATGACCAACTTCCGAGTTGCCCATTTGACCATCTGGCAACCCTACGGCTTTTCCTGAGGTGCGGATGAGAGTATGGGGGTAAGCTGTCCATAAGCTTTCTACGATTGGAGTTTTAGCAGCTGCAATAGCATTTCCTCGTATCTCCTCGCAGTAGCCCCATCCGTCTAAAATGACTAGCACCACAGGAGCAACAGGTGCTTTGGTCATAGTAAAATTGCCCTTTACTTTTTGTAATACCCGAATGATACCATTGCTAATCACAGGTGCAAGTGAATTTCTGCTTATTAACTTAACTTATGATTTAATCACAATATTTTTTAATATTCGCTAACTATTATGTGGATTTTGTGATACTTAGCTATTAATTTGGTCTAGTAGTAGCAGTTAACCGCTACTACTAGACTGATCTATCACTTGCGTTTTCCAGAAGACTTAGCAGTTTTGGCAGCTTTTTTGGCAGCTTTTTCGGCGGCTATTGCAGCTA
This sequence comes from Nostoc sp. UHCC 0702, assembly GCA_017164015.1. GTDB lineage: Bacteria > Cyanobacteriota > Cyanobacteriia > Cyanobacteriales > Nostocaceae > Amazonocrinis. The sequence goes on from CP071065.1 coordinate 8,074,575, forward strand.
ACCTTGCCTCTTCTTTTTCTTCAGCTACTTTCTGGAGATAGTAATGATAATCTCCTAAGTAGACACGAAATTCACCATCGCGAATTTCCACTATTTTGTTGGCTACCTGAGAGATAAAATAACGGTCATGGGAAACCACGATCGCAGTACCATCGTAGTTCTGGAGTGCTTCTTCCAGCATTTCTTTGGCTGGGATATCTAAGTGGTTTGTCGGCTCATCTAAAATCAGTAAATTTGCTGGACGTAACAGCATTTTTGCCAATGCCAAACGAGCTTTTTCTCCACCACTCAATGCCCCAACTGATTTAAATACTGTGTCACCACTAAATAAAAACTTTCCTAAAAGTGTGCGGACTTCTTCATTTTTCCAGTCGGGAACTTCATCATGGATAGTTTCCATGACAGTTTTCTTCAAGTCCAAAGCTTCGGCTTGATTTTGCTCAAAGTAGCCAGGGATAACGTTGTGGTCGCCTAATTTCACAATGCCTTCTGTGGGTGGTTCCATACCCATAATCACGCGTAAAAGCGTAGATTTTCCTGCACCGTTGGGGCCAAGAAAAGCAATGCGATCGCCCCTCTCTATTAGCAGATTCGTCCCCAAAAATAAAATTTTATCGTCATATATATGAGTTAAATCTTTAATCTCTACTACCTCTCGTCCGCTACGGGGTGCGGGGGGAAAGCGGAAGTGTAGGGTTCTGACTCCACCAGTGGGTGCTTCGATGCGTTCAACTTTCTCTAATTGTTTTTCCCGGCTTTTTGCTTGGGTGCTGCGGGTCGCACTGGCGCGGAATCTGTCTACAAAAGCTTGCTGTTTTTCTAATTCTTTTTGTTGACGTTCGTATGCATTCAGTTGGGCTAATTGATTTTCGGCTTTTTGCTGGAGGTATGCTGAGTAATTTCCCAGGTAGGTTGTGGAAACACCGCGTTCAGTTTCTACAATTTGGGTGCAGAGGCGGTCGAGAAATTCTCGGTCATGGGAGACAATTACCATCGGAGTAACTAGCCCTTTGAGGTAATTTTCTAGCCACTCGATAGTTTCCAAGTCTAGGTGGTTAGTCGGTTCGTCCAGCAGCAACAAATCAGGTTTTTGCAGCAGGATTTTACCCAAACTCATCCGCATTTGCCAACCGCCACTAAAAGCACTGACTAGGCGATCGCCATCTTCTTGCTCAAACCCCATCTCTGGTAAGATTTTGCCGATGCGTGCTTCTAGTCCGTAGCCATCTAAAGCTTCAAATTGGCGTTGGAAGCGGTCTAATTTATTAATCAGCCGATCAAGTTCCTCTGGGGTAGCCGTTTCCATCTCTTGTTGTACCTGACCTAGAGATAGCTGCACTTGATTAGCTTCTTTGAAAACTGTCCAAAATTCTTCTCTAACGGTACGGGTGGGGTCTACTTCAAACTCTTGGTTGAGGTAGGCGATGTGCAAGCTGGCTGGACGAATGATTTCACCAGCAGTGGGTTCGATTTCACCGTTGATGATTTTCAGTTGAGTGGATTTTCCCGCACCGTTGACACCGACTAAGCCAATGCGATCGCCTGGTTTGACTTCCCAGTTGATATCTTTGAGAACTTCGCCTGTAGGATAAATTTTACTGATATGTTCAAGTCGCAGCATCAAGTTTCTCTCAGGTAGGGAATGGGTAGTTGAAGACGCAATACTAACACCGTTTCTAATATTAACAAAAATTAACCAAAAATTCTTTCAGGGAAATTCCAGGAAGCAGTGCATAAAGTTTGGCTTTGGCTACACGCAAAACTACCCCACCTTGAGCAAACCTAATTTTGTGTTGCTTGTCTTACTTCTTCTACACTTAAACCTAACTCCTCAGCTACCTGTTCCACAGTCAACCCTAGTCTCAACAATCGAGAAACCATTCTTAACCTTTCGCGGCGCTCACCTTCTTCTTTGCCTTCCTCAAAGGCTTCCTGGTAGATTCGGGTTTGTTTTAAATCGCTTAATCCAAACATTTCTTCTACTTCCTCTCTACTCATATTGGGAAATTTGTAAATCAAGATTGTCTCTATTAATTGTAATAATTGTTGTTGTTGCAGTGCTAAGTTAATCTCTTGCTTGGTTCTGTTAATTAACTCCCTTGCTTGTGCGATCGCTACATCTTCAGTTGCAATTACTAACTTGACAGTTGCGATACCAATTGGCAGCGATGCAGGTTCACCTAATTCATCAAGATAAATGCATTTAACTCGCTGGCTAGCAAAAAATTCACGATAATGTTTGATATTTTTTGTATCTACACTCTGGTTTGGGTATATAACTACAGCACACCAATCATTTTGTGGTTGATTTTGACGTAGATATAAAAATATTTCTGCAAATAGTCGTGAATAAAATTCTTCATCGACTTGAAACTGCACTTCAGCAAAGTAAACAGAACTTTCCCCTTGTGAAGGTAAAAATACACCATCAATTCTGAAAGCTGTTTGTTTGATTTCAACTGATGAGAATTGATAAGCGCTAGCTGCTTCAGGAGAATTTCCAATGAGTTCAAAGAAGATACTGGGATATTCTTGAAACAGACGATAAAATATAGTGTCAGTTTTCACGAATTTATAATTAGCTCAACCTCATGTAACGTAAAATATCATTACGAGCGTCACGGAGTGAAGCGAAGTAATAGCAAATACCCTATTTTACGTTTTTAAAGTTGACCTAATTAGTAATTTTGAATCGCTGATTACCAAGCCACTGCATTCATTTGCCAAACAGTCTTTGCATCTGGGACACGAATCAGATTCGTCAGTCTAGACTCTTTACAAATTCAACTGGCTTGGGCTTCGTCTTTTGATGCTTCAGCAACAGCAGCCAATCTCTCTGCCGCAGCTTGAACGATTTGAGCTACTTGACTCAGAGGCATATGCTTGATTTGCCTGAGAATCAGATTCAAATCTGATGTTTCTTGTATTGGCTTGCCTTCCAAGCAGCTAATTAATTCCTCCATTGTGTAGCCTGCTCTAGATGCGATTTGAGCCAAATTTTCTGTATCTGGCACTTTTAGGCCTTTTTCCCACATCTGAACAGCAGTAGCAGAAACTCCCAAAAGCTTGCCAAATGCTCGCTGGCTCAATGAACCACGGGCTAATTTAATGATTTCAATCAGTTTTTGTCTGCTTTCTATGTTCACTACTTCTATAACTAGTCAGCTTTATTTATAAGTTTAGTAGCAATATTACAAGTTTACTTTCATATTGACAGGCTTGTCCCCAAGCTGTAGACTATATCTTTAGTTGTCAGTCGACAGCTAAAGTTTAAAAAATACTAATTACTAAGTAGGCTTAAGTATAAAACACTTGGGTAATGGAATTGCAGCTTCCAGTGGTTATTGAAACAAGGGTGCATTATGTTTACTAAACCGTGCAAAATAAATCAGTATTGCCGCAAACGTCGAAATCTAATCAGCACTAATAAAATTAAACCAGAACAGTGGAACATTTCTAACACTGAGGTAAAAGCAGCTCTGAAAGCTCAAGGCTACGACGTGAAGCAAATCAAAAAAATCCACCGCCTGAAGCATCAGATATGTATTTCCTATTGGGACACAAAAGGTAACGTGTGCAGCAGCTTTTTCAGCTACAGGATTTTTACACGTTGGCAAAGGGAAGTAAAAAAGTTAATTTATGGCTGCCACACCCTGAAGGAATGGAAGAAGTTAAATTATCTATTAAATTACGAATTTGCTTATTACCACTATCCTAGTGAAATGAAAAATGTACTCCACACTGCACTAGAAAACCGCTTGTCTGTGTTAAAATTAACAGCACAACAAGCGGTTTTCCAAGTTATTTAATAGCAGTTATTAGCTAACAGCGCCAGAAGTGGCTAACTCAGCCAAACGTTCTTGTTGGTCTTGAGAAATACAAGATTGAATAACCGTTTCTAAGTCGCCTTCCAAAACAGGGTTAAGGGAATAGTTTTGACCTAAACGGTGGTCAGTAACGCGGTTATCTTTATAATTGTAGGTGCGAATTTTTTCCGATCGCGACCCTGTACCAACCTGCGATCGCCGCATGGAAGTTACAGCTTCTTGTTGTTCGCGTAACTTGATTTCATACAACTTCGCCCGCAAAATTTGCATCGCCCGTTCTTTGTTTTGCAACTGGCTGCGTTCTTCCGTACAGAAAATTCTGATTCCCGTTGGTTTGTGCATCAAGTCAACAGCTGTTTCCACCTTGTTGACGTTTTGTCCACCAGCACCGCCAGAACGAGCTGTGGTCATTTCAATATCCTTGGGGTCGATATGGATTTCCACATCATCAACTTCCGGCATAATTGCCACGGTGGCTGTAGAAGTGTGAACGCGTCCCCCAGCTTCAGTTGCCGGCACGCGCTGCACGCGATGCACTCCTGCTTCAAACTTCAGCTTGCTGTAAACGCTGTCACCTTGAATTTCCAGAATCACCTCTTTAAAGCCGCCCATTTCACCCAAGGATTCGCTGACTAGCTTGACTCGCCAACCTTCAGTGTCAGCATAACGGGAATACATCCGCAGTAAATCACCTGCCCAGATGCTTGCTTCGTCGCCACCAGTACCAGCGCGAATTTCCAACATGATGTTTTTATCATCATTGGGGTCGCGTGGTAGTAGCAAGATTTTCAAGCGACTCTCTAAGTATTCCAGCTTTTCGTCTAATTCCTTCACTTCCAAGGCTGCCATTTCTTGCAACTCTGGATCGCCATTTGCCTCTTTGAGTACTTGACGCGCCCCTACCAATTCTTCTTGGGCAGTTTTCCAAGTTTCATAGGTATTCACTACCTCTTCCAAAGAAGAACGAGACTTGGCAATTTTTTGATACTCATCGGGGTTTTTGGCGGTATCTGGGTCGGCCAGGCGACGAGTCAATTCATTAAAGGTTTGTTCAACAGATGTAAGTTTCTCCAGCAGGTATGTTTCAGCCATGATGAGTGCGATCGCTCCTTAAAAATAACAAATTGGCTCGAGCATTAAATGACAAGCGACCCAGCCGTTGCCAGGTCGTCGTTAACAGCAGAGCCAACCCGCTACTTTTTCTTTTTGTCACCAGAGCTTTGTTCGCCGGACATGCCGTATTTGCGAAGGAAGCGCTCTACTCGTCCTTCAGTGTCAATAATCTTCTGAGTACCAGTGTAAAAAGGGTGGTTTCCAGACCAGACATCTACGTGTAATTCTGGCTTAGTAGAACCAACAGTCATTACAACTTGACCGTTGCAGTACACTTTTGCTTCTGGATACCACTTGGGATGAATATCAGGTTTAGCCATTGTTCCTTTTGTGGTGAATCTATATAAATTATAACTTTCAAGTTTCAATTGGGACTAGGGATTAGGGACTGGTGACTGGGGACTGGGTACTGGGAAAGAAATAAACAAGTAATTTTCCCAATCCCCAATCCCTGATCCCCAATACCCAGTACCCATCTATCGCTTCGAGTACTGAGGTGCTTTGCGGGCTTTGTGCAAACCATACTTTTTCCGCTCCTTAGCTCGTGGATCGCGGGTTAGATAACCTTCAGTTTTCAAAGGAGGGCGGTTGTCTGGGTCTAATTGGCACAAAGCACGGGCAACTCCTAAACGCACAGAGTCAGCCTGTCCGGTTAAGCCGCCGCCTTCTGCTTTCACCAAAATGTCATATTCATTTTCTAGCCCCAGAGTTTCTAAGGGTGCTTTGATCACTCCCAGGTAGTTGGCGTTGAATTGGAAGTACAAGTCTCCAGGCTTGCCATTCACAATCATTTGACCGCTACCGGGAACCAAGCGTACCCGTGCTACTGCGGACTTCCGACGACCAGTACCCCAGTACACGGCGCGACCGCTATTGCTTTCTGCTACTACCATTAATCTTCTGCTCCAGGAATTGTATTAAGTATTAGTTCTTTAGGTTTTTGAGCTGTGTGGGGATGAGTAGGCCCAGCGTAGACTTTCAGCTTTGTGAACAACTGCTTACCCAAGCTACTTTTAGGTAGCATACCTTTGATAGCGTGTTCAACAATCCGTTCTGGTAGCCGCTGTTGTAGTTTAGCGAAGGTTTCTGTCTTCATCCCACCAGGACGACCAGAATGGCGACGGTAGAGTTTCTGGGTACGTTTTTTACCTGTGACTGCAATTTTTTCAGCGTTGACGACAATCACAAAGTCACCTGTATCTAAGTGGGGGGTGAATTCAGGCTTCTTTTTGCCTCTTAAGATTTGGGCGACTTCACTGGCAAGGCGACCGAGGCGTTGGTCAGTAGCATCTACTACGTACCACTCACGCTCAAGGGACTCTTGAGGAGGAAGGTATGTTTTACTCATTGTTGTTTGTCCTTTGTCATTTGTTGTTCAAAGTCAAGAGTCCAAAGTCCATAGTCCATAGTAAAAGTATTTGACTCTTGACTTTTGACTCTTGACTCTTGACTAATAACTAACTTTGGCAGGGTGTCGTACCAAATCTCTGGAGGAAAGGGAAAATCTGGATAGCCGACTCGCAACAAGCATAAGCCTTGTGAAGGTGCAGCGTGTTTGACTTCTTCCCGACGTTGCTCTTTCCAGAGTTCGGTAAAGTTAGCCAGTGTCCGCTGGCCAGAACCGACTTGCACTAGCATCCCTACCAACAGCCGTACCATGCCATACAAAAATCCATCTGCTTGTATTTCAATATGGATAAATGGCCCGCTGCGAACACACTCTGCTGCTTGCACCTCTACCCAGGAATGCGATCGCTTTGAGCCTGCACGATGAAAAGCAGCTAGATGATGCTTTCCCAACAGAGGTTTCAGGGCAGCTTGGATTAAGGATTCATCCAGCGGTGCATAATAATAATGCCAACTGAAGGGTTTCACGAACAAGTTCGGTCGGTCTTCAGTGTATATTGTGTAACGATACCGTCGATAGGCAGCACTAAAGCGAGCGTGCCAACGGCGATCCACACCAGCTGAAGCCCTAATTAATATATCTTCGGGCAAATAGCTGTTGAGGACTGTCGCCCACTTATGAACTGGTATTAAACCTGTAGCTTCAAAATGAGCTACTTGAGCAGCAGCATGAACTCCAGCATCAGTACGTCCCGCACCGTGTAGTGTCACATGATGACCGAGAATTTTCGCGATCGCTGTTTCTATCTCTTCTTGGACTGTACGGTGCTGCTTTTGCCGTTGCCAGCCATGAAAATGAGTGCCCAGGTATTGAATTACTAGGGCCACTCGCTGACTTTCTGTGGGCTGGTGGCTTTCTAACATAGAGATTTTGTCATAAGTCAATTGTCTTTTGATTCTTGACTAATGACTAATGACTAATAACTTAAACTAGTTCAATTATTGCCATTTCAGCATTATCTCCCCGACGAGGCACAGTATGCAAAATGCGGGTATAACCTCCATTGCGATTACCATACCGAGTGGGAGCTTGCTCAAACAAAGCGTGAACAAGTTGTTTGTCGTAGATATAACCAAGGGCTGCCCTACGAGATGCTAAGGAGCCGTCTTTGGCTAAGGTAATCATTTTATCTACTTCACCTCGCAGTACTTTAGCTCGGATTAAAGTAGTGGTGATCCGGCCATGGCGGATCACTTCTGTTGTCAGCGCCCGCAATAAGGCGCGGCGCTGGTCAGCAGGTTTACTGAGTTTTTTGATTCGATTCCGGTGACGCATAACAATGCACTATGTATGATTAACAATTTGAGCTTAGGTGTGTTTAGATCCTCTCTCTTGGGGCAGGGTAATGCCTAAACGTCTCTGTAAAGCTTCAACTACCTCTTCTGCTGACTTCTGACCGAAGTTTTTAATTTCTAATAAGTCTTCTTGGGTGTAATCCAACAAGTCGGCTACAGAGTTAACTTGCGCTCGCTTGAGACAGTTATAAGCACGCACAGAAAGTTGCAATTCCTCGATGGGAATTTGGGCGGTTGGGTCGTCTGGGATCTCATTCCCTGAATCTGTTGGTTCTAGGGAGATATCTTTCAAGGGATTGAATAAATCTACCAAGATCCCAGCAGCTGAGGATAGTGCTTCTTGGGGAGAAAGGCTGCCATTTGTCCAAACTTCCAACAGCAATCGGTCTTTGGTAATCGAGCCATCCCCACGGGCTTCTTCAACGCTATAGTTGACTTTACGCACTGGCATAAACACTGAGTCGATTTGCAGGAAGTCCAAAGATGTGGCTTCTTCACGTCCTCGCTCTACAGTGCGATACCCTTTGCCTCTTTCAATGCGAAATTCCATTTCCAGTTTTCCGCCCTCGGCTAGGGTGGCGACGTACTGGGTCGGATCAATGACTTCTACTTCACTGGGTAAATCGAAATGAGCCACAGTAACTGTTGCTGGGCCGTTAACGAGCAATCGACCAATCTGGGGTTGCGAGGAATAGCTTTTGAGGATGACTTCTTTCATTCTCATCAAGATTTCCAGCACGTCTTCACGTACACCCGGAACTGTGGCAAACTCGTGTGAAACGCCTGCAATCCGCACTGCTGTTACTGCTGTACCCTCTAGATTGGACAGTAAAACCCGCCGCAGCGCGTTGCCAACTGTTGTTCCTTGACCGCGCTCTAGAGGTTCCAGAACAAATTTACTATAATGGCTTCGACTTTCCTCAGTATTAGACTCTACACATTCAATTTGAAACTGCGCCACGGAGTAGCCTCCCTTGTTTTAAGGTGCTGCTAGCAGGCAAATCAATTGCCTCTCGAAATTTACTTTATTGCTCTAGGAGCTTTTTAGGTGTATCAAACTGCCAACATCCTATGGTGGTTGAGTTTGACACCCCTATTAGCCCTACAAGCGTTGATCATAATTGTGGGTTCTCTGAAGCTTAGCAGGCTCACTGATTGAAACAGCTGACTTGCTTCTGATTGCCCAAGTTGTTAGAAGTTGTTTACCCGAACCAAAAACGCTAACAAAAGCTAACATTTTTTGAAAGCACCAAAGCCGGAAGTATCGACACTTTAGCCGCCCTCATTCTGCTTGATTGTTTGTCAACTAAACGCCCAAGCAGCCATTGCAAGTGGTTGATCTTGGCTCAAACTTCTGGACTACATCCCGCTCAATAAGTTGTGTCTAAACTCGGCGGCGCTTGGGAGGACGGCAACCATTGTGAGGAATGGGGGTAATATCTCTAATCAGTGTAATTTCCAGTCCAGCCCCTTGCAGTGCCCGGATAGCAGTTTCTCTACCTGCTCCTGGGCCGCTGACCATTACCTCAATTTGGCGCATTCCTTGATCGATGGCTCGACGTGCTGCACTCTCAGCAGCGGTTTGTGCTGCAAAGGGAGTTCCTTTTTTTGCACCTTTAAAACCGCTAGATCCAGCACTTGCCCAGGAGATCACATCTCCATTTTGATCAGTAATGGTGACAATGCTATTGTTGAAAGTAGACTGAATGTAGGCCATCCCGTTTGGTACATTCCGTTTCTGCTTCTTGCTCCCGGTTTTTTTAGTTGGTTGTCTCGCCATATTTGTCTAGTTAATTTAAGGTAAAACTTGCTCTGGTGAGCAAGCGTTGAGAAATTATTACTTACCTGGAGCCTTCTTCTTACCTGCCACTGTCTGCCTTCTCCCACGACGGGTTCTGGCATTAGTGCGAGTTCTTTGCCCTCTAACTGGTAAGCCCATGCGATGACGACGGCCTCTGTAGCAGCCAATGTCAATTAAGCGCTTGATGCTCATTCCCTCCAAGCGCCGCAGATCACCTTCAACTTGATAGTTGCTTTCTACTTCTGCTCGCAGGGCTGCGACATCAGCATCACTTAGATCTTTAACGCGGGTGTCTGGGTTAACACCTGTAGCCGCTAGGATTTCCTGCGACCTTGATAAGCCAATTCCGTAGATATAAGTCAGACCAATCTCTACGCGTTTATCGCGTGGAAGGTCTACTCCGGCAATACGTGCCACAATGAATCTCTCCCTATTGTTCTCACAATTGCTGTAGGAAAAACGCGATCGCGATCGCGTTTGTACCTGTTTATGGTGACTGGGTACGTTGCATCTTACCCTTAGATATCTAAGAGCGCTACCCTTGACGTTGCTTGTGCTTGGGATTCACGCAAATCACCATCACGCGACCACGACGCTTGATCACGTTACACTTTTCACAAATTTTCTTGACCGAGGCTCTGACTTTCATGCCTTTTGTAACTGACTCCAAATGGTAAATTATAGCATTTTTAGGGAAACTAATTCAATTGTTTAACTAGAAATTATCCAAAAAGATGCTTTTATGGTAGACTCTTCTACATATTAATTACTTGTTCCATAGCCGATAGTTGATTCTGCTGCTGCACAGTTCATTGCTGTCAAACTTCACTCTGACGCGATGGCATGTAAGATTTTTGTATAATGGCAGCTAAAGCTCAGATAGACTGAGATATTGTATCCATTCCATCATCTTGTCCCAAGACAAAGCGCTCACGATGCAATAACTCCATAACAGAGCCTTTGATTTTAATTGCTTCTGGCTTGGTCAATAATTTACTTACCTGCGATGAAAATGATTTTGTTGGCACTTACTTCTTACGCAAGCGATAAGTAATTCTACCTTTTGTCAGGTCGTAAGGAGTTAACTCGACTTTGACGCGATCGCCGGGTAAGATCTTGATGTAATTGCGGCGGATTTTGCCAGAAATGTGTGCCAACACGTTAAAGCCATTGTCCAAATCAACGCGAAACATTGCATTGGGCAAGGACTCTGTAACCGTGCCTTCCATTTCAATCAAATCTTGCTTAGACAATTTGTTTTTTCCTCAACTCAACAATTTCTGGTTCAGTTGCAGCACTTTACCTGCAAACAGAACACATTTTGAGAAATATATCAACAGTTTATTAATATATCTTAGCTAAAATTGGCATGGTTCCTGTAGATATAGAGGAGTAGTGAGTAGGAAACAAGATTCACTACTCCTTGTTTTGGGTCTAAGAGTCTATTATGTTCTGAAGTTCAGTGGTGACTTCTTCTTGGGTTTGATCGCCATTGACAGTTAAAAGTCTGTTGCGATCGCGGTAATAATCAATCAAGGGTGCGGTTTCAGTGCGGTAGACTTCCAAGCGACGACGAATGATTTCTTCGCTATCATCTTTTCGTCCTCTAGATAGTAAACGTGCTACTACAACTTGATCTGGCGCATCCAGATTAACTACCTTTTCGCCACTTTGATGAGTTTTCTTGAGCAGTTCTTCCAGAAAAACCGCCTGGGTTACTTTGCGAGGAAAACCATCCAGAATCCAACCAGATTGGGCATCTGGTTGATGTAGGCGTTCCTGAACCAAATCCTGTACTAGCTCATCAGGGACTAACTCGCCGCTATCTACATAACTTTGAGCCTTAATTCCCAAAGGACTTTGCTCTTTCATCGCCTGCCTTAATATTTCACCTGTAGAAATATGCGGAATATTTAAGTGCAAAGCCAAGGTTTGAGCTTGAGTCCCTTTACCAGATCCAGGTGGCCCCAAGAAGATTAATCGCGTCACTATTGTTTCACCATTCCTTCATAGCGCTGAGAGATGACATAAGTTTGAACTTGTTTGGCTGTATCAATCGCCACACCGACTAAAATCAACAAAGAGGTAGCACCCAATCCTTTAAAGGTTGGTACTCCCAAAGCACTTTCGACAGCAGTAGGGATAATAGCAACAAAGCCTAAAAAGATAGCACCCAAGAAAGTCAGTCGATTGATCACTCGCTCGATATACTCACTTGTAGCCTTTCCTGGACGAATACCCGGAATGCTAGATCCCATTTTCTTCAAGTTTTGTGCTACATCAATTGGGTTGACAATCAATGAAGAATAGAAGTAGCTGAAGAAAATAATCGAAGTTAAGTAAACCAGAGCATAAGCCCAAGGCGCAGAACCACCAGGACTGAGATAAGTGTTTACAATGTTAGCGATCTCTGGATTTTTGGTGAAATTAGCGATTAAAAGTGGCAAACTGAGGATAGCAGCGGCAAAGATAATCGGCATTACACCCCCAGAATTGAGACGCAGGGGTAGATAGCTACGCTGCTCTGCTAGCACTCTACGACCAACTTGGCGACGGGCTGAAATAATGGGGATGCGGCGGATTCCTTCCTGAACAAACACAATACCAATAATCGTCGCCAGGAATACCAAAACTAGCACAATCACGCGACCAATTATTTCTCTACCGCCAACTTGCACCAAGTCAATGGTATCGCCTAATGATTTTGGTAATGAAGCAACAATATTGACAAAAATCAACAATGATGCTCCATTACCTATACCGCGTTCTGTAATCAGTTCCGATGCCCACATGACGAACATTGAACCAGCAACAAGAGCGATCGCAGTTTCAGCAACAAATATTGGCCCTGGCTTTAAGGCAAATTGTTGAAGAAAGAATGCCGAAAAAGCCACACTTTGAACAATCGCCCAGCCTAAAGTCACATAGCGGGTGATTTGAGAAATTTTCCGCCGACCTGCTTCGCCTTCGTTTTTCTGTAAATTTTCTAAAGATGGAATTGCAGCGGTGAGCAATTGGATAATAATGGACGCATTAATGAAGGGCAAAATTCCCAACGCAAAGACTCCCAAAGTCGAAAGTCCTCGTCCCGAAAATATATCCAATAAACCAAATATGGAATTATTGCCCGAAATAGCTTCGGCAAACCTAGGTCTATCAATCCCTGGTACAGGTAAAAAGATACCTAAGCGAACCAAAATTAAAATACCGACGGTGACAAGCAGCCTACCTCTCAGTCCAGCTGCTTGTGCCATCTGCATAAAAGTTTCTTGAGCCGTTGGGGCTTTGTCTCGACTGATCATAGAGTGCTACCTTTGAAGTATGAAGTCGCAAGTGTGAAGTGTGAAGTACAAAGTCAGGAGTACAGAATGTGAAGTCTAAATTTTTCGTCCTTCATCCTTCATACTTCCAACTTCATATAATTTCACAACTCCCACCAGCTGCCTCAATTTTGCTACGAGCTTGACCTGTAAAAGCTGCTGCTTGTACCTTGAGCGGTACATTTAATTCTCCATTACCCAAAATTTTCAATGCCCCCTTGACAGCAGTCAAAATTCCTGCAGTTTTTAAGGAGGTCAAAGTTACTTCTGTATTGGCAGGAAGGGAAGCTAGCTTCTCTACATTAATCGTAGTGTAATTTTTCCGATTCACAATCGGAAAACCCTTGAGCTTAGGTAAACGGCGGTACAATGGCTGTTGACCCCCTTCAAAACCAGGTCGCGTACCACTACCAGAGCGAGATTTTTGACCTCTCATACCTAAACCAGCACTGGCACCTTGTCCGGCAGAAATACCCCTAGCTACGCGGCGACGGCGCTTTTTTGAGCCTTTTTGCGGCTTAACATCATTGAGTCTCATAAGCTAAAATTTGTTATTTGTCATTTGTGAGCCATTGCGGTCTTGGGGTCTCCCCAAGTGAAGCACATGGTGTCATTTGTGAGCCACCGCATTAGACAGGTTCTCCGGTAGCCTTTGCAAGTGGCGTCATTTGTCAAAGCGATGAACAAAGGACTAGGGACAAATGACACTTAGATGATGTAGAGATTTTCAATAGGAATGCCGCGATCTTCAGCCACTTCGGCAAAAGTCCGCAGTGTAGATAAGGCGTTAACTGCTGCTCTGGCATTGTTGAGCGGATTGTTGGAGCCAAGTTGTTTAGCTAAGACGTTACGAACCCCAGCTAACTCTAGTACAGTCCGGACAGCACCACCAGCAATTACCCCAGTCCCGGGTGCGGCTGGGCGCATAATCACTTTAGCGCCACCACCTACACCATCAATGGGATGGGGAATAGAGTTAGATTTAGTAATCGGAATGTCAATTAGATGTTTTTTGCCGTCGGCTACACCTTTTTTCACGGCACCAATTACATCTGAGGCTTTGCCTACTCCTACACCAACTTGACCACGTTCGTTACCAACGACAACGATCGCTCGGAAGCTGAGTTTTTTACCTCCTTTGACGACCTTGCTGACGCGGCGAATCTGGATAACCCGCTCTTGCCAGGTGGTTTCTTCTTTCTTTGTGCGGTTAGCTTTACGACGACCAGTTGCCATAATCAAATGCTCTCTATTGAGTCAATAGTCAATAGTCAAGAGTCAACAGTCAATAGTCATTAATTTTGACTATGGACTTTGGACTTTTGACTAATTTAAAAATCTAAACCAGCTTCGCGTGCGGCATCAGCTAATGCTTTAATCCGACCATGATAGAGGTTACCACCGCGATCAAAGACTACTTTGGTTATGCCTTTTTCTAGTGATCGCGCTGCGATTAATTTGCCGACTTGCACTGATGCTTCACAATTTGAGCCGGAAGCTAAACTAGATTTCAAATCTGGTTCTACAGTCGAGGCTGCCACCAGGGTATGATGCTGGGTATCATCAATTACTTGAGCATAAATATGCTCGTTCGAGCGAAATACAGCTAACCGTGGGCGTTCTGGAGAACCGTTAACTTTTCCACGAACACGCCGATGGCGGCGCTGTTTTGATTCTCTACGAGTAAGTTTCATTTTTATTTCTTACCACCCTTACCAGTCTTACCAGCCTTGCGTCTTACCACTTCACCTGCATAGCGAATACCTTTACCTTTGTAAGGCTCTGGTGGACGAACGGCACGAATTTTAGCTGCTGTGTTACCTACAATTTCTTTGTCATAGCCGCTGACTATGACATTGGTGTTATTTTCCACTGCAAACTGAATTCCGTCTGGTGGAACAATTTGTACCTGATGGCTATAACCCATATTCAAAACTAGGTTACGACCTTGAACTTGTGCCCGGTAGCCAACACCTTGGATTTCTAAACGGCGCTGAAAACCTTGGGAAACTCCCTCTACCATATTGGCAACCAATGTACGGCTCAAGCCGTGTAGTTGCCTAGCAGTACGAGACTCATCTCGACGGGTGACTTGCAATGTTTCCCCTTCTTGGGAGACTGTAACAGCAGTAGGTAGATTGCGAGAAAGTTCCCCTTTGGGGCCTTTCACAACAACTTTTGTGCCATCAATGGCCACTTGTACTTTGGCAGGAATAGGAATTGGACGTTTACCAATACGAGACATAACTTTTTGTCCTTTGTTACAAGTCCATTGTCCTTTGTCTTTTACTAGTGACAAATGACTAATGACTAATGACTAATAACTACCAAACGTAGCAAAGTACTTCTCCACCCACGTTCTGACGCCGCGCTTCGCGGTCAGTCATGATCCCACTGGATGTTGAAATAATGGCAATGCCGATGCCACCTAGTACTCTTGGTAATTCTTTTCTGTTGGAGTAAACACGCAAACCAGGTTTACTCACCCGCTTTAAGGTGGTGATCAGGGGTTGACGATTTTTTCCCTTGTACTTCAGGGAAATCACCAAATTCCGTTTTACCCCTTCTCCTGCTTCTTCATATTCACCAATAAAACCTTCATCCCGCAGTACTTTGGCAATACTACGTGTCATTTTTGTGGCTGGCACTTGTGTAGTTTGATGCCTTGCCAAGTTGGCATTGCGGATGCGCGTCAGCATATCTGCAATTGTGTCGTTAGCCGCCATCGTTCCCTCTTTAGATGAACTTATTGATCGCGAAAGGGCATTCCCAATTCCTTAAGTAAGGCGCGGCCCTCTTCGTCATTTTTCGCTGTAGTGGTGATGGAAATATCCAGACCACGGACTTGATCGACGTTGTCGTACTCAATTTCTGGAAAAATTAGCTGTTCTCTGACACCCAGAGTATAGTTACCACGACCGTCAAAGCTTTTAGGACTAACGCCGCGAAAATCTCTGATTCTGGGTAGTGTCAGGCTAACTAGTCGGTCAAGGAAGGCATACATCCGTTCGCCTCTGAGAGTCACCATGATGCCAACAGGCATACCTTGACGAATTTTGAAGCCAGCGATCGCCTTTTTTGCCCGTGTCACTACTGGTTTTTGACCAGTAATCACTGCAATTTCATTTAAAGACGCTTCCAGCGCCTTAGCATTTTGAGCCGCTTCGCCTAAACCTCTGTTCACAGTAATTTTTACCAACTTCGGTACTTGATGAAGGTTGGTGTATTGAAACTGGTTAGTCAGTTTAGGAACAATTGTCTCGTGGTATAAGTTTTTGAGTCTTGTTGTCGCCATAGTTTTTTGTCCTGATTATCCCTGGGCTTGGTCAGGGAACAAAGTTATCAGTTATCAGTTATGAGTTAAATTTAATTCTTAATTTCTAACTCTTCACTCCTAACTTTTAACTATTTATCCAAAATCTCGCCAGTTTTTTTGAGTTTCCTAACTTTCTTACCATCTTCTGTAAAGGTATAGCAGATACGACTGGCAACGTTTTGCTTGGTGGAATAAAGCATCACATTGGAGCTGTGGATGGGAGCTTCTTGGCTGACAATCCGTCCGGATTCCCCTTCTTGCTGGGGTTTGACGTGCTTGGTTTTAATATTGACACCTTTGACAATGACTTTACTGAGTTGAGGCAGTGCTTGGATGATTTCACCAACTTTACCTTTGTCTTTGCCAGCAATCACTTGCACGGTGTCGCCAGTTTTGACGTGCATTTTGTGGAATACTTTGGGCTTTTGGCTTGCCATTACAGCACCTCCGGAGCCAGAGAAACGATTTTGGTAAAGTTTTTTTCGCGCAGTTCCCGTGCAACTGGGCCAAAGACCCGTGTGCCTCTAGGATTACCATCTTTGTTGATGATCACAGCGGCGTTATCGTCAAAACGAATAGTCATACCGCTATCCCGACGGATATTGTGACGGGTGCGGACAATTACCGCTTCCACAACGTCAGATTTTTTCACAGCCATGTTAGGAATGGCATCTTTGACAACGGCAATGATTTTGTCACCGATAAAACCATAACGGCTGTTGCCTGCGCCTAAAACGCGGATGCACATGAGTTTGCGGGCACCGCTATTATCTGCGACATTCAGGTAGGTTTGGGGTTGAATCACAATTAATCTCCCTTGTTGTAGTTGTTATAAAGTAACAACTATTAAGCTGTAGCTTTGGTATTCAGTACTTCTGTGACTTGCCAGCGCTTGGTTTTACTCAGGGGTCTAGTTTCCTGAATTCGGACGCGATCGCCCACTTTGCACTTATTTTCTTCATCGTGAGCTTTATAGCGCCGAGTTTTAACTACAATCTTGCCGTACTTGGGATGGGGAGCGCGGTTTTCTACGGCAACTACTACCGTTTTTTGCATTTTATCGCTCACTACCAAGCCAACTCGTTCTTTGATTGCCATAATCTCCTACTTTTATTCTTGAGGCGGTTGAGTTGCTGCTGCCCGTTTGCGCTCACCCTCTACCGTCAGCAATTGGGCTAGGCGATGGCGGGTATGTCGGAACTGGTGGGGCTTATCTAGCTGTCTTGTGGCTTTTTGTAGGCGCAACTGAAACAGTTGTTTTTTAGTTGCGATAATTTCCTGGGCCAGTTTCTCGTCACTTAATTCTCTAGCTTCTGAAATTTTGGGAAGAGCCATTACCTACTCCTGCTCCTCTGGTTGAGAGCGCACAATAAATTTGGTTTTTATCGGCAGTTTATATGCTGCCAAGCGCATGGCTTCACGGGCAATTTCTTCCGTAACGCCGGCGATTTCAAACAAAATTCGCCCTGGCTTCACTACTGCTACCCAAAACTCTGGCGAACCTTTACCGGAACCCATCCGGGTTTCTGCGGGACGCATGGTTACAGGTTTATCAGGGAAAATCCGAATCCAGATTTTGCCACCCCTACGGATGTAACGGGTCATTGCCCGGCGGGAAGCCTCTATTTGACGAGAGGTAATCCAAGCTGGTTCTTGAGCTTGGAGTGCAAAGTCGCCAAAGTTGAGCGTGCTGCCACGGGTAGCTAGACCTTCCATTCGTCCGCGCTGTTGTTTGCGGAATTTCGTTCTTCTTGGACTTAACATGGTTTGTCAGTTGTCGGTTGTCAGTTGTCAGTTGTCATTTGTCAGTTGCCAGTTGTCAGCTGTTTTTTTCCACTGACTATTGACTACTGACTATTGACTATCCTTCATTTGAACGGTCTTCAAATTGTTGACGACGGCGTTGTTGTTGACGGCGACGAGGTTCGCGTTCGCGGGTTGTGGGTGGTGGTGGAGTTTCTTCTTGTCCTGGGATAATTTCTCCCTTAAATACCCACACTTTAATACCTAAAATGCCGTAAACAGTTTTAGCTGTAGTGTAGGAGTAGTCAATATCAGCTCTTAAGGTATGTAGAGGTACTCGACCTTCACGAGTCCACTCTGTCCGGGCAATTTCTGCACCATTGAGCCGACCACTGACTTGAATTTTAATACCTTGGATACCAGCACGTTGGGCCCGCTGAATGGCTTGCCGTACTACCCGCCGGAAGGAAACGCGGCGTTCTAATTGTTGAGCAATGTATTCCGCAATCAAATAAGCATCAGCATCAACTCGCTGTACTTCAACTACGTTGATCCGAATTTGACGATTGCTACCCAACAGTTCTTGGAGTCCGGTACGCAATGCTTCAATGCCTTGTCCACCACGACCTACTACTACACCTGGGCGAGCAGTGCGTACTTCGAGGTCGATTTGGTCTGCTTTGCGCTCAATGCGGACTTCGGAAATTCCAGCATTGTTTTGAGCCAGTCTGCCCAATTTTTGTTCTATGTAGTTACGGAGTTTGTAGTCTTCTTGGAGAAGTTCTGGATAGCGGTCAGGAACAGCAAACCAACGGGATTGATGTTCTTGTGTAATACCCAGGCGAAAACCAACTGGATGAATTTTCTGTCCCACTAATGCTTCCTCTAAATATTTCTTACTTGACGCCGTTTTTCGTGTCTGTCTGCTTATTTAGCATCAGGGCTAGCACCAACGGCTACAGTAATATGACACGTCGGCTTGCGAATCTGGTAAGCTCGTCCCTGCGCTCTTGGTTGAAACCGTTTTAGCACTGGGCCTTGATCGGCATATGCCTGGGTAATGACCAATTGAGTTCGATCTAATCCGGCGTTATGCTCGGCATTAGCCGCAGCACTTCTGACCAGCTTCAACACTGGTTCAGTAGCTCTGTAGGGCATGAATTCCAGGATGATCAGTGCTTCTCTGTATGATCGCCCCCGGATTTGGTCAAGTACGCGACGCACTTTCAAGGGAGACATGCGTATAAAACGGGCGATCGCTTTCACTTCTGTAGTATCAGTAGCCATAATTTTCTCCTTTTTAGTCATTTGTCAGTTGTTAGTTGTCAGTTGTTTCAAGCTACTGACTACTGACTACTGACAAATTACCTCCCCGCTTTTTTGTCGCTCTTTCCATGACCCCTGTAAGTGCGTGTCGGGGCAAATTCACCTAATTTGTGACCTACCATCTGTTCATTGATAAACACTGGAACGTGTTGACGACCGTTATGAACAGCTATAGTATGACCCACCATCAGTGGCAAAATTGTCGATGCTCTCGACCAAGTTTTAATAACTTGTTTTTCGTTTTTTGCATTCAGCTTTTCAATTTTGCTGAGCAAATGATCGGCAACGAAAGGACCTTTTTTTAGAGAACGACCCATAATTCGATTTTGGATTTTGAATTTTGGAATTACAAGTTAGCAGTTACAAGTTAGCAGTTAGGAATTAGATTTTACTCAAAACTCTTAACTCATAACTCTTCACTCTTAACTCTTTACGATTCACGACCACCACGACCGCGTTTAGAAGATTTGCGGCGACGACGCAGAATCAATTTACTGCTGGCTTTTTTGCGTTTACGTGTCTTCGCACCCAAGGTAGGTTTACCCCAAGGTGTTACAGGCCCAGATCTACCAATAGGCGCCCTACCTTCTCCACCGCCGTGGGGGTGGTCAACGGGGTTCATCACACTACCTCTAACCTTGGGACGGCGACCTTTCCAACGATTCCGTCCTGCTTTACCTGCACTCAGGTTTCTGGCATCGGTGTTGCCTACTTGTCCGATGGTGGCGTAGCATTCGCGCCGAATCAAGCGAACTTCTCCCGAAGGCAGCTTCAATGTCACATAATTGCCTTCTTTTGCCACAACTTGCGCTGTAGCACCAGCCGAACGCACAATTTGACCGCCCTTACCAGGGGTCAGTTCTACGTTGTGAACACTTGTACCTAAAGGAATGTTGGCAAGTGGCAAAGCATTCCCATCTTCAATAGGTGCTTCCGGCCCAGCAATAATTTTTGTGCCGACTTTCAAGCCGTTGGGTTGAAGGATGTAACGTTTTTCGCCATCCTCATAATACAAAAGAGCAATCCGAGCATTGCGATTGGGATCGTATTCGATCGCTGCTACTTCCGCTGGTATATTACGTTTATCCCTCTTAAAATCAATAATTCGATAAAGTTGTTTGTGTCCGCCACCCCGACGACGGCTGGTTATCCGCCCTTGATTGTTACGACCTTTGGCACGATGTTTGTACACCGTTAGGGATTTTTCCGGCTCTGTTTTGGTAATTTCTGCAAAGTCGGAGATGGTAACTTGGCGAGTACTGGGGGTATAAGGGCGATAAGAACGAGTACCCATATTTTTAAGTGCTGAGTGCTATTAGCTTTTTTCGGGGCGTTTAGCCCGTGCTGAGTTTTGAGTTTTTAAGTTTTGAGTGATGAGTTTTGAGTGTAGTAACTCGTAATTCATAACTCCTAACTCATAACTTTATTTAGACTTCTGGGAATAGAACTTGTCTAATTTTCTCTACGTCCCCTGGCGCGACGGTGACAATAGCTCGCTTGTATTGCGGTTTGTAACCGATAAATTTACCAACCCGTCGCTTTTTGCGTGGTGGTAATGTTGTATTTATTTTGACAATCTTGACCTGAAATAAGTCTTCTATTGCCGCTTTAATTAGTGGCTTGCTTGCCTTTGGAGTCACTTCAAAAGTGTATTTATTTTGCTCCATCAGGATGGTCGCCTTTTCTGTAACAATTGGGCGACGGATTAAGTCAGGAAGGTTGCGGGGGTCGAAGTTAGGCACTGTAAACCTCCTGAATTTTTTCTAGGGCTGATGCTGTCACTACAATTTTGTCAGCGTGCAGCAAATCATAAACATTTAGCTGGCTAGCTAGGATTAACTTTAAATTTTCTAAATTGCGGGCTGACAAATGAACATTCTCCGCAATCTCAGACAAAATTAAAAGTGTCTTGTTTTCTGGTTCTGCGCCCCAACGAGTTAATGCTGCTACCAATTCTTTGGTTTTTGGGCGTGATAGCTCGTTGCTAAATTCTTCTACTACAATCAAGTCGTCGATGCGGCTTACTAGTGCTGTCCGCAGTGCTAGACGGCGCTCTTTGCGGTTTAACTTTAGGTTATATTCTCTAGGCTTTGGCCCAAAGATCACACCACCACCACGCCATAATGGTGAACGAATAGACCCCGCACGAGCGCGACCTGTACCTTTTTGCCGCCAAGGTTTGCGACCGCCACCTCTGACTTCAGAACGAGTTTTTGTACTGGCAGTACCTTGACGAGCGTTGGTTAATTGTCTTACTAAGGCTCGGTGTACAATATGAGAAGCCGTTTCTTGTTTGGCAACTCGCAACTCAAGGGACGCCTGACCGACTTGTTCTCCTTGCCAATTTTTAACTACACTCTCTACCATCTTTGTGTCCTTTGTCATTAGTCAAAAGTCATTAGTCATTAGTCAAAAGTCCATAGTCCAATGACTATTGACTGTTGAACGCCAGTTGCTTCAAGAGCGGCTCGCCGACGACAGTCGCACGCCACTTGCTCCACTTGGAGAGACCCCAAGACCCTCCGGGTTCGGCAGTCCCCTATCGATGGGAACCGCTCCTGTCGGTGGCTCCCGAACCGCAGTGGCTCCTCAAGTCGGGAAACCCTTTCGGCAATCGCTCATGGGGGGAACCCCCAAGACCGCGTTGCCTCACCACGGCGCTGTCTCCCCAACGCACTGGCTCCTATCGACTACTTACCAACTTTCTTTGCAGGCAGAACATTCACTAAAGCTCCGGGTTTACCAGGAATGGCTCCCTTAATTAGCAATAAGTTGCGTTCCGCATCAACTCGCACTACTGTTAACTTGCGAATTGTGACGCGGCTACCGCCCAAACGCCCTGCCATGCGTTTACCTGGATAAACACGACCTGGTGTTGTACCAGCACCGATGGAACCTGGCGCTCTGTGGTTTTTGGAACCATGTGACATGGGCCCCCGACCAAAGTTGTTGCGCTTTTGGTTACCTGCGAAACCGCGACCGATACTTGTACCGACTACATCTACAATTTGACCTGCACTAAAAATATCAGCTTTAATTTCTTGACCTAAAGCATAATCACTAGAGGTATCTGTATGATATTCATTCAAGTGACGTAATGCTGGGGCAGACGATTTTGCTAGATGACCCAGCAGTGGTCTGTTCAAGGCTTTTGGTTTAACTTCGCGAAAACCAACTTGAATGGCGGCGTAACCATCGGTTTGTTTGGTTTTAATTTGTGTAACAGTGCATGGGCCCGCTTGAATGACGGTGACAGGAATCGCTACTCCTGCTTCATCAAATACTTGGGTCATGCCCAGCTTGGTGCCGAGAATCCCTACAGACACAGTAACTGGTTCTCCTTATCTACTTGCTTACCTTGGAATCGGACTCGATGAAACACGCGCTCTGATGTCGGTTGAAGGTGGACGAGCCTCCAGAAGTTTGTTGTTTTAACTTCTCCCGGACAGAACCAACTGTGCCGCTACTGTTCGGTGAATCCGGTTACTTTCACTCACTTGGTCACCAGAACAGCCACAAGCGTCTTCCCACCGGGAAGAAATAACTTCTGGAATCAAGGCAATGCTCTAGAGCTTTGCACTTTGTGCAGCAATGCGTTCGTCCAAGCAATTGCTTTGGCACTTTCTTTTGGCAGCGCTGTGGGTTGGTTTCCCGACTGGAGTGGCCAGTGCGTTGCTTTAGTTCCCAAAGTTGTAGCAACTGGCGTGCAACTGCCCTGCTGTAGTGGGACTTAAGCAGGTTTTTACTGCTCAGTATCCTTTAACTGAGGCTAATGCAATGTCATTAAACCAACATCGCTGCTCAGTTCCTACCTCACTAAACACCTTAAACTATAGCTTAAGGTTTTGCCTGGTTGTTTCAGGGGGCTACAGGAGTGAACGTATTTTGGAACTCAAAAGAGACTTTTTTTTAGTCTCTGGCTCCATGTTGACCTGAAAGCTTTTTTAGTTTACCAGTCTTGTGCTACTTTGAGCTAGCTTATACTCTTTCAATAAATAGAGTCATCATTTCCCTGATGCTAACACCAGTCAATGATGGCAGTAAGAAGGCATACTAAATTGCGATTTTGGTCACAATCTAATAATATAAATCATTTCTTTATTTTTGTCTAGTAATTTGTTGACCGATTTTTGGTTGTAAGGGGGCGGGGGAGCAGGGGAGCGGGGGAGCGGGGGAGCAGGGGAGCAGGGGAGCAGGGGAGCAGGGGAGCAGGGGAGCAGGGGAGCAGGGGAGCAGGGGAGCAGGGGGGCGAACCATACCTGAAGTCTTGGCTCGGAGTATTGGCTTTTCAGGGGAAAATGCCATAACTAAGGATGAAAAAAGATATCATCCCTACTCCCTTTTACAAGCTAGAAGATGTTTAAACAGGCTGCTTCCAGTCTCAGTTCAAAATTTCTCTTTTTTTATGCTTTTATCCTGGGGCTGCAAGCAAGTTGAGCCGTGAAGCATCCTTGCTTCTTCAGAGGATGTTTTAAAAGTTTTGGGCGAATATAATTCGCTACTACACAGGCAAAGTCCACGAAGGTGGACTAATGAAAAAGTAAGCATCTCAACCCGCCTGCGCGGGTTTTGTCTGTATAGCCGTGACTTCTAGTCGCCAGGGCTAGTCGTAAATTAGACTTTACAAACATTCTCTCAGGTTCAATAGTAACTTTTGCTGTTTTGGATAAAGTTTATCTATCTTAATCTATCGCTTCAAGGTAAATAATAGAGATATCTAGGTGGGATAGGACAAAAAATCTATGGCACTAATAACCACTGGCAACGGTTTAATTCGCGATCTGGAAAAATTTGGTTCTCTTGGTGTATACGTTCCTTTGGAAGGAGGTTTTGAAGGTCGGTATCAACGCAGACTACGTGCTGCTGGCTATACTACCCTCCATATTACTGCTAGAGGGCTGGGCGACGTGGCTGCCTATCTCACGGGTGTTCATGGAGTCAGGCCACCACATCTTGGTAAAAAAAGTACTGGTAGTGGTGCGGCAGTAGGTTATGTATATTATGTGCCACCAATTATCAATTCTCACCTGGAACAGCTACCACCAAAATCAAAGGGGCTGGTCTTGTGGATTATTGAGGGGCATATTCTTTCAGATCAGGAAGTTGAGTTTTTAGCAACTTTGCCCAGCTTGGAACCACGGGTTAAGGTAGTGATTGAAAGAGGTGGCGATCGCGCTTTTCGTTGGCGACCTCTAACAGAGACATTCTCAACTAGCTATCAAGCTGGATAATTAACTAAAATAGGGGCGATCGCTACTTTTGTGTAATTAGCTGAGGTGCGATCGTCTTTATTTTGTTTTTTGCCAGCCACTGGCTAAAGACGCTCATAGCAAACTTTGTTCGTTTTATCATTTAAATAAAATATTTCTAGAAACTAGCAGGCAATCATAGTCAAGACTCGGCATACTGAAAGAGGGAGAGCAGGTTAGACCACTCTCTGTTTTCTTAGGCGTAAAACTGATCCAACGAAAATGAGACGTAAATCTACTGGTAGAACGGCTACTCCTTCTAAACCTTCTGCTTTCCAATCCCCGATGTTTAACTTCACTACCATTGCTATTTTGGCAGGGGTGCTGATTTTGGGAATTGGAATTGGTATTGCTTTTAGTTCTACAACTACGTTGAGTACATCAAACGTAGCTTCCCGTGAATTTATTGATACTAGAGCACCGAACCCTGAGATTTGTGTCCAGTATGGTGCCAGTGCAATGGTAATGGATGCCAGACTGTTTGTAACTCTTAACCCGTTTAATGTCTACATTGCTCAACCAAGTATGCGTCCTGGATGCGTTCTGCGTCAAAATAACTGGGCGCTTTTAGAGCAGCGCAAGCTTGTAACATCTCAACAAGTAAATGAATGTAAGAATCGCCTGAATACTTTTGGCTTTACAGGTAACTTGGACAGCGATAAACCTGATATTAGGTGTATTTACCAGAATGAAGCAGCGCAAAACTTCTTCACGGCTCAACCAGGAGCAGTAGCACCGAATCAAGAAACAGAAAGATTCTAATACATTTTGGATTTGGGATTTTGAATTGGCGATCGCTTTGTAGGGTCTGAGTTATCTGAATCTATACTGTCGGATTATTTTTTGAAATTGCTATGTCTAGGTTGGCAAACATTTAGAGGATATTAAAGTATTATTCAGGCAATCTTTAATGATCCTCTTTTTAGCATTTCTGCTGAAAGTTAAATTTTGGCATACTTTATTATCTGCGTTGAGGAAGGGGTTGACCAAATTCAATCACTTCAATATTTGGTTGACTAGGGGTTGAATAATCATAATTGATTGTTGGTACTGTGGGAGTGGGAAAATTAGGACTCGCCACAGGAGGAGTGCTGTTAAAATTACTAGGTTGGTTGGGGAAAGAAGCTGGCGGAAGAGCAGAACTTGGTAGTTGCGAGGAGTTGCTAGGAGTCAGGGGCGGAACCGTAACAAAGGGTTGCTGGTTAGTTGCTGGGGGTAGGGTGCTGGGAAACTGAAGGTAGTTAGTTGGGGATGTGCTGGGCTGGGAGTAGTTCGGGATTGAAGGTAGGTTATTAGACGGTTGCGGATAGTAGTTATTAGGATTTGGCGGTAAGTTGTTGGGCGAAGCCTGTAATCCTGGTTGTATGGAGGAACGACCATAGTTAGAATTAAAAGGACGTAACACCCAGCGAGTGGGATTTTGTTTGGAAACAGGTTGCAATTGTATCTGATTAGGATCTACAAAAGTCCCTGCTGCCAAATCTAGGACAATACGAGTCACGCCTGCTTTTAATTGGGAAACGCGAATTCCTTTGATTGCGCCAGAATAATTTTGGTTAGTGGGAACATAACCTAATTTAGTCTTAGGCAAATCTACAACAATGCGGGGAGGTTGGGAGAGGTAGAAGTAATTGGGAGTTGTGCCTGCTGAAAGTATAATTTCTAGTTGTAAAGCTTCTGGGTAATAGCGCCAATCATCTAGTCTTGCTATTGGTTCAGCATTGTTTTTACCATTTGGCAATTTTACAGTTTGATGATTTTGACCTGATGACTTCTTAGGCATTGGCTTAGCAGCACTGCTTGCAGTTTCCAGAGCAATTACTGTGTACAAGCCGAACAAGCTAACACCAAATAGTTGCTTGCTCGATTGGAAAAGTTGCCTAGTCGTCTGTGTCTTATACATTATTTTTATACCTTGTATGTTTAGCCATGAGGCATTTTCAGGCATTGGTAATGGTTTGGTGATGTAAATTACTTACAATTCAATGGCTCTTATTATTCTGTGATTTTTCTTGGTCTTTTTGTAACATTGCGGTAAATCCTAGGCTTTGGGAAATGCCATTGAGGGTTAGTTGACCAGTAATCTTACCTTGATCTACTAGTTTCATTTGGATTGTGACTAATTTGTTACGATCGCTCTCAAATCCGGTAACTTTACAAAAGATGTATCTGTCAATTGTTCCAGATAGAATTGACTGCTGGTTTTTAAAGATACCTGTAAGAGGGTGTTGCTTTTCTGTGCCTGCATTGGCGTTTGCTGGTAATAATGAGGCATTTAAGTAAATACCTGACTGCTGAATGTTTAACATCAGAGAATTTGTTTTTTCACAGTTCGGTAAATTTGCAGCCAGGGTCAGACGATAGCGACCGTTAACTACGGGAGGAGCTTTGAGATTTTTTTCTCCATAAGCAGTTACAACTTTAAACAACAGTAGAACTGAACCTATTGCCACTCCGTAGAAAGCCAAGGATTTAAAGTTAAAATGATTCATGGTTTCAATTGGTGAGTGCTGATTCTGGATTGCTAAGCTCAGAAAGTACTGATGCGAGGTGAGAAGTGACTTGATTGTGGCGGCGGGTAATCAGCAGCGAGGAGCGACATTGGATGGCTAAGGCATCGGTGTATCGTCCTAGGGTCTGGCGTTCAATACCCCAAGCGCGGCTAGTACCGGCAATAGTGAGGTCAACAGCTTCTGAGGCTGCAACTACAGCTTCAATTGGTTCTGAGGCTTCGACAATGTTGATTTCAATGCGATCGCGTACACTACTCGGTAATTGCTTAATTATTCTGTGCAATTCGTCACTAAATTCATCATGGAGGTAATTTTCTGAGACTACCTGTAAAACTTGCAATGTAGAGGTTTCAATATTAATTAGCAGTCTCAGAGCCAGTATCAATGCTAAATCATCGTGAATATTGGTTGAGTAAGGAACCAACAACTTTTCTAATCGTTCCCCTCCCCGGTCGATGAAAACTGCTACATCTACTGGTGCAGTACTGAGAATTTGCCCGACTCGTCCACCCAAGCGATTGTTACTAAATGCTGGGCGATGCCATCCTACAAGAATTAAATTAGCTTGCTCGATTGTGGCAATCTGTGCTGTTTCTCTGGCAACATTGTTGGATATGCGAATGATGGGATGTACATAAGGCTGGGCGATCGCTGGTTCTAGAGTATTAATCAAATCTTGTAGTTGCGATCGACGCTGGGCAATTAAGCGGTTAGCCTCACCTGGAGTACTTTCAAAAGCATAGTCTTCTTCCAGTTCAATCAAGCTGAGGGGATTGACAATGGCGGGTTGTTGGTAATTGAGAGCCAATGCTACTGCCAACTGTAACAAACCTTTTTGTGTGCTGGGATTGGCTACTGGCACCAAAATCCGGTAAGGATGGTCAGATTCGCCTTCATTTGTAGAATCTCTAGCTGTTTGCTCTTCTGCTTCTGGCTCTACTAAATCTAATTTGATTAATCGTTTTGGATATGTCCATTCCAGCAGTGGCGAGGTCATGAATGTTGTCACCAATGCCATAATTACCAGCATAGTAAAGACTAAGGGCGAGATGACCCCCAACTCCAAACCAATATTGAGTACAATTAACTCGGTCAAACCGCGAGTATTCATCAACCAACCAAGGGCTGATGCTTCTCGTTTATTAATGCCACTGACGCGAGCTGCTACATAAGTACCAATATACTTACCTGCGATCGCTACTGTTAACACCAATGCACATAATAACCACAAATTAGGACGATTCAGTAAGCCAATTTGCGTCCGCAAACCACTGTAGGCAAAAAACACTGGTAAGAGGAATACCAAGACAAAATCTTCGGTTTTTTCTGCCAATTCCCTGACTAAATCTGCATTCTTGGGCATTGCTGCTCCCAGTAAAAACGCTCCAAAAATCAGGTGGATACCAATAAGTTCGGTAATCAATGCAGAAGCAACTACCGCCATATAAATCCCGGCTAGCACGAATTGGCTCAAGCGTTTGGTGCGGAGGTAGTGGGTGGCTAGGCCTTGCAGAAACCAACGTCCTACGGTCAGCATGAAGCCGATGTATACTAAACTTTCGATAATTGTGGGTATTGCACCAGCGAAATTACCTGTACGAGCGACGGCGATCGCAACTGCTAAAACGCACCAAGCCGTGACATCATCCACCGCTGCACAGGTTAATGCCAATGTTCCCAAGCGTGTACCTTGTAAGTTGTTCTCCGTAATAATACGTGCTAAAACTGGAAACGCTGTAATTGACATTGCCGCCCCTAAAAATAGGGCAAAGGCAGTAAATGATACACTAGCATTGGAAACCAAGGGATAAAGCAGCAATGCTAACAGTGTACCTAAAGAAAACGGTACTAAAATACTGACATGAGAAGTTAAAACTGCTACTTCTAACTGCGCGCTGAGATATTTAGGATTTAGCTCTAACCCAATCAGAAACATGAAAAATATCAGTCCCACCTGAGACAAAACATTTAAAAAAGGAATAGTTTCTGGTGGAAATAAGCTAGCTGCTACATCAGGAGCAACTAAACCAAATAAAGATGGGCCGAGCATTATCCCGGCGACAATCTCACCAATTACTAACGGTTGCTTAATTGACTTGAATGCCAATCCTGCTAGACGTGACAGTGCAATAACAATCAGCACCTCAACCAGAACAAGAATAACTGTGTGCATAGTTTCCTCAAAAGATAGTATCTGGTTTCCCTAAGATGATTCTTTAAATCACAGCAAAATGTCAACCTCAAGGATGAAGGATGAAAAGTGAAATTACATCATCCATCAAGGAATACGGTTCATTTAAGGCTAAGACTGTGTGATCCAAAGTCAATTTTTTTTAACCTAGACGCGTTGGCTAAGCCTTCTCGTTCGCGATCTTCGTCTTGGAAGGAGAAGAGTAGGGGCTTCCCGCAGGATACCGCCAAGATGCACAGAACACAGAAAGAAGAAAGAAATGTTTAAGGGCGCACAGCTAGCTGTGTACCCCTACTTTCAGGTCACAAATATTAAATATTTAACATTTATGTTGTTATTTAAATTTATTTAAGCAGAAGCTTTGGCGTAACTTGTGCCTTGCAACAAAAAGGCAACTAGCGGTGATGCCATGAGTGTAGTCACAATTGCCATAATTACCATGATAGTAAATAAAGTTGGAGTAATTATGCCTTGTTCAAGACCAATATTAAGGATAATTAATTCCATTAAACCGCGAGCATTCATGAGAGCGCCAATCGTTGCCGATTCCCGCCAATTTTCACCGGCAATTTTTGCTGCTAACATGCAAGCAATGCCTTTACCAAGAATAGCGATCGCTATGATTAAGAGTGTAATTCCCCACAAAGCAGGGGTGTTTACTAGTCCAATTTGAGTGTTGAGTCCGGAGAATACAAAAAATATTGGTAGTAAAAATGAAGTAGTTAAATATTCAGTGCGCGAGCGTACTTGCTCTGCAAATTCGCCTCTTGGCATTGCTGTACCTAAAATAAACGCGCCAAATACCGCATAGATACCCACTGCATCAGTAAACCAGGAACTAAACATTAAAACAATTAATACCAAAGTTAGAGTTTGGATGGTTACGCCACCATCACGTTTTGTCATGCGAGTAAAAATCGTTAGTGCTGGCCGTGCGATAAAAGCTGAAAGTATTACGTAGCCAATACCACCACCAATAGCAAAGACGGCAATACTTGTGTTGGCTTTCAAACTTGCCAGTACAATAGCTAGTAAACACCATGCAGTTGCATCATCAATGGAACCTGCTGCTAATGCCAAAGTTCCGAAGCGAGTTTTGGCAATACCACGTTCGTACAGCATTCTGGCTAACATAGGAAACGCTGTGATCGACATGGAAGCACCTAGATATAAAGCCGCTGCCCAAGGTGTTACACCTTGTTTAAAGAGTTCAGCTTTGCCATACAATAAAAAAGCTGCTGCTCCCCCTAAAGTAAATGGTGCAAGTATTCCCGCCGCAGAAACCAATCCTGCACTTTTGAGTCGCTGTTTAATCAAATTGGTATTAAACTCTAAGCCAATCAAGAACATATAAATTACTAACCCAATCTGACTGATGGCAAAAAGAATTGACATTGATGGGTTAGGAATCTTTTCTCCTGTAGCTAGCAAAATTGGAGCTTTGGGAAAAAGCCATTGCTGTAAATCGGGGGTAATTAAGCCAAATAATGATGGCCCTAACATCACACCAGCGATCATTTCGCAAACAACATCAGTTTGCTCAAGGTAGCGTCGCCCAACAACAGTTATTAACCGACAAGTTACTAAAATAATAGTTAATTGGAGCAATAGCTTCAGCACTAACTCAAAATTTGACATGGGAATTTCCTTATGAGAAATAGCGAGAATGAGTCAGGTAAATCTAGTAATCTTTAGTTGAGATGACAAAATAGCAGCAAAAATATAAACACCAAATATTACATCTGGTGATTGTAGAATCCCTCAACTATACAGTTAGTTTGCCCTGTTTTTTCTGATAATATCTACAACAGCACATTTAAATATTTCGTAAATTTACTATATGTGCTGAAGCTTGGTTGATTAAAAAATTTTTGTATATTTACAAAATATAAATTTTATTATACTTATTTAAATTATTTTTAACGATAAAGTTTGAATTTCATTATTAATAAATAGTTAAAAGCTTTATAACCACTGCCCACCCCGGAAACGCCAACGCAGAAAAATAATCCGCATGAGACTTTGTGAAACAATAAAAACTGCTAGCCAAACACAGATGTAGTGGAGTAGAAAAGCTCCCGGTGATAGTTCTTCTTTGGGCAGAGGTATTGGTAAGAAGCCAAAAAGTTTGACTCCGCAGTAGATAAAGAATAATTCCCAAATACCAGCTAAGAGTTGATAAACAGCAGGCCAGTCCCTATCCCAGCGGAGTTTTTGCAGATAATTATAGAGCAAATCCCAACCCAAACCGAAGATGGCAACATAGCCAAGTATCCAAAAATAAACTGAATTAGCACCGGCCCCGATTAAGCCTGTTGCAAATGGTATGGATACTAATAAACCAACAGTGGCAAGTAGTAATAATCGAGTTTGCCAGCGACCAAATAAAGTTGGAGTCATAAGAGTGCAGAATAAATTTAATTGAATATATCTTTTGTACTAATTAAATTATGCCTAAGAAGATGTTAAAAAAGTCATTTTAAATAATCTCAGGACTTACGCAACTGGCACACAGATTTACTGTGATGGCAGTCAATAGTCCAGAGTCAATAGTCAAAAAGCAAGATTTTTTGGACTATTGATTTTTGACCCAGTACTGCCCAGACGAAAAAAATATGACAATGTGCGTAAGTCCTAAATCTAATCTTCCATTGAAAAGAGTAGGTACTGGAAAGGGGAAAGGATTTCTTTTCTCTTTGTCCCTTTCCCTTCCTTACGATATTTGCATTTGCAAATCAAGTTTAGAATGGTAAGCTGTGAGTGCTTGCCAATTGATCGCGTCCTCAAACAAAGCTTGATAGCCTAATGTGTTGGGGTGAAGACCATCTTCACTGAGGCGTTGCAGTCGCCAAGTTTCACCGCGTTCCATCCATTTCTCGAAAATATCCAGATAAGGAATTCGCCGTTTGAGACAAGCAAGTTGAGTGGCTTTTTTGTAACGGTATTGGTCGCTATGATTGTAGTAAAAGCAGTCTAGAAATGGCATTTTGGACTCATCCACTGGCACCATGCCTACAAATAGTACGGGGCAAAGTTGCTGCGCCATATCTAATAGAGAAGCTATTTCTGATTCAAATACGGTAAAATCTGTATAATTTCGTCCATTAGGGCGAGTTAAGCGGGCTGAATCATTTACTCCTACTGACAGAATTATCAAGTCGGGGACGCGGTTTCGCAGTTCACCGCGATGGCGGAATTCTACCTCTAGCCTTTGTGCTACTTGTTGCGTGCGATCGCCTCGCACTCCCAAGTTATATAGTACATGACCAGCATTATCGGGTAACATCCACCAACGCCGCAGTTGCTCAACCCAGCCTCCTCTGTCTGGATCGCCAAATCCATAGACTAAGCTATCTCCCAGTGCGATAATCTTCAAAGGCTGACATTGGTTTGGTGCTATAGACAGCTGCATTGAGGAAGAAAGCTCGATTGTTTGCATCTTAAAAAGAATATATTTTAAATCTTTACAAGATTCTATACATTTCTACACCATTACAGAGTATCTTTCTTTTCCTTTTTTTCTCAAGCTTTAACTTTCTGTAACAGAGGCGTTGATTAAGTAAGGGACTAGAGTATCCTTACGAGGCCAATTTTGTAAGAGGAAGCGAACTAACATTGGCAGTGCTATTAACATCAGTATGGCTCCAAACCACCAACCAGACTGTAATTGCTCTAAGCTATTTGCCGCTGAAGTAGTCTTTGACTCAGTGGATAACAACCCCATTGACACTGCTACTAAATTATTCAACGCATGACAGGCAATAGGTACGAGCAATGTCCGGGTTTTAATATACAACACGCCCATAACCAGACCAAAGATAGACAATCCCAATACATTTAAATGTAAAATTCCGAATAACAGCGATGAAACCACCAAAGCGGTGCGAATACCCCATTTGGCTGCCCAGCGCTGCAAAATAATCCCTCGAAAAAGGAATTCTTCGGCAAGTGGTGCAAATACTACGTATACGCTGATTGCTAGCAGGTTGTACAACGCTGATGCAGAACTGCTAGGAGATGGGTCTTTGACTGCTTGGCGCATGACTTCCTCTATAAAATCAGGTGCAACCAATGACAGAAGATAAAATGATACCAAGTAAGCACTCAGGGAAAACAAAAGCAAGAGCATGACTAAGCCTACCATTGGCAGCCATTTGTAGTTGTTGGGTAAATCTCCCACTACGTACTTGAGATTGATTCCTAAGCTTTTAAAATCAACGAGTTCCCACAGACAAAGTAACCCAAAGATTAAGATGTAAAATATCAGAGTCATAAATTCATTGTTGAATTTCAAACCACTAATCCCTTGCATGTAAGCTGTGGCAAAGCCTACACCAAATGATACGAGGAGAAACCGCAACAGCAAATTCCGAACCTTGAGCTTGCGGAATGGATTATAGAGATTTTGATCTGTCATAAATATAGCTGGGGACTGGGGACTAGGGACTAGAGACTGGGTGAAAAGCCTTTTTGTATTTAGGTTTTATCATCTGTTGATGTCCTAAGCACCTTGGCTATTGCTATAAATGCTCTGCCGCCTGTTATGGGAAAGTGCTGAGTGCTGAGTTTAAACCCAGTTGCTTGAAGCTTTGAGTAATCAACGTTGCTCTGTCACCCAATATTTGGGGCAGTATTTTCACTAGTATTGCCTGTTCCCTACCTGGAAAGCTCGGTCAATCAACTAAGGTGACTGATTGAATGCCCACTTCAACCACTGCCCAAAGGAACTTACAGCATTTAAACGATGGACTCCCGGCGCACGGGCGGCGGCGAGTCCATCAACGGCGACTAGTGCAGCGTACTGCAAGCCCAGGAAACTATCAACTGCTGCATGGGGACCACCAAGGGTAGTAGCGCCAGCGGCATAAATTTGACCTCTGACAGTACGCATTTCTACTAACTCAAAATTGTTTGCCACAACTAACCGCCCTAAGCTATTGATAGGTAAGTTGTAATGTTTTACCAAATCGTTCAGTAAGGGACTCGCTTCCACTTTGGCATCTAGCCCGGTGGCATCAATAATAAAGTCGGCTGCTAAATTCATTTCCCCAAAACCCTTTTCTTGGATATGGGTAATAGTGCGGTTTTGGGCATCCCTTTCCACACTCACCACTTGCCCAAAAGTAATTTGATACCAGCCTTCTCTTAAACCTTGTTCAGTAATGTGCTGCCAATCGAGGCGGTCGGCGGTGGTGGTGCCGCCCCAGTCTGTTAGTAAGCGCTTGCGTTCATCAGGACTAGCTTTTTCTAACATTTCGCGCAGTTCACCGCCCCAACAGGCTTTCGGCCAGTTGAAGGGTTGAAATTCGTAATGATTTTTGACTAAACGTGTGGCATATTGAAATTTATTGCCTTGGGGTTTAGGCGATCGCATTAAATGCAAAACTGTAATATCGCGATTTTGCTTTCTGGCTTCATAAATGCGTTGGATAATCCGCGAAGCAACAATTCCCCGCCCCCGAATCAACACGGTACCACCTTGTTGTTCTAGTTGCTGATAAACATGGTCGTGGGCTTCATAGGCATTAACCACAGACTTAAAATCTTGATATTTTTCCCTATAAGCTTGCAAATCAGGGAGAAACTTAATAGCTGGATAACCAGTAGCTAAATGTAAATAACGACTAACTAAAAAAGCATGATTTCCCGGGCCACGAGAATAAGCTACGCAATATCTGCCATCGTCTGTTTTGCGAATTGCCCTCACTCGCCCATAACGATAAATTTGATTCCAGCCAATACGTCTGACTTCCCGGTCTATGGAATCGAAGACATTACCAGAACGGGGCGTATAAGTTTCGGCAAAAGTTGGTTCAGCGAATACCTGCCACAAGTACTTTGCTGCTGATTTGATTTGACCTTTGGTGAAGTCCCGCCAAGCTTCTCGCAACGCATAACTAGGCCAGCCCCAAATATTATCAGGACAAGAGTCAGAATTAGATCGCAGTCTTTCATATAAAGGAATTTGCGAATTTAGACACAAACGCCTATAACGTGCATACGGTTCCGCTTCTAATCCTAAAGCCACAATCTTGTCAGGACGCACACCACTCAGCCGCAGCAAATCAACCCACACAAAGCTACCTAATCCTGCCCCAATGGCGAGATAATCAGATTCATCCACAGACAAGCCAGTGGCGTGAAGTGCTTGTACATCGACTTTTTCAGCTTGAAATGCTGGTGGTGGAAAATTGCTAGTTGCAGGTGTTACGGGCGGGGCTGGCGGGATGTTGGGGTCTGGGATATCGGTATTGGGGTTAAACCGAATCATGGAAGGCGGACTGGTGATTTGCGCGGTTGCACTGACGCCAAATGTCACCGTGATTATATAGGGGCCAATTTGCAATGTATCCCCATTAGCTAGAACACTGCGCGTTTGCCGTTGACCGTTGACAGATAGACCGTTTACACTTCCTTGGTCAATCACCATTAGCTGGTTTTGTTCCAGGTCAATGAGGGCATGATAGCGAGAAACTTCGTTACTGTTGAGCAGTATCCTAGAGATGCGCTGTCCTTGATGTTCAGCAGGTAAGCGGGCGAATTCTCGACCAAAGGCTATAGGCGCACTCAACTTTGGTTCTCGCCGTTCTCCCGTCGCGGGATCATCCCAACTTAATTGAATTTGTAAGTTAGTCATTGGTCAATAGTCAGTTGTCAGTTGTCAGTTGTCAGTTGTTAGGAGTTTGGAGTTTGGAGTTTGGAGTTATTTCTCCCCTATCTCCCTCATCCTCCTCATCTCCCCTGCTCCCCTGCCCCCCTGCCCCCCTGCCCCCATCTCCCTAACTACTGGGTGCAACTAAAACACTGACTCCCCCAGCTAAAGATGTGCCACACCAAGAACAGCCTATTGGCAGGTTTTCAAGAGGGGAAATTCTATGGCAATTGGGACATTCTAAGCCATAAACCCCTTGTGGTTGTGCTGGTGGATGGTGGTGATGCCTCGGATTTTGCTGTGGCTGTTGTGGCGGTGTTGATGGATGGGGGTTTGCTAATGCTGGCTGGGGTGGTGCCAAAATTGTTGCTGGAATGCTGTTAATTGCAACGCCAGTAACTTGGAGTTGCATTTGACCCAAATAGATCACACTGCCCTGTTTTAGTGGCATTTCACCTTGGACTAGTTGCTTTCCATCTACAAGGGGGGGATTTTGCGATCGCAGATTTCTAATCAAAAAACGTTGCTGCTGGCTATGAAAAAAGATTTCAACGTGTAAACCTGATACAGTCGGGTTACTCACAACAATGTCGCACCGCAGTGGATCGCGACCGATGCGAACTGTACCAGGATTGTTGCTTGGCTGTTGTTCGTAAATATTCTGAGTTTTATTTTGACCTGCATCGTGCCACTGTAAAGTTAGTGCGTTCATTGTTCTAACTTGGGTAACTCGTATTTAGCTACTTCAACTCCTTTCTGTGCGATTCCTAACACGATTGAGTATAAGCAAGCAAGTATTTAGAACAAAGTTCAACAAAACAATACTGTTGACTGCTGACTGTCGTAATTAAACTTACAAATAATAACCAAAGAAACCTGGTGTGTTCTACTTATGTGTTTTCGCTTATCTCGCAGATGCTAATTTATCAGCAATGCGTGTAGTTTCTGGCAACCTATATTTTGGCGTGCAACGTAACACATAGTCAATTGCTGTAGGTAAACTAACTTTATGTCCACTGGAGACATAGAGTGGTTTAACTTTTGTGCGTGTCCTTAAAACTACTCCTATTGTTTCACCTCGATCTATCAATGGTTGCCAGCTGCCTCTTGTTTCTGGCAACTCTTCATGTTTGCCAATCAGTAATGATTTTGCTACACCAATTGTTGGTATATCAATGAGTATTCCTAAATGGCAAGCTATACCCAATCTGCGAGGGTGGGCGATTCCTTGACCATCACACAGAATAATATCTGGTATTGTTTTAATCTTTTCCAAGGCATCGAGGACAGCGGGAATTTCTCGAAAGGAGAGGAAACCAGGAATGTAGGGAAAGGTCGTAGGCCGGTATGCCAAGGTTGTTTCAATCACCTGTAATTCAGGAAAACTCAATACAGCCACTGCTGCACGGCTAATAGTTCCATCAGCTTCAAAACCCATATCTACACCAGCAACATACTGGACGGGTTGTTTAAATTTATCCTCTGTAATGACCTGCGATCGCAACTGTTCTTGAATAGCTATGGCTTCTTCCAGCGTCCCTGGCCAATTATGAGCTTGATAAATCTTCATATATATTTTGCGAAATCATTACTGGCAATGATGTATTCACCCCTGATATTAATTTTAACAATTCTCTAGTATTTCCGGCTGAATTAATCAACAACAAATACTCACTTAATTTAGTAGGCTAACTATGCATAATCTCCGCAGCAATAATTTTAATAATTTCAACTATATTTTTTATCTAGCTGGAGGAATAATTTTATTCCTTTTAATCACTAGTTTGCGTCCTTTTACAATTATTAATGCAGGCGAACGTGGCGTTATGATGAAATTTGGCAAAGTCCAAGATCAAGTCTTAGATGAAGGTATTCATCCAATCATGCCAATTGTGACATCAATTAAAAGACTTAGCGTCCGCGTACACCAAAACACTTTTCAGTCTGATGCTGCTTCTAAAGACCTCCAGAAAATCACAACAGAACTCGCTGTCAATTGGCATGTTGAGCCGACAAAAGTTAATCAGGTTTTTCAGCAAATTGGCGACCAACAACAAATCATTACAGGAATAATTACTCCAGCTGTATCTGAAGTTTTAAAAGCAGCAACTGCTAAAAAGACAGCAGAGGAAATAATTACTAAAAGGACGGAACTAAAAGACGAAATTGATCAGCACCTCAAAACTCGTCTGGCAGCCTATAATTTGATAGTAGATGATGTTTCTCTAGTAAATTTTGCATTTTCTCCAGAGTTTGGCAAAGCTATTGAATCAAAACAAATAGCGGAACAAGAGGCTAAACAGGCAGAATTTATTGCTAAAAAAGCAACTCAAGAAGCTCAAGCAGAAGTCAACCGCGCCAAAGGTCAAGCAGAAGCGCAAAGATTACAAAGGCTAACTTTAACACCAGAATTATTACAAAAGCAAGCAATCGAGAAATGGGATGGTCGTTTTCCGATGGTTATGGGTGGTAATGGTTCACTGCCATTAGTGAATATTAATCCTGGAAATTTAGCAGCTGAAAACAAGAATCAATAGGTTTGTTTGATTTTTAATATTTACTGGTAAATCAGCTTTATTTTTATTTATTTTGTGCTGATTTTACCGAGAAATAATTTGATAATAAAGACTTTAATAAATTATTAATACTGCTATCCGATAAATTTGATAGAGATAGCAGTTGTTCAGCTTTGCCAAAGAACCGTTTGATTGACTGCCTATAGATGGGATCATAGTAAAACTGCAAAATATCTTGTACAAATATTTCCCACTCACCAGCATCAATCAATTTGTACCAATGGCTTATTTTTTCGCCGCCACAGTAAGATTTAAGTTTATCCAGCTTAGATTTTAAAATATCAGGATGAGTCACTAAATGTGGATATGTTCGTAAAAGAAAGTGAACTCTGGCAGCTAATGGTAGCTGAATTTCTACACAATTACCTTGTTTCATCTTATGCCACAAAGACTGAGGCAAATAAACTTGTCCTATTTTTTGGCTTTCTGATTCTACCCACACTGGCTGATGAAAATTAAACTTTTCTAATTGTTGCAATAGCAAAGTGTCAAAATATTTTTGTGAAGGTTGAGGGGAAACTTTTTTCTGCCATTCTTCACCAAGTAGAGAACCTCGATGGTTAGCCAAACTTTCCAAATCTAAAACTTGAGCGCCATGCTGATGCGTTTTCTCTAAGATATAAGTTTTACCACTACCAGTTAGACCACACAATACTTGGTAAGTGAATTGTTCTGGTAGATGTTCTAATTGTTGGCGTACATAAGTACGATAAGTTTTATATCCACCTGCAAGTAACGTCACACACCAACCAATTTGTGTTAACACCAAAGCCATGCTATTAGAACGCTGTCCGCCGCGCCAACAATAGATTAAAGGATGGTAGTCTTTATCTTTAGCCGCAAAATGTTCAATCAAATGGTGAGAGATATTTTTTGATACTAAAGCAGCACCTATTTTCCGTGCAGTGAAGGGAGAAACTTGTTTATAAATAGTTCCTACTTCAGCGCGTTCTGCATCATTTAACACTGGTAAATTAATCGCCCTAGGTATGTGATCTTCTGCAAATTCACTAGGCGATCGCACATCAATTATCTCACTATAAGTTTCTGTCCAAGGCTGTTGGCTGTATGTAAGTAAACCTGGCATAACGGTTAACTAAATGTTTGAATTTTGACAGTGACATCACTTGAGTAGAATATATTTGCTGAAAAATTAGCAAAATGTTACTTGCGCTTCGTTATTGGGAATCCTGAGATAAAAGATTATTTTCTCAGCTTTGCGTACTAGTTATGATACAACCAAATACTTTAGAACTTGCTAAACAGGGTGATACAGAGGCGATCGCGTCTTTGATGAATCGCCACTTACAACCTAAGGGTATCACTGCTACAGTCACCCTCAAAGATGCTTGCTTACAGGTAATGCTGGAATCATTGCAAGTACCAAATCAGCAAGCTTTAGTTACATTTGTTCACAAAGGAATCACTGGTTTAGGTGCTGCATCGATTGAGAAAGTAAAAGTTTATTGGCAACAAACAGGTAAAGTTTTCCCTGCTTGGAGTGAAGAATTTAATGTAGGTGCAGCAGCCAGAGAATTAGAAGCAATAGATGATGAAGATGATTCCGAAACTCCTCATTTTTTAACTGTTTCTATTACTTTAAGTGGTGATAACACATCTGGATTAACAGCCCAAATTTTTGAAAGGATTGCCGATAAAATGACAAAGGATATTTTTACTTACTTTGGTGATGATTGTATTCAAAAAGTGACTGTTAGTGATGGTAGTTCTGTGATTACAAAAGAACGTTGTTTATGAAGTTGCGTAATGATATGTCCTGAAAAAATCAGAAAATGTTATTTTCATCTGTAACTGGGGAATCCTGAGTATAGAAAATTATTTGCTCAGGTTTTCGCGTTTACTGGTTATGACACAGCCTAATCTTTTGGAACTTGCCAAACAGGGAGATGCACAGGCGATCGCCTCAACAATTAATTACCTTTTGCGAGACAAAGACATTACTGCTAAAGCAGTTTTAAAAGACGTTTGCTTACATGTAATATTAGAATCTGCTCAAGCCC
The DNA here is from genome assembly GCA_017164015.1 of Nostoc sp. UHCC 0702. Lineage (GTDB taxonomy): Bacteria > Cyanobacteriota > Cyanobacteriia > Cyanobacteriales > Nostocaceae > Amazonocrinis. The sequence continues at coordinate 8,114,926 of CP071065.1, forward strand.
CAGAACAACAATCATCAGTCACATTTATTCGCAATCTGATGATAAAATTGCAAGCTAAATCTATCAAAACAGTGAAATTATATGGAAAAAAGACTGGGCAACAATCACCAGCTTGGATCGATTATTTAACTTTTACTGAAAATATCGAAAAACCGCAAAACGACTTAGACAATTTAGAAGTAAAACATCATAATAATCACAAAGCCGCCATATGGCCAGCATGGATACCTTACTTTCACTCATGGTGTAGAGCATTTATTTTAATTCCATTTATAGCTTGTAGTGTCATAATAACTTTTAAATTGACAGGCTTTTGGGGTTTGATATTATCAGCTATTACCAATCATTTGGAAATTTTAATTATATGTCTAAGTTTAGGAATATTATTGCCGATGCTTTTGGTTGCCTATATTCATGCTTTTTTTGTACACTTATGGAAAAAACAACCAATATCACCTACCTGGCCTCGATGGTTGCCCAATACTAATAGTTTATGGGAAGGTTTTTATGCGGAAGTAGTAATGTTTTTATCTTTGTTGGTTTCTATTATTATTATTTTACCATTTTTACCAATGAACAGCTGTTACTATGAGCAAATATTTATCTACTGTTTTACAAAAGATGAATTAATTTTAAATCAATATATGGAAAAGTACTATATTGATAAAATTGGATCATTGATTTGGATTGTGACTGCTGCATATCTTTATCAAGTTGAGTACTTGTTTAGACATCGCTTCATCCCAAAAGTAAAAACCATATTTAAAAACTATCAGTCTAAGCGCCAGTCTCACAGTGTTGATAACACAGATTTAGATGTAGACAGATTACGAGGTGATATGGGTATCACCCAAATGAAAAAGGTAAGAAAACAGCAATTACAGATGACTTCGTTACCCCAACACTATAATCAAAAGCCTAAAAAATTAAATAAGCAACTGCTGATATTTTTATTGATTCCTTTAGCTGCACTAGGGATATACTTATTTTCTAAATTATCAGAAGTAAAAGAAATTATTCCTTTTCCCATACCCTCTAAAATTTCAACAGAATTGCCATCAAAAACTGTAGGAGTTACACCTTCAGCAGTAAGTTCGGAATCGCCCACTTTTATACCTAAATCTGATAATTTTAGAGAGGCTGTTAATCAAGCAATTAGTGCATCTAATCTTACCCAATCAGCAAAAACTCAAGATGAATGGAAGATAATTGTCCATCAATGGCAAGCAGCGATCGCACTGATGAAAAAAGTACCATCTTCTAGCCCCAATTATTCTATCGCCCAGCAAAAAATTACAGAGTATCAACGTAATCTCAGCTATGCTCAAAAAAATGCTACAGGTGGTAAATAATGGCGATCGCTCTTCAATGCTAAGGTAAAAAAGAAGTGCGATAGCTTGATTTTTCATATCAAAAAACTATGAATACCAAAACCTTGACTGCCATTATTCACAAAGAAGAAGATATGTATGTTGCTGAATGTCCAGAAGTCGGCACAGTCGATCAAGGTGAAACAATTGAAGAAGTTCTTGCTAATCTAAAGGAAGCTACAAGACTATATCTAGAAGAATTTCCTTTACCCGATACTGATACTAGTCCCAGGTTTGTAACCAGTATAGAAAGCTTTATCGGTTCTGCTAAAGGCAGTTTTGCCACAACAGAAGAAGTCGATAGATTTATTCGCCAAGAACGGGATGGATGGGAATTTTAAATACTGTTCAAGGCAGGCGAGTCTACCTCGATACTAATATAACGAACCGCCAAGGCGCAGAAAACGCAGAGAGAAGAAAGAGAAGGAATAAATGCTTAACTGAACTATGTTGAGTCTAACGGTAGTTTTGCTATCTCAAATTAATTGTCCCTAGCTAACATAAGTATAAGAAGAGCAATTTCGCCCCCAAAGCTAACCATGACAGAAAGACAGACACGGCGCAATTTCTTAATTACCAGTGTTGCTGTCACTGGCGGTATTGTAACAACTACTGCTTTGCAACCAAATGCCACCAACACAGCCAAGCCACCAGCAAATATGCCAGAAAGAGTGTTGGGACGCACAGAAGTAAAAGTGCCTATCTTCGGGTTGGGAGGAGCGGGGCAAACTCCGCTATCCTGGGAAGGAAAAGAACGGGATGCAGTAGCAATTATTGAAAAAGCGCTGGAACTTGGTATAAGATATTTTGATACTGCGGCTAGTTATGGCCCAAGTGAAGATTATTTAGGCAAAGTTTTACCCCCTCATCGTTCAAAGCTGTTTTTAACCAGTAAGACTGATAAAAGAGACCGCGATGGTGCATGGCGAGAATTGGAGCGATCGCTCAAGCGTCTGAATACAGATTATCTTGATTTGTGGCAGTTGCATCACGTTTCTTTTTCTACTGAACTTGACACTATCTTTAGCGCATCTGGTGCAATCAAAGCTTTAGAAGAAGCTATTCAGCAGAAACTTGTACGGTTCGCTGGTATTACCGGACATCATGACCCGCAAGTCATTGCTGAAGGGTTGCGTCGCTATCCCTTCCACACTACCTTGATTCCCGTGAATGCTGCCGACAAACACCACCCGCGACCTTTCATCCCTGTAGTTCTACCAGTAGCACAAGAGAAAAATGTCGGTGTGATTGCGATGAAAGTCCCAGCCTACGGACGGCTGTTTAAGCCAGGTGGATTAAGTGGTATGCAGCAAGCTTTAGGATACACCTTATCTCAGCCTGGTGTTCATTGTTGCGTGATTGCGGCTGAAACAAAAGCACAATTAGAAAGTAATGTCAAGATAGCGCGGGCTTTTCAACCTTTGAATGAGAAAGAATTGACTGCGATCGCTCAACAAACTGCTAGTGTTTGGGAAGATAGCACCTTTTTCCGTGCTTGGACTTAGTGAAATCTTGCAGATATTACCTTATATCATGTCCGTTTAAACACTTATGATATCTGTGGAGGTCGGTAATTGGGAACTTGTACTGAGCGAAGCCGAAGTATTGGTAATTGGGAATTGGTAATTGGTTTTCAGTATTACCTATTACCCATTACCCATTACCTATTACCTATTACCAAGCAAACTGACTATATCGTAAGTAATTAACCGAACTTGATCAGGACTTACGCAACTGGCACAGGCGATCGCTAAAATTGAGTACAGATGTATTGAATAATGGACGCAACTGGCACAGGCGATCGCATTTCTACAAGACATATGTACTAGCAAAGATGAGCTTACTAACAAGGGGCTTGCGAAAATTAGTTAAAGTCGTGTCTCTGTGTGAAGCCTTGTTCAAATTATGAGAAAATAGAGTTAAGGATTCATAAAATAAACCTTGTATTTTATGAGATTTACTAAACTTAACTATTGCCAATACTTGTTGAGCAGTCAGATTAATTATACAGTCACGAATTTGGCAGAGCATTTAGATCAGATCAGTCATGATAAAATTAACCGTTATCTCAAAAATGAAAAGTTAACACCTCGTTTGCTTTGGGATAATGTTAAAGATATCGTCCAAGTGAGTGATACTGCATATCTAGTTTTTGATGACACGGTGCTGGATAAACGATACGCCACAGAAATAGAGACAAGTAAACGACAATATAGTGGCAACCAACATGGTGTAATCCAGGGTATCGGCTTAATAAATTGTATATATGTCAATCATGAAGAAGGAAAATTTTGGGTGGTTGACTATCGTATTTATGACCCAGACTCAGATGGTAAAACTAAAATAGACCATGTAACAGAAATGCTGCAAAACCTTGTATATCATAAGGTTTTACCATTCCAAGCTGTGTTAATGGACAGTTGGTATGCCACAAATAAATTAATGTTATACATTGATGGCTTAGGAAAATATTATTATTGTCCTTTGAAACGTAATCGACTTGTAGATGATACTAATTGTCTTGAAAATTATAAAAGGATTGAATCATTATCTTGGAATGAGGAGGAGTTGATATCAGGTAAAATAATAAAAATAAAAAAGTTTCCTCAAGCTAAAAAAGTGAAACTATTCCGAGTAACTGTCTCGACCGACAGAACGGATTTTATCGCTACAAACGATTTATCTCAAGATTCTACGGATGTTGTACAAAAAGTGTGTAAGGTTCGATGGAAAATTGAAGAGTTTCACCGCGAATTAAAGCAATTGACTGGCATTGAATCATGTCAATGCCGTAAGGGTCGTATTCAAAGAAATCATATCGCCTGCGCTATTTTAGTCTGGCTTCGGCTCAAAAATTTAGCTTATATAACTGGTCAAACAATTTATCAAATTAAGCATGGACTACTATCTAATTATTTAGTTCAGCAACTAAAACGTCCGGCTGTTCCTATGTTTATCGCGTAGTTGTTTAGGCGCACGGCGCGGTTACACCGCACCATTGCTTGTGACAGTTGCGTAAGTCCTGTTGATATAATTTGCTACTACACAAGCGTGCGTCAGCCTGTGCGGACTAACAGAAAATCAGGGTTCTTGAACCCGCGTAGGCGGGTTTTGTCTGTGTAGCCGCGACTTCCAGTCGCCAACTTTCTCTTAGCAATCCCTATAGTAATATTGTGCTGCTTGTGACATATTTAGTTGCAACAATTTATCATCACCTAACTGCTGCCGACAACTAGGTTTAGCAGGTGAAATATTCAAACTACGAATAATTTCTTTTGCCACAGCCTTTGCTAATAGTGGCGGTACAGAGTTACCGACTTGGCGGAAACCGTGCCATTTGGTGACATGAAATCTAAACCAATCCGGGTAAGAATGTAGTCTTGCTGCTTCCCTGACTGTAATGCACCTGGGTTGAGATGGATGAATCGGTCTTGGGGAGGTGAAAGAACCTCTATACTTGTCTGTACCTGCTCGCAGAGTGTTGCAGACACCATCTGGATGCAGTTTATGGAAACGACTAATTGGTTCTGTTTCTCCTGGAGTAGTAGCAGCAAAGCGTTCACTAGTTGTCGGCGAGTGTTTTGTTCTGAGACTGGAAGAAAGAATTCGAGCATCAAATTCACGTTTGTAAGAATAATCATCTGGGAAAGGTTTGATACAGCGAAGTGCCAGAGCATATTTACTAGCCTTCCCATACTCCGCTACCACCCAGTCTCTGTTTAGTAAGTCTGAATATTTTTCTATTTCTGGTAAATCTCCAATTGCATCCTGTACAGTCGGGCAAATTGGCAGCACAGATAAATTTTGCTGTACAGAGGTCTTTGGCTTTGCTACTTGGGTAATTGGTTGGGGGTATTTCGGCAACTCAACATCCTCCCTCGCGCCAATTAAAAACAATCGCTCCCGCGACTGTGGTACACCATAATGAGCAGCGTTAAGAACTTGATAATTTTCTTCAACTTGATAGCCTTGATTTTGAAACTCCCTAATCAAGTTTTCAAGGATTTGTTTATGTCCACCGACTGTGATGCCTCGAACATTTTCCATCACAAAAAATTTCGGTTTGAGTTCTAAAACCAGCCGATGAAAGTGAAACACCAAAGAATTGCGTGGGTCATCAAAAACTCGTTTACCAATTAGTGAAAATCCTTGGCATGGTGAACCACAAATGACAGCATCAATTTCGTGTTCGCCTATTTTTGACCGATTGCGAATCTCTGCTCCTGTTGTCTGTTCAACACTTTTGCATAACACTGAGCAAGAAGGAAAGTTAAATTCATGTGTGGCACAATGGATCGGATCGATTTCCACAGATGCCAGCACATCAAAACCAGCTTGTTCAAAGCCAAGGGTCATGCCACCTGCACCTGCAAACAAATCAACTGCTATGGGTCGTTTTTTTCTAATCTCATGAGCCATCACAGTCAACAGTCAACAGTCATCAGTTATCAGTTATCAGTTATCAGTTATCAGTCAACAAGTTCAACCGGGATAATTAATTTCTTGGAGTTCCCTTTACTAATTCCCAGTCCCCAGTCCCATTTGCAAAATTTCTTGAGCAGCGCGATCGCATACTCCTAATTCTCCCAAACAACGCCGCATTTGAGCATAATCTGCTAAAGTTTGCTGCCGACGGTCAGAATTTAGCAGTAATTCCATTGCCGCTTGGGTAATATTTTCTGCTGTGGCTTCCTCTTGTAACAACTCTGGCACAATCGGCTTCATCACGACTAAATTGGTTGGCGAAGCGAAAGGTATGGAACCTTTGAGAATTTTTCGGGCAATCCAAACAGTAACAGGATTTAATCGGTATACCACAACTTGCGGCACATTTAACAAAGCAAGTTCGAGATTGACAGTACCAGATTTAGTGATCGCAAAATCAGCAGCAGCAAATACTTCCTTTTGTAGACCCGATACAACTGTAGCCCGTAAACCGTAACGCTTAATTGCCTCCTCAATCGGCTGTCTGTAGATTTCCAGAGATAGAGGAATCCAAAAATGAACTTGGGGTAAATTCGCTTGAATAGTTTGGGCAGCTTGAAAAATGACTGGTAAGAGATATTTTAGTTCTTGGCGGCGAGAGGCGGGGAGGAGAGCGATCGCTATTTGTTCTAGTTCAATACCCAATTTAGCACGGGCTTCTAAGCGGCTGGGAGCGTGTTGCATTCGGTCAACCAGAGGATGTCCCACCCAACTCACATTTGCTCCATGTTCCCTAAAATAACGGGCTTCTTCTGGGAATATGGCCAAAAGCTTGTCTGTAAAACCGACAATTCGGGAAGTATTACGCAAACTAATTGACCATACCCACTCTTGAGGAGCGATGTAATAGACCACAGGCACTTGTGGCATATGCTGTTGCATATAAGTACCAATACCGAGATTTGGCCCCATATAGTCAATCAGCACCACCAAGTCTGGTGGATTTTGCTTTAAATAGGCGATCGCTTGGCGTTGTACCTGGAGAGTAGGCAAAATATAAGGCAGAGATTCTATCAATCCCATCGAGCCAATAGCAGTGGTATTGCTTAAAATAGTTGCCCCTGCTTGTGCCATCTTTTCGCCACCGAGGGCCACAATCTCTAACTGCAAACCCACAGCTTGACGCTTCATCGCCGCAATTAACAGCGACCCTTGCAAATCGCCAGACACCTCGCCAGTGCTGATAAATATCTGCATTTGGTAATTAAAGTTAGGAGTGAATAGTTAGAGGATGTTTTAAAAGTATTGGGCGAATATAATTCGCTACTACACAGGCAAAGTCCACCTCCGTGGACTAATATAAAATCAAGGATTTTCTAACCTGCGTAGGCAGGTTTTGTTTGTGTAGACGCTTCTAGTCGCCTAGGCAAGTAATAAATTAGACTTGACAAACATCATCTTAGGAGTTATGAGCTAGGAGTTAGGAGTGAATAGTTAGGAGTTAAGAATTAAAAGTTTAATTTTTAAAACCAATCCTCTGTAAACTTCCACTTAATAATTACTCCTTTACCGCCACCAGACTACTATTTTTTCTTTGCGTTTTTAGCGTCCTTAGCAGTTCGTTTAATAAATATTAAATGTACTTACATAAAGAATAAGTATAACTCCTAACTCCTAACTCCTAACTCCTAACTCCTAACTCCTAACTCTTCATTCATCGCTCACAGTTGGTTTCCCCTTACCAGGAATCAAACCACGCCTTCCTGACATCTGAGAAAGTAGCAAAAAGCGACGCAGGTGTTGCAGTTGTTCAGTTTCTCCCAACTGCTCCAATTTTTCTAACGCATCCTTAAAGCTTAAGCCAGAGCGGTAGAGAATGCGGAAGGCTTTTTTGAGTATTTGCAAATCCTCTGAACTCATTCCAGAACGTTTGAGTCCCACCAGATTCAGGGTTCGCACTCTTGCTGGATTTCCTTCCACCAGCATGTAAGGCGGCACATCCCGGTCAATACGTGCTAAGCCACCCACCATCGACATACCACCGATATGCACAAATTGATGGACACCTAAAACCCCGCTCAGCCTTGCTCGTGATTCTATATGCACATGACCTGCCAACGCCACAGAATTAGCAATGATCACATGGTCTTCAATCACGCAGTTGTGAGCTACATGGACATAAGCCATCAACAAATTATTATTGCCAATGACTGTTGCTTCACCTGCGCCAGTGGCGCGGTTAATGGTGACATACTCACGAATCAAGTTGTTATCGCCAATTTTGACCCAAGTCGGTTCTCCCACAAACTTGAGATCCTGGGGTTCCATGCCAATAGCTGCACCTGTAAAAATTTGATTTCGCGCCCCAATTTCACAAGGCCCTTCTAGCACTACATGAGCGCCAATGATTGTTTCAGGCCCCACTTTGACATGCGCTCCAATCACAGCATAGGCACCGACTTCCACTGTTGAGTGGAGTTCCGACTTAGGATGAATTACAGCAGTTGGATGAATAAGCGTCTTCAAGGGTGAATCTCCAGAACAGTCTTGAGGAGCCAGCGCTATGCTTTGATTCCCAAAGTTGAGGCGACTGGCGTTACTGAGTGTGTAAGTTTTCGGTGAAAGGAAGTGTCGGGCAAAGCAAGTTCAGTGTGAGGGCGTCGAAAATCAATAAATTTTAAAATGCGGTTGTGGATTGTTTTTTTTGCTGCTATCCTTTTCAGGATTGGGTAAGAGTACGTCACGGCTGTACCCTTACCAAAAAAGCAAATTTTTAGTTAATTAGAGAAAACATCAATTCGCCTTCACTAGCGAGTTGACCGTCAACCTCGGCACGGGCTTGCATCTTACCGAAACGACGTTGTTTGATCGTTAACAGTTCCACCGTCATCACCAGCTGATCACCTGGTACTACTTGGCGGCGAAAGCGCACTTTATCGATACCAGCAAAAACAAACAGTCCCTCTTCAAAACCAGGCAATTGTTTTAAAACAATACCTCCAACCTGTGCCATTGCTTCTACAATTAGCACTCCTGGCATCAGTGGTCGTCCAGGAAAGTGTCCTTGGAATTGGGGTTCGTTGACAGTAATGTTTTTAACCCCTACAGCTAGTTTCCCTGGCACATAGTCGATTATTTTGTCTACCAGTAAAAATGGGTAACGGTGGGGTAGCAACTTCTGAATTTCTTCGGATGTGAAAGTAGTTTTAATCTCAGGTGTAGATGTTGTTTCATCATTAGGCTGTTGTTCGGTAGATGTAGGTGCAGTAGTATTTGTACTATTGACTTCGGTGAGGATTGACATTGGCAGTGTGGTTAATTTTGAATCTGAGAATTAAAGTAGTTCTGCGCTGAAACCTTTAATTATCTAGGATTTTAGAGTAGATCCAGACCCCAAATCTAAAATCCCAAATCTAAAATTTTCTGAGCCAGTTGAATGTGTAAATTGTGGCTGGCTTTATACGCTAAAAAATGAGCATGAGGAAAAGTTCCTAGTAAACTCAAATCTCCTACTAAATCCAAGATTTTATGACGGACTGGCTCATTTGCAAATCTTAATGGTGGATTTAGCCAACCTTCAGGCCCACAAACGAGTGCATTATCTAAGCTGCCACCTTTAATTAACCCTGTTTTTTGTAAATGTTCAATTTGATGCAATAAACCAAAAGTACGGGCGGGAGCAATTTCTCCAGCAAAGCTAACAGAAGCTTTCCCTACATCAGCAGCAGGCGACCAACTGTGCCATTGATTACCAATAACAGACGAGTCAAAGTCAATACCGTAACTAAAGCGGGTTTCTGGTGCTGGGAGGGCACAAGCAAAAGCATCACCTTGATAGACCCAGATCGGCTCTTTAATATTTAGAGCCACTAGATTGTTAGCGGCTGGTTGTGATACTAGTCCAACTTGGGTAATGCTGGCTGTCCACAATGCTGCCGAACCATCTAAAAGTGGTACTTCAGGCCCATCAATTTCAATTCGGGCATTATCCACACCCATAGCCGCAAGCGCCGCCAACAAATGTTCTACTGTGCGGACACATACTTCACCTTTACCCAATTGAGTAGAGAGAACAGTTTGATTCACCGCCGCAACTTGGGCGGGAATTATCGGTAAATCTGGTAAATCCACCCGCACAAAGTAGCGCCCACTTCCTGCCTCAGCTGGTAGTAACCGTACAACGGTACTCACACCGCTATGCAGTCCCACTCCGGTTTGGGTAATTTCCGCCGCTATTGTATGCTGTTGCATAAGCGAAAAGTAAATATATTTAGATTTGTATCATTCATGTGAAGTTTTGGCAAAGGTTCTGATTAATCAATGGTCAATAGACCTCTTGCAAAAGTCGTTCTTTGCGATCTTTTCTTTGCGCCTTTGCGACGGCAGTCGCTTCAACGGGGGGAACCCCCGCAACGCGCTGCCTCGCCTTTGCGTGAGACAAAAAAATATTTATGCAAGAGGTCTAATAGTCAATGGTCAATAGTCAAAAATTGGTAAACTCTTGACTGTTGACTCTTGACTCTTGACTAACTTAAAACCTTTCACCAATACCAAAGTTGATCCGGCTATCACCGTCGTCGCTGAGACCATAGTCGATGCGAATTGGGCCTAGTGGAGATTGCACGCGTACACCAACACCATAGCCGTAGCCGGTGCCATTTTTGTTTAGCACTTCAGCTGCCCTAGTGGTGGTTCCTAGATCACTGCCGACATCAAAAAATAGTGCGCCGCTGACAACTGAGAAAACTGGGAAACGGTACTCAACGGATGCTTGCACATAACTGCGTCCACTGCTTAATCCACCTTCTTCATAACCCCGAACAGAGTTACTACCACCAAGGGTAAAGGCTTCGTAAGGAGGTAAGTCACCAAGGATAGTCCCCCCTTGCAAGTTAAATGCCAGGGTTTGTGGCCCTTTAGTCAGGCTCAGAAAGTTAACGGGTAAATATTGGCTGTAGCTACCCCGTAATCTTGTGAGTAAAATACTACCTAGCCCTATGGGGACTGACTGATCCACGCCGAAGCGGAGGTAAGAACCGCTGGTGGGTTGTAAAGGATTATTACGGCGATCGCGTTGTGCGCCCAATTGCAATAGCAGTAAATCGTCTTGTCCTTCATCTGACAAACTCAGTGGCACTGTTTGGATTAGCTCTGGGGTTTCTTGTGGGTTTGGGATGGGTTTTCCATCACTGCCAAGAGCTTGTCCCTCATCATTAAATAATGCTCCTTCTTTTTTGATCTTGCCATCGCCATCGCGTGTAGACACTCGTTGATACTGCAACCCTGCTGAAGCTGTCCATTCCGATCTTTCATAAGGATTACCGGAAAGGGGACGAGTAAAAGTAACACCGCCACCTAGACGCAGCACACGGGGACGGTCTTGAGCGTCTTCATTAGTGATATTGCGTGAGTCAAAGGTTCTAATATCGTTATCATCTTGACCGTCAAAAATCAACGAAATCGAACTACGGCGGAAAAGATTAGTTGTGTAGGAAGTTCGGTAGGGATCTCCTGCAATCCAGGGGTCGGTGAACCGTAGATCAAACAGCAGTTCTCGCTGTCCTACTTGTAACTCTGCACCGAGTTTTTGGTTTCTGCCGTTCAAGTTTTGCTGCTGATAGCTCACTGTACCAAACAACCCACTAGCAGAACTAATCCCAGCCCCAGCAGCAATAGAACCGCTGCTGCGTTCTGCCACATTCACCACCACGTCCACCTTACTGGGGTCTGTACCTGGGTCAAGAGAGACATTCACATCTTCAAATAATCCCAGTCCATATACCCGCTGTAAGTCTCTTTGCACAGTGTTGCGGTTAAATACTTGTCCCGGCTTTAATTCCACTTCCCGTTTGATGATATACTCCTGTGTCCGACCCCGAATTGGTTGTCCTTTTTCGTCTGTCTCCTGACCTTCCTTATTACGGAACCTGACTTTAACGTTCTCTACTACGCCTTCTGCTACTTGCAAAGTAACAACTCCGTTTTGGGTGACTTGCGGTGCCCCAATCACGTTTGCTAACACATAACCTTGGTCTTGATAACGCTTAGTTAGCTGCTTGATACCCTCTTGTAAATCACGCAAGTTTAGTATTTTACCATACTGTTCGCGGAACACTTCATCAGTAGTTCCCGCAGGCAGTACGGAAGCAACACCAGTGCCAGGATTGGCTTGTACTTCCACCCTCGTTAAAACTGGGTTCGGCTGCACAATAAAACTGACTCGCACTCCCAAGGGAGTATCTTCTGGTACTGCCTGGACGTTGGAGAAGAAGCCAGTACCAAATATGGCATTAATATCTTCTTGCAACTGGGAGCGGGTTGTGGTTCGTCCTGGTTGAGTACGAATTACTCGGTAAACTTGGTTTTCTAGTTCCGGTGATAGTTGCCCTGTCTGAGGTGTAACTACGACTTCCGACACCAACACACGGGGTTCATTCGTTTCTGGGGTGGCGTTTGGAGAGTTTAAATTGTTTTGAGGTGGGGTTGTCTCTGGTGTTGGGGCAGGCGTTTGTTGTTCAGTTGTTGGGGGTGAAATCTCTGGAGGGGTTGTCTCTGGTGTTGGGGAAGGCGTTTGTTGTTCAGTTGTTGGGGGTGAAATCTCTGGAGGGGTTGTCTCTGGTGTTGGGGAAGGCGTTTGTTGCTCAGTTGTTGGGGGTGAAATCTCTGGAGGGGAATTGGGCTGTTGAATTGCTGGATCTGGGGTTGTCTGAGGTATTTGTGCCGTTGTAGACGTTGTTAAGGTAGGCACTATTACCTCTGATGTCGCTTTTGCTGCTGACTTAGCTGGAAAAACACCTACAACAATAGACTCAGAATCTGGCGGCAGCTTCAGCTCGGTTAACTTGGAGTGAGATTCTAGACTCTGGCTAGCTAAATCTTTACCTGTGTTATTTTCTGGCTGCTGATTTGTCGCGGGTGTGAAAACCTCTGCTGTTTGTTTTAGACTGTTAGCGGTTTGTGCATTTGCACTCAGCGAACCGCATAAGGGTGCTGTAATTGCGACAGCAGCCAGCAATACGGGAGATAAACGCATTATATTCAAATTCCTCTTTACATCCACACACCATCACAAACTAGTAATTTGTCAGTGGTCAGTGGTCAGTAGTCAGTAGTCAATAGCAAATGTCCTTTACGAGTGACGCTCGCGCTTCTCGCGCAACAGTTGCAAAGGCTGTCGGGGTATCTGCCTAATGCACTGCCTTACAACTGACAACTGTCAACTGACAATTCACATAAGTTTAATCTATGTTGCCCATTTAATTAATTTTTACTTTCTACTACTTGTAGTACTCGTTGTAAAACCTCCTGGTAAGCATCTTCTACATTCCCTAGGTCTCGGCGGAAGCGGTCTTTATCCATTACCCGACGGTCTGGGTCTGCTTCTGCTGTGTTCCACAAACGGCAGGTGTCGGGGCTAATTTCATCTGCCAAGAGAATTTGCTGTTGTGAATCCAAACCAAATTCTAGTTTGAAGTCTACTAGAGTAATGCCACATTGCCGCCAAAAGTCACTGAGAAATTTGTTGATTTCCAATGCTAGATTGGTAATGGCATCTACTTGTTCCGCAGTAGCTAGTTCGAGCAACAGCAAGCGATCGCGTGTTAATAGTGGATCTCCCAATTGGTCATTTTTGTAATAAAACTCTACCAAAGGCTGTTGCAAAACTGTACCCACTGGTAAGCCTGTTTGTTGAGACAGACTACCAGCAGCAATGTTTCTCACCACTACTTCTAAAGGCAAAATCTTGACTGACTTCACCCGCATTTGATTTGGGGCTGGACTATCAATATAGTGAGTTTTTATACCATTAGCTTCCAATTGTTTAAACAAATGGCTGGAAATGCTACAATTAATTTGTCCTTTGCCGTGAATACTGCCGCGCTTTTGGGCATTAAAGGCAGTGGCATCATCTTTAAAGTCAGCTAACAAGACTTCCGGATCGTCCGTTGTATAAAGAATTTTCGCTTTGCCTTCGTATAACTTGGAATGAACAGACATGATGGCAGGTAAAGTTTTGGGCTATGTGCAGCTTTTGTCCTTTCGGGCTTAATCATTTTATCTTTAGTTATCCGAGATTAGCCATTAGGTGTTAGTCAGCCATCAAGGCTAAACAGACAGCGACACAAAAATCACCCACAAGATCCTTCTCATGACAGAGGACAATTACTTTTACTATGTGTTACCTTTTGCCTTAAACAAGTATTTTTCTTTTTAAAGCAAATATTATTACTTTCAAAATAAGTAATTTTACTTAAGAAAAATATATTAATATATATTTAGGAATATATTTAGGAGATATGCTTTTTCAGGCGGAGTTAATTACAGCTTGAATTTGATAACAGATGAAATAAATTGAGAATAAAAGGAAGAGTTAACTCTTCTGTCTTGTCGCTCTCAAAGAAATTTTAGTTATCAAGCTTAGTGTGAAAGCACTTTAAGCCTGGTTTTTTTGTATCTAAATTCAGAATCAACTAATTTCTGCCTAACCTCTGGTGAAGAGGTATTCATGATTTAGTTTCTCCTGATCTGACAATGGAAAGATGAGGGAAGCTATTAGTTTAGCTTCAGTTAAAGCAGGAGGTTTATTGCAAAAATGGAGAAAAAAATAGTGGACAAAGATAATTTTCTGTATCCTCGTGGACGCTACTACGGTCAGGTAAAGCCAGAAAACTTAGTTTTCAATGCAAATCTACAAGAATTCGCTCAAAGAGTAAGTTACATCTGTAACTTAGAAACAGGGGGAAAACTACCGCCAGATGATGCGTATGAACAAATAAAACTTTTGTGGAAACAGTTGAAAAACACCAAAAAGCAACTGAAAATTGGCGAAAACCCTTTTCAAGGCGACTCTGAAAATGCGGAAGAATGAAAAGTTGTTGATTGATGACTGATGACTGATGACTGATGACTATTGACCATTGACTATTTGGCAATCATTGTCCAAGCACCATCCCAAGAGTCTGGAGGAGGTGTTTGCCGGTAAGTATGAGTACGTTCTAATTGTATGTTGACGGCTTGATCTGTGGGTCGAATATTTTGGGCAGCTTCAAAACAAGCGATCGCTTGTCCAAAATCACGGGATAAATAAGCAGCGCGTCCGGCATGGTAATGGTATAAAAACTCTTGAGTGTTAGCGTCTAGAGGAGTGATGCGATCGCTTATCAACTCATAGAGATTTACTGCTTGATGTTTACCCTTAACCCGGATTTTATCTAATTGACGCACCCAAATCAAATCGCTGCAAAGTTGGTAAGTAGACTCACTTAAAATAATATCGCAACCGTATTCTTTGGTAACTCCTTCCAAACGAGAACTTAAATTTACACTATCTCCAATGACAGTGTAATCCATACGTTTGTGGGAACCAATATTGCCTGAAACCACTTCTCCAGAACTAATGCCAATACCTATATGGATTTGAGGCTGGGAGCGAATAATCCGGCGTTGGTTAAACTCCTCCAGACGGCACCGCATATCCAATGCTGACTGCACCGCCCTCCAAGCATGATTTTCTGTAAGTGGTAGCGGCGCACCAAACACAGCCATTAAGGCATCACCCATAAACTTATCCAGCGTGCCTTCACAGTTAAAAACTGCCTCCACCATCGTTTCAAAATACTGATTTAGCAGTAAAACTACCTCAGCCGCACCGAGATTTTCTGTAAGTGTTGTGTAGCCTCGGATATCAGAAAACAAAATAGTCACTTCCTTACGTTCACTAACCATCAAGGCATCCTCGCCTAGCACCATAACTTGCTCGGCAACATGGGGAGTTAGGTAGCGGTACATGGTGTTTTTCATACGTTTTTGCTGACTGATGTCTTCTAAAACCACCAAACCGCCCCGCACCCCACCTTCTGGGTTCGTCAAGGGATTAACGGTCAGATTAATACTGCGTTCTAATTGTTGCACTTGACTAGAGGTAAGAAACTCAGACTGCGGAGTTACAGAGAGATTCCAAGGAACGAAAATATCTGGATTGGTGGGAATTTGCACCGCTAAAATTAACTCCTGAGTAGGGAGTGGGGGAGATGAGGGGGATGAGGGAGATGAGGGAGATGAGGGAGATGAGGAAGAAATAACTCCTAACTCCTCACTCCTAACTTGATAAAGTCCCACCGTCAAATTTTGCTCTGGCACATAATGCTTTGCCCCAGTTTTTAAACTATCTTGCAAGCGCATTTGTAAATTTTCAATAGGCACAACCTCCCAAACTAAGCGACCTATTAATTGTTGTTCCCATAAAAGCTTGTTACTTTTGGTGTTCACTTCACCCAATGGACATCCTAGTAATGCTAATGCTGCATCATTAATTGTGACAATTCGACCTGCCATATCTGTAGATATTACTGCATCTGACAGACTTTGCAAAATGTCTTTTTGATATTGTTTTTCTATTAGCACATTTTCAAATAGACGTGCATTTTCTAGAGCTATTCCTGCTTGAATATTAAAAGCACGCATAAATTCTTCATCAGAACTAGTAAAACTACCTTGTTGCTTATTAATTAACTGTGTAACTCCAACTAATTCATTTACCGAATTAAACACTGGTAAACACAATATATTACGGGTTAAATATCCGGTTTTTCGATCTGTACTGGAATCAAAACGTGGGTCTTTATAGGCATCAGTAATATTCAGCGCTGTACCTGTAGATGCCACATAGCCAGCAATGCCACGGTTGGCTGGGATGCGGATTTCTATCATGTTTGTACCATCTGCTGCTGCTACCTTTGTCCAGAGTTCGCCCATTTCTTTACGATACAAAAACAGCGTACTGCGGTCTGCTTGCATTAAGATTCGGGCTTGTTCCATAACTATTTGCAAAGTTGCTTCTAAATCTAAACTTTGCCCTAGTGTCTGGGTTGCCCGCAACAGAGCTACTGCACCACGCTGATTGCGAGCTGCTACATAGAAAGATTGGCAGCTTTCTAGAATAATTCCAATAGAAGAGGCAAAGTCTCTAAAACGTTCTTCATCATCATTGTTAAATGGAATATTTCCAGCTTTATTTGCCAGTTGAACGACTGCTACAGTCTGATTTTTACTACTCACAACAGGCATACATAAAAGATTATGTATTTTGTAGCCCAATTGTTTTTCTAAATCTGGGCTAAATAGGGGATGTATGGAAATATCAGATATATTTAAATATTTGCCTGTACTAGCAACATGTCCTGGAATTCCAGCTGTGATCGGAATGCGAATTTCTAAAAATTTTTGATTGTTATCTTGAGGCACTTTTGACCAAAGTTGCCCTTTATCATAGTCTAATAAAAAAATTGCTGTGTGTTCTGCTTGGAGAATTTGACCAATTTTGAGTGTAATTGCTTCTAACACTTGCTCTAACATTGTTTCTAGAGCTTCATTATTAATTAAATCAATTGCTCTCAGAAATTGCTGGAATTCAGCAGTAATAAAGTCAAGTAAGCAAATAAATTCATTAACAGGTAAGTCTTTGACACGAGATAGCAAGCCGTGGGTGCGATTGACTTGAGTCAGTTCAGTTAATGTAGCCAAGACGCTACCAGGATTGGGAAGAGTCATGGTATTTTGAGATTTTAGTGTTTCAAAAGCCGTTAAATATACTAGAAATCCCTCTCCAAACCTCTGCCGATAGAAAAAAGGCTTTGAAACCCTCATTCCCTCGTAGGGTAGGGATTAGGATACTGAGGTTTACATGTTAATAACAATACTTTTCAAAGACTCTCCTAGAAATCCGGTTGATTTAAAAAATCAGGTTTTTAGCACCTTTGGATGGGGGACTAGAAACCAGGGGGGCAGGGGAGCGGGGGAGCGGGGGAGCAGGGGAGCAGGGGAGCAGGGGTGAAAGGATTTGTATCAGTAATTGAGTGAAATGGTATGAGAGTTTTTTTAGTCGCCAGTCTCCAGTCAGAAGTCAACAAAGATAGATTATTCAGGCTGGCTACAGTACTTATTGAGTTCATTTAGTAATATATCCGACTCCTTACCAGCAGTTTTAGCTACGGCTGTTAGGGCTGTATCAATTTCTGTTCTAGCCTTTTGTAGTTTTTCCCTACCAGCTGGTGAGGCTTCGGCTGCTTTCGCTGCACCTAGTGCCCTAGCTGCTTTAGCGATCGCTTGACTCAGATTCTCGAACACCTTAACAAAACGGCTTTGCAATTGTTTGATTTTGGGATCTGCCAAATTCATTTTTTTTAAAGAACCGGTGACAGCTTCCAAATCTTTAGACAGTTGCATACTCGTTATCACCTGCTGTCCTTTTTTTTGATCAATGAGAGAATTTCCTTCATTCACTACCTGAATTAGTCTTTGACACTGGGAAGCCTTATTTTCACTGCAACCAGCAACTAATAAAGCGATACTGAGACTAACAGGAGCAATAACGAGATATTTACACCACACAGAGATTAACACCCTACCAACAGTAAATCCAACCAATATTAACGAATAATTCAGCTATTTACATGGGATCTGCAAAATAATGGAATATTTGAACTGTGCAGCAGAACAGCCTAAACCCGCAATCTCCTGCAATTCCATCTATTTTCTCCCTAACAATGCTTACAAAGGTGAGTGTTTGCCTATTTCTGTGGACGCGATCGCCCATAGTTGAAGCTTCTTCACAATTACGACTTTCAAAAATTAAAGATTTTACTTAGAGCAATATATCTAAATATTTAACCTGCATAATAGCATATGTAAATTCACTGTTGCTTTAACTGTTTTTTATATAAAATAGCTATTTTTTCAAAATAAACTGCATATTTACTTATGTCTTAAGATGTATTATTAAACATGACAAAATTTTTAAAAAGCCAGATTTTAAAGAGTTATTCAAGTCAGCCAATTACTCTTGTTATGAAGAATTATTGAGAGATATCCTAATAACGTTGGGTTAACGTTCACCAAAAAATATTCTGAAAACAAGATAGAAAATCATGCCAAAATTCAAGGTTATATCTAGGCTGATAGCAGCATCTACAATTAGCATTGGCTTCTTATCTATTGCATCTACTGCTCATGCCGTCAATTTAACTCCTCAAGAAGAAGGAGAAATTAAACTCACAAATCTGGAATGTCTGAATAGTATCAGCGGTCTAATCCCCAAATGTCTAGATACCAGTTCGGGTAAATACGGTTACACAGTCACCAGTTTGAATTTCGATCCACAATTTTCAGCTAGCCGCTTGTTTGCGGATAAAAGGAATACTCCAAACGATTACTCACAATTTGGACTTCAGTTTTTGGCACAGGATGCAGGTACTAATACTGCTTTAGACATTGTTTGGTTGCGTCCAGTAGCCTATAGCCCTGATGTCGAGAAAAAAGACTCGCCTAAGTCTAGTACTACCAAACAGACTATTGATGCTCCCCCAGGAGCTAGCATTGGTACAGTAACGGTGACAGCACCCACTACAACAGTAACAACAACAGCTGCTGATGGTAAAAAAACCATCAAGAACATTACTGTTGAAACAACAACAGTTACCAAGCAAACTAAAGTTAAAGGCGTAACCAAGCTAATACAAGAGATTAGTACTAAGACCATTACTCAAACAACGACAATTACCCCAGGTAAGCCTGCTGAAAAAGGGCAGTTAGAAGTTGGTAAATTCCAATTTGATTTCAAAAATCCATTGTCAGGAATCAGGTTTAATTTCTTTGATATTGAAGACTCGAATTACTCAGGAATTTTGAGTTACACCAATAGTCAGGGCAAAACTATTTCAATTAAGGAATTGCTTACTGGCAAAGAAGATGGTAATGTACAGTCACCGATTCTCAATGATGTGCAATCGTTTGTAGTTCAACTGGGTAATCCTGGTTTTAAATACGGCTACGACGATACCCTGTTTAATACTGGTGATGGTGTGAATTTACAAATAGAAACTGTTCCCGAACCTGCTACTATGGCTGGTTTGGGTGCTTTGGCTATGCTAGGTATAATGAGCAGACGCCAACGCAAAAATAAAACTGCATAAAAGTTATTTTTGAGGCGTTGTATATTTGTCGGATAATTTTGATAGTTTTTGGGATAGGCGAAACGCCTATCCCTTATTTTTTCGGGTGATTCAATAGCCCTGACGACTAGAAGTCGCGCGCCACTTGCTCTACTTGGTGAATCCAGTCCCCGTCTTGGCTTGGCTATACAGACAAAACCCACCTCCGTGGGTTCAAAAGCCTTCATTTTGTATTAGTCCACGGAGGTGGACTAAGCTTTGTGTAGTAGCGAATTTTATTCGCCTAATACTTTTCAAACATCCTCTTACTGATACAAATTCTTTCCCCCCTGCTCCCCTGCTCCCCTGCTCCCCTGCTCCCCTGCTCCCCCGCTCCCCTGCTCCCCTGCTCCCCTACTCCCCTGCTCCCCCGCTCTTATTTCTTCACATCGGCTCTTCCCGTGACTGAAGCAAGTGGCTAGAATAGGGCTATGTCTGAAAATTCTGCTTCTGTAACTGCAACACGCCCCACGTTCATCTTAGTAGATGGGCACTCCCTGGCCTTTCGTTCCTACTTCGCTTTTGCCAAAGGGCGAGATGGCGGACTGCGTACCAAAACCGGGATTCCTACTAGTGTATGTTTTGGCTTCCTCAAGTCGCTGCTGGAGGTGATGGCTACACAACAGCCACAAGCAATGGCGATCGCTTTTGATTTGAGCGATATAACTTTTCGCCACGAAGCTGACGATACCTATAAAGCCGGTCGAAAAGAAACGCCAGAAGACTTTATACCAGATTTGAACAATCTGCAAGAATTACTTGATGGTTTCAATTTGCCAATTTTCACTGCACCAGGTTACGAGGCAGATGATGTTTTAGGGACTTTAGCACAAAAAGCAACTGCCGCTGGGTATAAAGTGAAAATTTTGACAGGCGATCGCGATTTATTTCAATTGATCGACCCAGACAAAGAAATTACTGTTTTAAATTTTAGTCCTGATGCTCTGAAGCGCTCTACAAATAGCATTACTGAATTTAGCACAGCAGAAGTTAAAGAAAAATTAGGCGTATTGCCTACACAAATTGTCGATTTTAAAGCCCTTTGTGGGGATAAATCAGATAATATTCCCGGAGTTAAGGGAATTGGAGAAAAGACAGCAGTACAGCTACTTAACACCTACGGTTCTCTTGAAGAAATTTATGCTGCTCTGGATCAAATTAAAGGAGCAAATCAGAAAAAACTTGCAGAAGGTAGAGAAGATGCCCAAAAGTCTCACTACTTGGCAAAAATAGTTGTAGATGTTCCTTTAGAAGTTGATTTTGAAACTTGTAAATTAAAAGGATTTGACACAAGTCTCCTGATACCAATTCTAGAAAAATTAGAATTCAAAACTTTTTTAGGTAAAGTCAACGAACTTCAGCAACGTTTTGGTGGCAAAGTTGAAGAAGCGCCAGAAGTAGAAACAACTGATACAGAAAACGAATTTGAAGACGAAGACCCTGATTTTTTCACTTTTGCTGAGACACAAGCCGCACAACAGCAATTTGTTTCTCAAATTCAGCCACAGATCATTAACACTGAAGCTAAACTTAGCGAGTTAGTGAATCTGTTGCAACAATTCACAAACCCAGATACACCAGTTGCTTGGGACACTGAAACTAGCGATTTAGAACCACGGGATGCTTCTTTAGTAGGAATTGGCTGCTGCTGGGGAACGAACCCAGATGAATCAGCTTATATTCCTATTAATCACAAAACTGGGGAAAATTTAAATCAAGATATAGCACTAGAAGCACTACGCCCAATTCTGGAAAGTGCTGATTATCCTAAAACTTTTCAGAATGGTAAATTTGACCGCTTAGTTTTTCGCTGTCAGGGAATTAACTTGGCGGGAGTTGTGTTTGATCCGATGCTTGCAAGTTACGTGATCAATCCTGATACTAGCCATAATTTGAGTGATTTGACCCTACGAAACTTGGGATTAACTCTGCAAAATTATCTAGAATTAGTTCCCAAGGGCAAAACTATTGCTGATATAGATATTAATGCGGTAGCAAATTATTGCTGTTTGCAAGTGTATGCAACATTTCAACTTGTGGCAAAATTGCGTGAGAAATTAGAGAAATTTCCAGCGTTGTATAAGTTATTGAAGGAAATTGAACAGCCGCTAGAAGCAGTTTTAGCGCAGATGGAATACACAGGTGTCCGCATTAATTCAGATTATCTCAAGGAACTTTCACAGCAGCTAGAAACAGAGTTAGCAAAGTGGGAAGATCAAGCCATTGAAAAAGCTGGAGAAAAATTCAATTTGGGTTCTCCTAAACAATTGAGTCGAATATTTTTAATTAAAATCAAAGAATTCACGAAATATTCTCGTAAGATTCAAAGCGGTTACTCTACAGATGCGGCGACTTTGGAAAAATTGCTAGAAGTTGATAAAAGCGGGTTGGTTGAAGCTATCATTGAGTATCGCACTTTATCTAAATTAAAGTCTACTTATGTTGATGCATTGCCAGCCTTGGTACGTCCAGATACTCAGCGGGTGCATACAGATTTCAACCAAACAGCAACATCAACTGGTAGGTTATCTTCTTCCAATCCAAATTTACAAAATATCCCCATTCGGACAGCTTTTAGTCGTCAAATCCGCTCATGCTTTTTGCCAGAACCAGGTTGGTTAATGGTGGCTGCTGATTACTCACAAATCGAGTTGAGAATTTTAGCTCATTTAAGCCAAGAACCAGTATTAGTGCAAGCATATCAGCAAAATCAAGATATTCATACTGTAACGGCAAAGTTAATCTTTGAAAAAGAAGATATTACATCAGATGAACGTAGGTTAGCAAAAACCATCAATTTTGGTGTAATTTATGGAATGGGTTCTGTAAGGTTTTCGCGTTCAACAGGCATAGATAAAGCCACTGCTAACGAGTTTATTAAACGATTTAACGAACGTTATCCGAAAATTTTTGCATATTTGGAAGAGGTAAAAAAACAAGCGATCGCTCAAGGTTATGTAGAAACTATTCTCGGTCGTCGTCGTCATTTTGATTTTACTAATAACAGTTTACGCAAATTAAAAAATAGCAATCCTCAAGACATTGATTTGAGTAAATTAAAGAATCTAGGTGCTTATGATGCGGGTTTACTACGCTCTGCTGCCAATGCACCAATTCAAGGTTCCAGCGCTGATATTATTAAAATTGCGATGGTGAGATTGCATGAAATTTTGCAGAAATATCAAGCGCGTCTATTATTGCAAGTTCACGATGAATTAGTCTTTGAAGTTCCTCCCGATGAGTGGCAAGAATTACAACCGCAGATTAAATCTGTGATGGAAGATGCAGTGCATTTGAGTGTGCCGTTAGTGGTAGATGTGCGTGCGGGTGAAAATTGGATGGAGACAAAGTGATCAGCTAAATTGACAAATGACTCCCGCGATCGCTTCAAAGTCGGAGAGCGACTAGTATCCATCTCAGTCAACATCCATAACCTTGAAGTAAGTCTTCATCCTGGCAACCCAAATACTGGATGACAAAAACTTTTCTGGAGACATTTTTGCTAAATTCTTTAACAATGTCTCTGTGATGATTGTACAGTATATACTCATACAATCTCAGGAAAAAACATGAGATTTTAGGTTAGAATAATTTGAAGCTTCAAATTTTCAAAGATTATTGCACAGCAGGAAATATAACAAAAACCGACGTGCTTAGAGAACTTATTAGAACTCTAAAAAATAATAAAAAGCCGTCCTATAAGGACGGGGCTTTAAACCCATTTTTTGGTAACATTTGTAAAAACGATAGAACAGATATGGAAGCCGAGTACATTATACAAGCATTGCAACTCGTACCACATCCTGAAGGGGGGTTTTATCGGGAGATGTATCGATCAGATCAGGTCATAAAGACACCTTTTGGAGATCGCTCTGTTGCTACCTCAATTTATTATCTCCTCCGTAGTGGTGAATATTCATCGTGGCATCGTATCAGGTCTGATGAACTGTGGTTTTATCATGCTGGTGTACCATTGTGTCTCAACTACCTTGACGAGACCGATTCACACCGAGGCATACTACTGGGAGCCGATTTGAGAGACGGTACTCATCCTTACTATTGTTTGCCGCGCGGTACATGGTTTGGGGCGATTCCTTCACAAGATGATAGTTTTTCTTTGGTGAGCTGCGTTGTTGCACCGGGCTTTGATTTTGCAGACTTTGAGTTGGCAAAAAGCGGAGTGTTCCCTCAGATCAGCCGGGAGTTCTTATGAATGAGGTTCTCGTGAGATAGAAAGACTTAATATCAATTGATAATTCTAAAATACTACTCACTAGTACAGCACGGCGGAAATAAACCAAGCATTATTGTGAGAAACTAAGAAAGTAGAGTCAAAGCAGTTTAGGCTGAAAACAAGGGAACCTGGTGTGGCACGATTAGCTGCAAAAGTATTAAATTTGAACGAGAGCGATCGCTCACAACTCCAACAGTTGATCAACCGACACAATACGGCGCAACAAATAGTACTACGTGCAAAAATAATTCTCCTAGCGTCAGAGGGGAAAAATCATGGCGAAATTGCTCGATTATTAGATATAAGTCTTGATATGGCTCGTTTATGGCGAAACCGATGGTTGGAAAATAGCGATAAAGAGTTGTCTATTTTGCAGAGATTACAAGACTCAGAGCGTATTGGCGCACCAGTAAAATTTAGTATGGAGCAAGTAATCGAACTATTCGCCCTTGCATGTTCACCACCCGAAGACTATGGACGATCAATAAGTCATTGGACATCAAGAGAACTAGCGGACGAAATCATGAAACAAGGTATCATTGAAAGCATATCTGTCCGCCATGTTGGAAGATTATTAGAAGAAGCAGAACTTAAACCCCACCAGAGCCGCTACTGGTTAACCCCCCCCTCTTGATGAAGAATTTGACGCAAAAGTTGAAGATATTACTGGTTTATACATCAGTGCGATTGAACGTTATCAAAACGGAGAGCGTACAATATCGATTGATGAAATGACTGGGATTCAGGCTACAGAGCGTTTAGAAAAAGATTTACCAATGCGACCGGGTAAGGTTGAAAGACGGGAGTTTGAGTATATTCGTCACGGTACACAAAGCTTAATTGCTAGTTTCGATATTGCCACTGGTCAAATTGTTGAACCAAATTGTGGAAACACAAGAACCGAAGAAGATTTTGTCCAACATATTCGTCGAATTATTGAAAGCGACCCTCAGGCAATCAAATGGCATTTGATTATGGACTGTCTTAATACTCACCAGTCGGAATCATTAGTTCGCTTTGTTGCACAAAAAGAAGATTTAAACATTGACCTTGGAATTAAGGGCAAAAGTGGCATTCTGAAATCGATGAAATCCCGTGCAGCTTTTTTGAGTGACCAAACACACCGAATTGTTTTCCATTACACACCCAAACATTCTTCTTGGCTCAACCAAATTGAAATTTGGTTCAGTATTTTGGTTCGCAAGTTACTCAAGCGTGCTAGCTTCAAAAGTCAGGATGACCTCAAAACCCGAATTCTCGAATTTATCGATTACTTTAATCAAACAATGGCTAAACCTTTTAAGTGGACATATAAGGGTAAAGTGTTGGCTATCTAATGCTTGGCTTATTTACGCCGAAGTGTACTAGTCAGTTATTTAGTATTTATGAACTTGTGACAGCTAGGGTGCGGAATCTGGGTTACAACTATTACTTTAAAAATTATTGATCACTTTTCTGTCGATCCAACTTCTCTTGGATAGCTTGACGGCAGAACTCAGGAGGGTCATCTTGTGCTTTGATCGCTTCTTTCATTGACTCCGATACCCGAAAACTGATATTAGCTTTTAACGGTTCCTCACCCTTGCGTTGTCCGGGTTCTAAGTTTTTTGGTGTACCATTGGGATTAGGCATTGTTTAGAAGGGTAAATATAGCTTGAATCGATTGCGCGCGCAATCAATTAAATTATTATTTGGTGGTGAATTAGCTTAGGAGGCAATAAACACCACTAAATATCCATATGATAAATGGACATTTCTATTCTATGTTTTTACGTTCAAAATTTGAAGCCCTGACACTTCAAGAGTTACGTGCATAGTGTTAACGCTACGGTTTACTTTTTACTGGAAACCTTGGCTGCAAAGCCTCATACACCACCCTGATGGTGTTCACTATACTAGCCTTGCAAAGACTCGCAGCTAGCCTAGGGAGTCTTTTGTTTTCCATAGTTTTCCAACTGTTACTTTAAAAATTATTGACCACTTTTGTGTCTATCCAACTTCTCTTGGATAGCTTGACGACAGAATTCAGGAGGATCATCTTGTGCTTTCACCTGTTCCTTCATAGCCTTAGTCATACGTATATTCATTTTTTCAGTCAATGGTTCTTCTCTGTCAGTAGTAAACGGTTTTAAAGTTTCGGGATTACCTTTAGGATTTGGCATTGTAAAAAAATATGAATACAAGTGCTGAAACACAAGGAAGCGGCTGTTTAATGATTATTTGTTGGTTCTTTCACTCGCCAAAGTTCAGATAACCACTAAATATCCACATTAG
Source organism: Nostoc sp. UHCC 0702 (assembly GCA_017164015.1). GTDB lineage: Bacteria > Cyanobacteriota > Cyanobacteriia > Cyanobacteriales > Nostocaceae > Amazonocrinis. The sequence continues at coordinate 8,141,217 of CP071065.1, forward strand.
AAATAGACATTTCTATTCTATAAAGTAGGGAATTTTTTTCTGGGAAAGTTTAGTAATAGGACTAGAAATTCCTCTTATTGTTTGAAGGAAGATAGAGTCAGGTAAAACAAACACTCATGTCACAGAGGAAAAGTTAAATGGACGTAATCCCAGCAATTGATTTACTAGAAGGTCGCTGTGTAAGGCTTTATCAAGGAGACTATGAACGATCGCAAGTTTTTAGCGAAAATCCTGTTAATGTTGCTAAACAGTGGGTCGATGAAGGTGCTACTAGATTACACATAGTTGATTTAGATGGTGCAAAAGCAGGTACAATAGTAAACTTAGGAGCAATTGAAGCGATCGCTCAAGCGGTATCAGTGCCAATTGAAGTTGGTGGCGGATTGCGCGATCGCGCTAGTGTGCAACAACTGTTCAATTTAGGCGTGCAGTGGGCAATTCTCGGCACCATCGCTGTAGAACAACCCCAGCTAGTACAAACACTCTGCGAAGAATTTCCCCAACAGATTATCATCGGCATTGATGCCCGTAACGGACTAGTAGCAACTCGTGGCTGGTTAGAAACCTCGGAAGTTTCAGCCACACAATTAGCTGTGCAAATGCAAGAATTGGGTGCAGCCGCCATTATCTACACCGATATCCATCGTGATGGCACTCTTACAGGCCCCAATTTAGATGCCTTGCGAGAACTGGCTGCTGCCATTTCCATCCCTATAATTGCCTCTGGGGGAGTCAGTTCTGTCACAGATTTGTTGAGTCTATTGGCATTAGAACCACAAGGTGTCAGTGGTGTAATTGTGGGTCGTGCCTTGTATACTGGCGATATTTCTCTTAAAGAAGCATTACAAGCGATCGGCCCAGGCCGTATTCAAGACATTCCACCAAACTTAGATTTTTCTACTTTTGCTTGACATCAAGGTTAATTCCGATACAAAACTTAATTTTTTAACCGACCACAGGCTGATACTTTTTGACTTATAAATGCTTCCTTTGCTTTTGTAGCAAGAGTTGTGGGAAAAGCAGACAAGCGAAAAGCATTAAGCTACAAGTCGGTTATTTTTTAGATTTCTGGAATAGCAATTTACACTATGGTAGTTATAACTAGCAAACAGTTCACTAACCAGTGAGTGCATTTTTATGACACGCCGACAACCTCCTAAAAAACCCAAACCTGCTAAAACTGAGTCTGGTGCTATCGGGTTCAAAAGTGACCAAAACATCAATAATGAACCGCAACCTAAAAAACCGGATGAAATAGCATGAGTTACTGTGTCTGAAGCTGAAATAGTAAATACAGTGAAGACATGCTTTAAGAATTTTATTTTTGCAAATTTTAAAATAATGGGTTCCTCTTTTATAGAGACGTATATATGCTAGCGTCTCTATTTTTTTTTATGTATTTTTTTTGACGTTTTTTTAAATCAGTAATATCCTGGTTGTAGGTAAACTTGTAGTGAATGTGCAAAATTAGTTTTATGTCTAGCCAACAACCGAGTTCCAACCAACCATCTAAAAAACTAGCTAACCAAACAAACAAAAATAGAAAAAAACCCCTTAACAACGGTAAACCAAAGAAAACAGACCAATAAATATTAGATGAAAGTTGATTATTAGAGACGTAATTAGCATTACGTCTCTGTATATAATTAACAAAAAGTACTTATTTATTTTTCACCTGACTTTTCGCCTGTTCTAAAGCTATTTCTTTAATTGCCTGGTAGGAATTGACATTTGCAGTACCTTCAATAGCCTTAACAGCCAAATCCTGAACTTGTTTGAGGGCTGATTCTAGTTGTTTGGAAAGGTTTTGAATCCGAGTTTCTTGATTTGTAATCGTCTGTTCTAGAGATTGCAATCTTTGTTCGTAATAACGCTTTTGACCTTCAACTTCTTTTGCATACAAATCTGCTTTGACTTTCGCTTGGTAATGGGCAATACCTTTGCCTTCTTCTGTAGCTTTTTTAATAGCTGCTTCTTTATCTTTAGGGAAAGCTTCTACCTTAGCTTTAGATTCCTCAAATTGTTTTTCTCGCTCAGCAATGGCTTTTTCCCGTTCAGACCACTGTTTTTCTGTCTCTTGCTGAAATTCATCTAGTTGTTTAGATAATGCTTTCTGCCTTTCTTGGTATTCATCAGCATCTAGTTTGCGCCGGAGTTCTAAATCATATTTATACTCTGCTGTATCTCGCTGCCGAGTTTTATTAAGGTTTTCATCTCGTTCTTTTATTGTTCGTTGATATTCTTCTTGCTCTTTTTGCCAAGCAATTCTTTGTTCTAGTATTTCTTGCGATAATACTTCATAACCTTGGTTAAACTCTTCTTGATATGCTTTAGAATTATCCTCATAAGCCTTGATGAGTGTATCCAAAGTATTGTCAGCAATTTCTAAATTATGCAACTGTTTTAATTGCTCAATTTCCTTTTCTACATTTTGTCCAATTTCCTCTAAATGAGAAGCTTTTGTAGTTAACTGTTCTGATAATTCATTTGCAGCACTGCCAAAGCCCAACTGAATTTTTGCCAAGCTTTCAATTGTATAATTCATTTTTTGTTGGACAGTTGAAGGCTGATTCATAGTGGTATTCTGCTGTATTTTAGGTTTGTCTTTGGTTGCAGACTGGTTATCTTTCAGTACTTGGTTCAGTTGAGATTTCAGTGTGGCTGTTTCTTTTGCTAAGTCTTCATATGCTTGCAGAATTTCAACTTTTGTATTTTTATCTGTTGGTTTTTTTACTGACACGACAAACCTCTGCTGATTCAAAATTAGTAATACACAGGACTTACGCAACTGGCACACAGATTTACTGTGATGGCAGTCAATAGCCCAGAGTCAATAGTCAGCAAGATTTTTTGGACTATTGACTTTTGACCCTTGACTGCCCAGGCGAAAAAATATGACACTTACGTAAGTCCTAATACATTAAAAAGCCGAAATTTTGACTATTTGGCATTAGAACTATCAAAAGCTCTCATTGCCAAGTCTTGTGCTTGTTTGAGCGTCGCTTGTAATTGAGTAGAAATGCTTTCAATTTGCTCAGTTTGTTTCTTGATTACTTCTTCTAAAGATTGAGTTCTTAACTCATAATTTTGTTTACTAGCTTCCCACTCTTTCTCAAATAAATCAGCTTCTATTTTGGCTTTTTGGCTAGTTTCTTTTATTGCTTCTTCTCTGGCTTTCTTTACAGCTTCTTCCAATTCACTAGGAAAATTAGCAATCTTTTTTTGATACTCTGCAAATAAATTTTGACGTTCTTTAAGTATTTTTTCTCTTTCTGTCCAATCTTTATCTTTCTGCTGAATACTTTCTTGGATTTCTCTTTCTTGTTTGCGTTTTTTTGCTTCGTAAGCATCTGTACTCAGCTTCCGAGTAGTTTCTAATTTATATTGATATTCTTCCTGTTCTTGCTGGCGATCTTTAGCCAATAAATTGTTATATGCTTGGAGTGCTTCTTCATACTCTGTTTGCACTTTTTGCCACTCTTTACGCTGAGCGATAATTTCTTTCTCTAATGTTTCACGTTTGCTGGTAATATCTTGCTCTAATGTTTTTAACTTTTCTTGATGTTCTTGAGTTAAAATATCCAGAGCATCTGCAACAATTCTGATTTTTTGAAGTTCTTGTAAACGCTGTGTTTGAATTTCTATTGCTCGGTTTAGTTCATCTAACTTGGAGTTTTCTTGAGCTAATTTTTCAGATAGCGAAGTAACAATGCTACCAAATTCTAACTGTAAATCAGCTAAACCTTTGACAATGTTATCAACAGTATAAGTAGAAGCAGCAGCCAAAATTTCTTGATTTTTTGCTTTTTCTGCTTCTTCTTGTTTAGTTGCAATTTTTGATTCTAGCTTTTTCTTTTCTGTGAGAATTTGTTGAAACGCTTGTATTAATTGTTGTTTGCTGTCTTTGACTGCAACTGTAGTCATACTCCAACTCCTTTGAATAAGCAAAAATTTGTTAGGTAGCAAGCCATACCAAATACTACCCTATGCAGACATCAGGGTAGCCTTTAATTCCTGAATTAAAGCGCAGTGGAAATACTGAATTAAAGCAATATAAGACACTTTGCTATGATGTAATTACTCACAGCAGTGTCTTTATATCTCTCTGGTACAATTTCCTTTTTTAGTACATTAGTACTAATTAGTATACTCAAGCTAATCAGCGGTTGTCAAGACATAATTGCAGGTATTCCGGCTTTAACGGTGAAAAGACAGCAAAAATAATTTTCGCAAGTTATAACCACAGTGATTTATAATAATATAGTGTATGCTGTCGCATATATTACTTTTTACTAAAGAATTCACCACGGTATAAGTATAGATGCACTGAAATTAGATAATTGTTTCAATGATCTAAATTGATACAAAAAACATACCCCAAATTTCGTGATATCAATGTACACCAGTGAATCGACTAAGTATTCTCCCAGAGTGGATATTGGAAAAACCAGCAATATCCTAGTGGTTGAAGATGAAGAATTAATCCAAGAGATGCTAGCTGTAGCATTAGAAGGGGAAGGTTACGGGGTGGTAACTGCTCCAGATGGTCGGTCTGCTGTGGAGTATCTCAAAAGTTTTGAACCCAACTCAGGAGAATTTCCTTTTGATTTGATTATTCTTGACTTAATGCTGCCTCAGATCAACGGGCTGGATATTTGCCGCTTACTACGTCATCAAGGCAACCCTGTACCGATTTTAATGCTTAGTGCTAAAGGTAGTGAAACCGATCGCGTTTTGGGTTTAGAAGTAGGAGCCGATGACTATCTGACTAAACCTTTTAGTATGCGAGAGTTAGTCGCCCGTTGTCGCGCTTTGCTGCGTCGCCAGCGCTTAATTACTTTGCCCCAACTACCAGTACTGAAATACAAGGATGTCACCTTGAATCCCCAAGAATGTCGTGTGCTGGTTCGCGGTCAAGAAGTGAATCTTTCTCCTAAAGAATTCCGCCTGCTAGAACTGTTTATGAGTTACGCCCGGCGAGTATGGTCACGGGAGCAATTATTAGATCAAATATGGGGCCCTGATTTCGTCGGAGATAGTAAAACTGTAGACGTTCACATCCGCTGGTTGCGCGAAAAATTAGAGCAAGACCCTAGTCGTCCAGAATATATAGTGACTGTCCGAGGTTTTGGCTATCGATTCGGATAATCTATTGATATAGTTGTTAGTTTTGATAAATCATAACGCAACTAGCAACTTCAACTCAAATGCTCTTATTGGGATTTTTTCTGGGTTTAGCGGTCGGCATTGGGTTTTGGATTTGGCAACAGGTTCAACTTCACCGCTATCTGGGGCGAGTATACAATCCTTTAACCTCCCATTCTGCCAAGGTGGTGCTGCCGCTGATCCCTCGTTTGCGCCGGCAAATAGCAATGGTGAAGCAGCAGCAGCAAGAATGGCAGCAATCGTTGCAAACTTACCAAGATGTGCTAGATTTTGCACCAATAGGATATTTGCAGCTAGACGAAGAAAATCAACTACTGTGGTGTAATCAGCAAGCGCGGGATATTTTGTATTTGGAAAGATGGCAACCAGGACAGGTACGCTTGTTGTTGGAGTTGGTGCGGTCTTATGAACTTGACCGATTAATTGAGCAAACTCGCGATCGCCAGAAACCACAAACGAAAGAGTGGATATTTCATCCTTCTTGTGATGATCCGGCAGAAATGCCTACAATTAAATCTTTGGCTTTGCGGGCGTGCAGCTTGCCACTGCCAAATGGACAAGTAGGAGTTTTTCTAGAGAATCGCCAACCCCTGTTGGATATGAATCAAGCACGCGATCGCTCTTTTTCTGATTTAGCCCACGAACTGAGAACGCCACTTACTTCTATTAGTCTGGTGGTAGAAACTTTACAAAATCGCTTGGAACCACCGTTAAATCGCTGGGTTGACCGCCTGATGCAAGAAGTGAGCCGACTGATTAACTTGGTACAAAACTGGTTAGAACTGACTCAGATGGAAGCAAACCCCAGCACTCAATTGCCAACTGAAGTTATAGAATTGCGATCGCTGATTACATCTGTTTGGGAAACCTTAGAACCTTTGGCACAGCGCCAACATCTTTCTCTTAGCTATTCTGGGCCAGAAAAACTCTGGATTAAAGCAGATCAAACCCGTATTTACCAAGTTTTTCTCAATTTACTAGACAATAGCATTAAATACAGTCTGCCTGGTACAAGTATTCAAATCCAAGCAAAAATCTTACCAACAAAGGATAATCATCGGGGTGATTTTGGTTCCCCAGTTTTAGAAATAAATCTTATTGATTCTGGTATTGGTTTTTCAGAAGCAGATTTGCCCCATGTTTTTGAGCGATTTTACCGAGGAGATAAAGCGCGTACTCATTCCTCATTGCCAGAAAATTATTCTATGGGATCAATTGTTGGTAATGGTTTGGGTTTAGCGATCGTCCGGCAGATTCTTCTGGCTCATGGTGGTTCCATCAAAGCCATGAACCATCCAGAAACACGAGGCGCATGGATGCAAATTCAACTTCCTGAAGTTATGGCAAACTCTTGACAGCAAGACTATAGTTAAGAATATCTTCACGTTTGAGATTACAAGTGTGAAAGCTGTCGTTTATATTCCCAATTCTCCAAGACCCCAGATGGCACGCGCGATTAGGCGCTTAGAACAAGATGTCCTACGTATGGGAGCTTTGGTCGAAAAATCATTTCGCCTCAGCCACCAAGCTTTATTTGCCCGCGATTTAACAGCCGCTGAGGAACTTCCCCAATTAGATAAAAAAATTGATCGTTTTTATAGACAAATAGAATCAGACTGTACAGCAATCATGACAATGCAAGCACCTACAGCCCAAGATTTGCGCTGTTTAAGTGCTTTCATGCAACTAGTACGAGATTTAGAACGCATTGGGGATTACGCTGAGGATTTAGCTGAGATTGCGATTAAAATCTTTCCTTATCCGCCTCATACGTCTTTACCAGAGATTGCAGTCATGTCTCACCACGCCCAAGCAATGCTAGCAACTAGCTTGGTGGCTTTAGCCGATTTGGATGAAGCCGGCGGCCGAAGTATCAAGCATCTAGATGATGCTGTAGACAATGCTTACGATCGCCTCTATGAGACTTTAGCTCAACAACGGGATGTTCCAGGCGTAGTTGAACCAATTGTGCTGCTAGCACTGGCGATTCGTTGTCTAGAACGTATGGCAGATCATGCAACTAATATCGGTCAAAGAGTGGCATACATCGTTACTGGTCAACGTTCTTGATGAATTAGGGCTTGGAGATGAGGGATCAGAAATTGGTAATTGTCTCATTTCCAATCCCATCTTCACTCTCTAATCAAGAAAACTAATTTATTTAAAAATACTACTTTAGATAGATGTGCAAATAGCACATATACAAATTCGGCTGTTAGCTAGAATAATTTTTACCTTAATATACTTGAATTTTACGTCTACTAAATAAGTTTACGTAAAATAATTTGTTTTTTTGATACCGAAACAATAAAAATTTGTTAGTTAACTGACATATATTTTACCAAAAGCTTACCTATTCTTAAACTTGCACGATTAAAGTAACCGAAGTCAACTGAAAAATATCTTTCTGACTAACAAAGGCCAAGGGCGCATTGACAATTTGTTAGTTGCGATCGCAGCTACACAGGTAACTCCTGGCTACTGTCAAAAAAATTTTCTGTGTCGTTTAGTGCAACGCCAAAATAATTGAAGACCTAATAAACTCAGCAGTTGATATTTTGAAAAGTAACAATAAATACTTTTTTTAACGATTAAGTATAAAGCCTGAACTATGAGTATTAGCAAATTAGTTAAAGCCTTTAATTGTTTAGCAATAAGCCTATCAGGGATCAATTCAGTAAAATATCTAACACTCAAATTTTCATAATGCTTGTTTTTATCAAGTAATAATTAAGGAGGCTTAAATAAAAATTCCAAAATAGACAAATTTATTACGTATTTGCTACCTCTTCTTCATCAATAGATTATCAATTTTTTGACATATACAAGATAATATTACTTCACAAAAATGTATTTTATAACTGAATATTGCATCTTGATAGTCGCTTTGTAAAGTTATTTATTGTTCAACCATTAAAGTCAAAAATTGGGCAATTTAGTGAATAAATTATATGCTGAGATTGATACTTAGAGCTAACTTTAATTTCTGAACATTGAATATTTTTTTGAAAAATTAATTTACCCTCCTAATTGGCAAAATAAATTTAAGCAATTTCCAATCAATCCCACAGTTTAATCTATTAAAATGTCTACCACAAGTTTGATCCCAAATTCTTCTACAACATCAGATAACTCTACCCTCCTTGGAGAGTTACCGCAACAGCTATTTAGCCGCAGGGAATTAATTCCATCACGCAATGACGTACTGTGGCGTATTGATCGTGGCGCAGTCCGGACGCTAACCTGGAGTGAAGACGGAACATTTATTACTCTGGGTTATTGGGGGATAGGAGATTTGATTGGATATCCCTTGACCAAAATTCAACCCTATCAAATTGAATGTTTAACAAGTGTAGAGGTGAGTATTATACCAGAGCATATTTGGTATTTACATACTAGTGCCTTATTCTCTCATATTCAACAATCAGAAGAGCTTTTAACTATAGTAAATCGTAAACCAATTTCATTACGTTTATGGCAATTTTTGGGGTGGTTAAGTGAAAAATTTGGACGTAATGTAGAACAAGGCAAACTCATTGAACTAAATTTAACTCACCAAGAAATATCAGAAGTTTTAAACACAACTCGCGTGACAGTCACACGGCTATTACAGCAATTTGAAGAACAAGGAACGCTGTTACGCTACAAACGTCGGATTATTCTGCGCTTGCCAAATAAATTAACTAAAAATTAGTTCAAAAAACTAAAGATTACTTGTGCTATTTAGTGCGAATTCTGTATAATCATTCGTGAAGTCTTGGGTAAATTTCCTTAAGAAAATAAAGTTAAGTAGTTTACCATGACTTGGACTAGTTGGTGTGAGTGAAATTAAATATATGACGAAACCATTCTGGAATGTTCTGAAGGTTAGTCCAATTGTTGTAGCCGCTACATTTTTTGCTGCTAACAGCACTTTGGCTGCGGAAGTGAATGAACAGGCAACAAGTGTTGCCCAGCTGTCCCAAGAATCTAACAGCATGGGCCAAGTCACATCAGTTTCTCAATTTTCGGACGTACAGCCCACAGATTGGGCATTCCAAGCTTTGCAGTCCTTAGTTGAGCGCTATGGCTGTATTGCAGGTTATCCCAGTGGCGTCTATCGTGGAAACCGTGCTTTGACTCGTTATGAATTTGCCGCAGGTTTGAACGCCTGTTTAGACAGAGTTAACGAATTGATTGCCACAGCTACCGCTGATTTAGTAACTAAAGAAGACCTAGCTACCTTACAGCGTTTACAAGAAGAATTTTCTGCTGAACTAGCAACCTTGCGCGGTCGTGTAGATTCCTTAGAAGCCCGCACCGCTGAGTTGGAAGCCAATCAATTCTCCACCACCACCAAGTTAGTTGGGGAAGCTATTTTCAACGTATCTGATGTTTTCGGTGATGATAGAGTCGGTGGTGGTGACTTACAAAGCAATACCACTTTCTCCGACCGGGTGCGCTTGAGCCTGTTAAGCAGTTTCAGTGGTAAAGACCAACTGCAAGTCCGTTTGAATGCTGGCAATATTGTCGGTAATAACGGTGTAACTGGTACTAACATGACCCGCTTGGGCTTTGATGGTGTTACCGGCGATGGCAACAGCATTGTAGTTGATAAAGTTAACTACGCTTTCAATTTCAGTGACGCAATCCGTGTAAAAATTGACGCTGCTGGTGGTGAGTTATATGAAAACGTCAACACCTTTAGCCCCGACTTTGCTAGTTCTGGTAGAGGTGCCATCTCTCGCTATGGACGTTTTAGCCCCATCTATCGCCAAGGTCAGGGCGGTGCCGGTATAACAGTCGTCTTCAGTCCTAACGGCCCTTTCAGTCTCACAGGGGCTTATCTAGCAACCACAGCTAATAACCCCACTGACGGTAATGGTCTTGCCGATGGTGCTAGTACAGCCTTCGGACAAATAGCCTTCCAACCTAACAAAGCTTTTAACTTGGGTCTGAGCTATGCTTACACTTATCAAAATACCTCCAGTAGTGTGAACCTGTTTAACAGCACAGGTGGCGCTCTGGCCAATCGACCTTTTGGTAATTTAGCTACCACATCCAACAACTATGGTGTAGAAGCAACATTCCAACCTAACTCGAAAATTTCCATTGGTGGTTGGGCTGGTTACACTGTGGCTACCGCTGAAACAGGTGTTAACAGAGGTAGAAATGCAGAGGTCTTCTACTGGGCTGCCAATCTTGCTTTGAGAGATTTTGGCAAAGAAGGTAATACACTCGGTGTAATTTTTGGTCAGTCACCTAGAGTCATTGAGAGCGAAGTCGATGGTGGAGCAAATGGAGATACTTCGTATCATCTAGAAGGACTCTACAAAATCAAGGTTAGCGATAACCTTTTAATCACACCTGGTTTGTTGGTGATTTTTAACCCGGAACACAACGACGCTAACGATAGCATCTATGTAGGTACATTGCGTACAACCTTTACTTTCTAAAACTGGTCACGGCTTAAGGATAAGCACAAAGCCCGCCTTTGAGCGGGCTTTTGCATAGAAAAAATAGCTACATAGGATTAAGGTAAGTTCCATAAGTACTGTTTCTACCTCTCCCCCAACCCCTCTCCTACGAGGAGAGGGGAGTAAAACCGTTGTTTTTCCTTACTCCTCCCTCGCCTTTTAGGAGAGGGAGGCTGGGAGGGAGAGGTTTGTTGAACTCACATAGAATTACAATCTTGCTGATTATGTAAATCTGATGGGGGGCGATCGCTACTCCACGCCCACCAAACATAATCACAATGGCAATAATAGAACTCCTGCCATTTGCGACGATGTTCTTCCGTCATCACAGGCGATCGCCGATTAATCCAAACTTGCGTAGCTCCTAAGCTAGTTGAACGGCAGTTCGGACAGCAAAATTGATAAGCGTGAACTGCCTTATTTGTCCATTCAGGCGGTACGGGGGCAAATGCGTCCATGTATTTAAATAAAAGTGTAATCTTAATGGTTATCCAAAACTTAGAGGCTTTGAGTTTGGGGGATAAAACGATACCATAGAATCCCGCCACACTGGAAAATTGTTTAACTGGTTATTTTATAACTTTGTCTGTTCTACTCACAAATCTTAATTTACAGAGGTTTTTACCAATAAAACAGTCATCTTTCAAGAATGTGACAAAGTTTCATAAAAATTTTATCAATTAAACAATTGCAAATTTATAAATAATCAAAAAACACCTCTGGAACTAATCTCAATTTCCCAGATTTAAACTGAGAAATATCTATCCACAATGCTTTATGATGATGAGTAGCAGACTCAGAAAAAATTAAGCTTTCCAATTGATAAAATTTAGGCTGGGCAAAGTCACATTGATAAAGTTGAATAATTTCGTGTCCTTGCCTACCGTTGAATGTGAACAAATTTTCTATACAACCCAAATAGCGAATATTCGTTAATTCGGCCTGAATCTCTTCAAGAAATTCTCTTTTTAAAGCGTCGCGGCTGGTTTCGCCAAAGTCAACCCCACCACCCAAAGCCCGATAAAATTTATCTTGCTTTACTGAGTCGTAGCCTTCAGAAACGAAAATGCGATCGCCATCCCGAATCAGCCCCAAGGCTAATACCCGAATTTCGCCTGGTTTGCTCATTGTTGCAACTAATTATCGTAAATAGAGTAAGAACGACTGTCACTATCCTCGACCGGCCAATCTTCATTTTCGCCGCCGATGTATAATTCTTCAAGAGTAACGTATTCCTCACTTAACTGTGTGAGGGCGTTGATTAAAACATCAATAGCGATCGCATCACTGGTTCCCAAGTCAAACCAACAACGCCCCCACTGACCCTCATATTCAAACTCACCCATATTGTGCATCAAAGCTAGCAAGCTTTTATCATATCCCCGTGAGTCATAATTCATATAGCTGATATCAAGTCCTGTTTCCTGTACCTGGAGATTTTCAGCATTAAATGCCCCCAATTTGCCCAGATAAAACCAGGAATTAAAAACTTCTTCGACATATTGCCTTTCACGTCCAGAAGGAATGGTACTGAACTTCAGCCAGAACCATACATCAAAAGCATTAAACTCACGAAACTGAATGTGCATTGTGTCAAAAAATAAGGTGTGTGCTGCTTAAAACTAATTTTAGAGGAATTGGGAATTGGTAATTGGGAATTGGTAATTGGGAATTGGGAATTGGGAATTGGTAATTGGGAATTGGGAATTGGTAATTGGGAATTGGGCATTGTTATTAGTTATCTCTCCCTCATCTCCCTCATCTCCCTCATCTCCCCCGCTCCCCATCTCCCCTGCTCCCCTGCTCAAGAGCTACCTACTCACTTGCGCGAGGCCTTTAACAGCACCGCCGCGTTCATTCTGTATTTGTTTCACCAAACTACTTGGAAGTTGGGATTTTTTAGTTAAGGCTTTGTCAAAATTAGCGATCGCTTCTTTGAACAATGCTTGGCTTTTTTCTTTTTGCCCCTGTTCTCTGAGAATTTGGGCTTTGAGATAATAAACTTCTGGGTTCTCCGATGTTCCTTTTAAAGCACGGTTGGCATACTCTAAAGCCTGAGAGTACTGTTTTAAATCCCGATAGGCAAGGGCAATACCCCGATCCACTAAATATCTAGGGCCACCATTTGTCTCTAAACGTTTAATGGCCTCATCAGGATCAGCAAAAGGCAGATTGACAGCCAGCATCAAATCCATATAGCCCCGGAGTAAATTTAATTCTGGATCGTTGGCAGAAATCGCTTCTGCTTTGTCTAAATATTCATAGACTTGCCTTAGCCGACCTAGGGCTTTTGGTACACTCCCTGTACCTTCACGAGTGATAATTACTGCTCCCTCAAAAAAATGACCAACAGCAGTGTATATATTACCGCGCAATTCATCAGTAGCAATCAGCTTTTGTCCGGTTTCTAGGGTTTTCTTGCTGTAAGTGTCCAGTCCAGCCATATCTTTTTTGATGTATGCCAAGGATGCCCGCATAGCATAGGCTAGAGGTTCATTTGGCTCACTTGTCAAGGCTTCTTTGAGGTAACGCTCTGCTGCTGGATAATTACCTTGTTGGAAAATAGCTTTAAAAGCTGCTTCTGTTTTGTCGCCAATTGCATGAGGTTCGGTAGCCCGAAACGGATCGCCAGCCCAAGATGGACTTGTCCACAGATTGAGTGCGATCGCAGCTGCAAAAGTTGCCTGAGTAAGTGTGAACAGTCTAGAAAAGACTATTAGTTGAGGAGTAGAGAAGCGTTTAGACATTGTTATTCTCAGAATAATTGCGGTTGTAATAGTTCTATCTGTTACTTAAAATGCGAAAATCGTTAAGCCTAACAGGCGTTAGTTATAGCCAAAATATTGTATACAGGTTGACTTCAGTAATTTTTCCAAGTTCCCATAATTGTTGTAGCCATTGTTAAATCGTAGTCTGTCACAATGGAAGGAGAAGAATAGTTCTTGGTGCTAGATTAAGGTTTGAACGCAGGTAATGCGCTGTAAATCTTTTTTTGGATTTTCTAGTCGCTCTCAATGTAGTTAATACTAATTGATTCAGTTAATCGCCAACTTTTTGGTAATCTTAACAAATGCTCTATCTTAGAAATCTAATTTATCATCCCACAGCCTGCCCAACAGCAATTCTCAAAACTATTAATCTGGAACTAGCACCCCAAAAACTGGGTTTGATTATTGGCCCCAGCGGTTCCGGCAAAAGTACCTTACTAGAAATTTTATCCGGATTAGCTGAACCAACTACTGGTGGAGTCTTCTGGCGAGAACAAGAACTAATAGCCGAACAGCTACAACAATTGGCTGGATTAGTGTTTCAGTTTCCAGAACGACACTTTTGTGGAGGTACGATATTAGAAGAATTGCGTTTAGGGCATCCTGAGTTAGGTTCAGAACGAGTCAGGCAGGCACTTAGTGAAGTGGGATTAGAGCATTTATCTCTCTGTGCAGCACCTTATGCTTTGAGCGGAGGTCAGCAACGGCGTTTAGCTTTAGCAGTACAATTGATCCGCCAGCCCAACTTATTGTTATTGGATGAACCGACAGCTGGGTTAGATTGGTCAATGCGTCGGCAACTAGTCAATTTATTGGCGAAACTGAAACAAGATTGGACATTGTTAGTTGTAACACATGACGCTGGGGATTTATTAGCGATCGCAGATAGTTGCTGGACACTCAACCACGGTGAACTAAAATCAGTCGATCCCGCAGAACTGGGAGCTAAAGTGAAAGAACCACAGCCAGCGGTGTGAGGGAGATGGGGAGATGGGGAGCAGGGGAGCAGGGGGGCAGGGGAGCAGGGGGGCAGGGGAGATGAGGGAGATGAGGGAAAAATAACTCCTGACAACTGACAACTGACAACTGACAACTGACAACTGACAACTGACAAATGACTAACTCCACCACTCCCTTATTGCCAGAGATGGCAGAAATCTGGCAGCAAACTCTCAATTGGCAACCAACTAGCCAACAGCAGGCACAATTTCAGCAACTTTATGAATTAATCCTAGAGGGTAATCGTCAGTTAAATTTAACTCGCATCATTGAGCCTCAAGAGTTTTGGGAAAAACATCTTTGGGATTCTCTGCAAGGAATTGCACCGCAGGGGCAATTTATCCCGTCTCTCCAAGAGGGTGCGTCTGTGATTGATATTGGCACAGGTGCAGGGTTTCCAGGCGTACCAGTAGGAATTGCTGCACCTAATTGCAAAATTACACTGATGGATTCAACTCGGAAAAAAATTGTTTTTCTTGACAAAATATTGAGTGAACTTGCTCTGACTAATGCCAAAACTATTGTTGGCAGAGCTGAAGAAATAGCACAGCAATCTCAGTATCGACAAATCTACGACCTTGCTCTTATCCGCGCTGTCGGCCCGGCTTCTGTCTGTGCAGAATATGCCCTTCCATTCGTTAAAAAGGGTGGTTTAGCTATAATCTACCGTGGTAATTGGACAGAGGAGGAAACAACTGCTTTGCAAAATGCTGTTAATCAGCTAGGTGGTGTCATTGAATCAATCGAAAGATTCATCACTCCCATAAGTACAAGCATCCGTCACTGTTTGTACTTGCGTAAAGTAGCCACCACACCACCTAAATTTCCCCGTGGCGCTGGCATACCTACTCAAAAGCCGCTGTGATAAAGGGGAATTGGGAATGGGTAATTGGTAATGGGGAATTGGGAATGGGTAATTGGGCATTGTTATTAGTTATCTCTCCCTCATCTTCCTCATCCCCCCCATCTCCCTCATCCCCCCTGCCCCTAATAGTCCCGTTTAAACAAACCAAACAAGGGAGCAAGAATCATCCCAAAAACAAAACCACCGATGTGTGCCCAGTAGGCTACTCCGCCTGTTTCTACACTCATATTGGCAGCTGCTTGCAGGCTAGCTAAACCAGATATGACATTCTGTATAAAGAAAATCCCAATCAATAATAGGGCTGGAACGCTGATTGTAGTGACAAAAAAACCCAAAAAAATTAGAGTTTTGATTCTAGCTTGAGGGAAGCGAATAATGTACGCACCCAAAACTCCAGAAATGGCACCACTTGCACCCAAAGAAGGAACTTCGGAATTCATACCAATAAACCACTGACACAAGGCGGCTAAAGCACCACATGCTAAATAAAAAATTAAATATTTGAAATGTCCCAATCGGTCTTCTATATTGTTGCCAAAGACCCAGAGAAATAACATATTCGATATTAAGTGCCACCAACCACCATGTAAAAATTGCGATGTAAATAACGTCGTCCATTCACTGGTTAAGTTGGTGGTTAACTCTTGTGGTACTATCGCGTAAAGCTGGAAAAACTGCTCCAGCTGTCTATTGGATAGACTAAATTCATGAAGAAAAACGAGAACATTCATTCCAATCAACCCGTAAGTTAAATACGGCTTGATTTGCGTCGGGTTTTCGTCGTAAAGGGGAAACACTGGTGTTTTTGCTAATTATTCATCATTATCTGCAATATAGCTTGTATGGCTGGCTCTCATTCAGGGAACTTCAACAAATAAATTATCCGGTTTGAAGTTGTTGACTGATGACTGTTGACTGATGACTGATGACTTGTACTCTCGCACTTGTGCCGAGCTTGTCCTGAGCGTAGCCGAAGGGCGCAGTCAAGGTAAGCCGAAGTACTGATGAATGTGAATACTCCGTAATTCGCAATTACAATGGAATATTTTTTTATTTACAAGGGCCTAAATTTTAAGTAAATTAACTTCTATAATCACCAGCCATTAAGCAAGCTTCCGTGATACCCCAAACAATTATTGATACCAAGATTCTTCCTGGGATTTATCGCTAAATAAACCTAATATCGGCCCAAGAATTGCTCCAAATATGAATCCGCCTGCATGTGCCCAGTAGGCGATACCACCGCTTTCCATACCGATGTTGGTGGGTGTTTCTAGACTAGCAATTCCATAAAAAGCTTGTTGGAGAAACCAAAATCCTAAAAAGAAATATGCAGGAACCCTAAAAGTCGGGAAGAAAATTCCCAAAGGCACTACACCCAGAATTTCGGCTTGAGGAAAGCGGAGAATATATGCTCCCATAACACCAGCGATCGCACCACTCGCCCCCAATGAAGGAATGTTAGAATTTTGGGCAAAGTACCACTGAGTTAAGGAAGCCAACATACCACAACTTAAGTAAAAAAGCAAGTATTTGGCATGACCTAACTTATCTTCAACGTTGTTGCCAAAAATCCAGAGAAACAACATGTTACCAGCTAGGTGCAAAAAACCGCCGTGGAGAAATTGGGAGGTAATCAAGGTTGCCCACTCTGGTACTGGTTGATTAACAGAGACACCAGCAAAGCTTAAGGTGAGTTCTCGCGGTACTACAGCCGCAAGATGTAAAAAGCCATTTAATGCTTGGGGGGGCAGACTTGCTTCATAAACAAAAGCCAGGACATTAGCAGCAATCAGCCCATAAGTTACATATGGCGTGATTTTGGTAGGATTATTATCTCTAATGGGAACCACGGGCGTTTTTCCTAATTCTTCAGACCTAGCCTTAAAGTACTGAATTGCAGAAGTATTTTCTTCTACCTCGTGGATAGATTTGGGTTCAGTCGCATGGTACTAACGATATGCGATCGCTTGATGAGGTTCTGGTAGAAAAAACAACTATTTTCTTACCTTAGACAAAGCCTATTGTGTGCAGTCATAATCAAATAATGCTACCGTATCCAATAGCGTAAAAATTTTTGTTCAAGTGATTTTGCATCTAGAAAAGGTGATGGAACACCACGCCGAACAGGTTTACTTCCAACTGAGTGACCCAAGGTTATACGAATACTTAGAAGACGAAATTCCCACTCTCTCACAGCTAAAGCATCAGTTCAAGTTTGCGGCGCTGGAAAAATCGCCAGATAACGACACTATGACTTGGCTGAAGTGGGTAGCGATACTTGCACAATACCAGTATGTTGGAGTTGTTGAGATAGGTATTTTTGAAGATGCATACGCAGAAATCGGTTTTATGACGTTTGTGGACTTCCAGAACCGGGGGTTAGCTTTTAGCTACTGTTCTTTAGCGATCGCCCAGGCGCGAAAGCGCTTCGATTTTCCGGCGCTATACGCTTCGGTGAACGAGCAGAATCAAGCCTCTCGTAAAGTAATTGATAAGCTTGGTTTTTTTCTACATACTATTAATAAGGAAGCGGAGTTTATCAAAGGCAAATTTTCTGATGAGCTCATCTACCGTTTATCTTTTTGATTTAAAATTGTGAAAATTGTGGTTTATTTTGCTTGACTTAGTTACAACAATATTCAAATGCAATGTCTCTTTACTTACAAGTATTGGAGCAGAAAGCCCACCAGCAACAGACTGAAAATTTTTGGATTTTCAGTCTGTTGCGTCCTTCAGGGGTGGGATGAATGTGTAGCACCTTTAGGTGCAGTCTCATTATTAGGCACCTGCAAAGAAAAAAATGTCCCACCGGATCATAAATATTTTGGACATAGTGTTGATATATTGGGGCTTTCGCCCCTTCGGGGCGAAAGCGACGGTGGGACATTTTTTTTATTGGAACTCCCTTAGCGAGTTTTTTGATTAGCAATATACTTTTTGATTGTCTCACTTGAAGCATCCCCAGCCGTTCCACAAAAATAACTTCTTGTCCACATTGAGGGCAATCTTAATAAATGTGGAAACTCTTGCCTTAGTATCCTGGATGTATATCCCTTCAATCTAAACATAATTTGGTCTGGAGCTAAGGTCGGAGGACAGCTAACAAAAAGATGTACATGGTCTTCGATAATTTCAAGAGCTAGAATCTCACACTCTAGCTCTTTTGTTTTTTCATAAAGCAATTCCTCAAGCCTGATAGCGACATTTCCAACTAATACTTTTTTGCGTCTTTTTGGTATCCACACGAAATGGTAATTAATCAGAGTGACTGATGTTGTCTTGTGCCTGTATTTTCCTGGCATATGTAAACTTTATATAAATTTATGGTCAATAGGTCGTACCTATTGAGGATATTACACTAGAATAAAGAAAAGCATCTAATCAGGTCTAAATATTATGCTTGCAGGTAAAAGTCCTATCAAGAGCTACAAGAATAATGATGTTAAAGAAAGTGAATCCGTCAAAATAAGAGGCAAGTGGCTTTATGCGGTTCGGAACCAAGGTGAAGCACTTAATCTACTGGGTAAATACTCAGTTCATGAATTAGGTTGGGGTTCTAGTTATTATGATTGCGATAGTTTTACAGCCCAAGAGAAAGCGTTACTAAAACAGACAATTAAATAATTTAATTACAGTAGAGATTATTAGGTTAAGCCCATGCTGGTCTTAGAAGCTAAGTTAAAAGGTAAACAAAGTCAGTACCATTTAATAGATGAAGCTCTTAGAACTGCTTTATTTATCCGCAACAAAGCTCTCAGACATTGGATGGACAATAGAGATATTGGCAAGAACGAACTGCAAAAACTTTGTGCTGTTTTAGCTAAAGAGTTTGATTTTGCAGACAAACTTAACTCTATGGCTCGTCAAGCTTCTGCTGATAGGGCATGGCTTGCAATTAAACGTTTTTACGATAATTGCAAAGCTAAGAAACTGGGCAATCAGGGATTTCCTAAATTTAAAAAACGTGGACATTCTGTAGAGTACAAAACGTCAGGATGGAAACTTTCTCTTGACAAAAAATACATTTCATTTAGTGATGGGTTTAATATCGGTAGGCTGAAATTAATTGGTACTCGTGACTTAAGTTTCTACTCTATCAAACAGATTAAGCGAGTCAGAATAGTTAAACGTGCTGACGGTTATTTTTGTCAATTTTGTGTTGATGTTGAACGCACAGAACAGCATCAACACAATGGTAAACAAGTAGGAATTGATGTAGGACTCGAATTTTTATACACTGATTCTGATGGTAAGACAGTTGAAAATCCCAGGCTATTACGTAAGTCTCAGAAGTCTTTGAAACGCAAACAGCGCAAAGCTTCTAAATGTAAAAAAGGTTCTTATAATCGCCGCAAAGCTGTTAAAAAACTAGCTAAAAAGCACCTCAAGGTAAGTAGACAGAGGAAAGATTTTGCTGTTAAGACCGCGAGAACTCTAGTCCAGTCAAACGACTTGGTAGTTTATGAGGACTTGCAGGTGCGAAATATGGTTAAGAACCATCATTTAGCTAAATCTATCAGTGACGCTTCGTGGTCATTGTTCACTGATTGGGTGGACTACTATGCCAAAGTTTTTGGCACTTGGGCAATAGCAGTTGCACCTCACTACACATCTCAAGATTGCTCTGTTTGTGGAACACGAATAAAAAAATCTTTGTCCACTCGCACCCACAAATGCCATTCTTGCGGAACAGTGATGCACCGCGACCACAACGCAGCTAAACAAATATTAGCCAAGGGGATTAAAAATACGGGAGGGCATCCCGAAATCAACGCTTCTGGACAGAACAACCTCTATCTAGGTGGGGAAACTCCTCTAGACAAGTTGACTGGTTGAAAGAAGAATCCCACACCTTCAAGGTGTGGGAGTGTCAATAGAGTTAAATAAATACATTACACTAATGAACTGGCTAGCACACTTATTTTTATCTGAACCTGATGTAGAAACTAGATTAGGTAATCTCTTAGCTGATATTGTGAAAGGGTCAGCTCGCCAATCATTAAATTATAATATCCGAAGAGGAATCGAATGTCATCAAGTAATTGATAAATTTACAGACAGCCACATTATTGTGCAACGCAGTAAACAGCGTATTGACTTAAACTACAGGCGATTTTCAGGAGTATTGGTAGATGTTTTTTACGACCACTTCCTAGCAAAAAATTGGTCTAAATATTCTAACGTCACTCTTGATGATTTTACAGCAGAAATTTACCAAACGTTTCGAGCTTATCAAGGTGAAATACCGACGATTGTTATTCAAGTAATTAATCGCGTCGCAGTTGAAGACTGGTTAGGAAATTACCGCAATTTGGTAGGTGTAGAAAATACTTTAATCAGAATATCAAAACGGTTGTCAAAAAAGTGGAACAGGTCTTTTATATTAACTGATGCTGTGAGTGAACTCATAACTCACTATGATGCATTTGATTCTGACTTTCAACAGTTCTTTCCAGAATTATTTTTTCATGTGCAGAACTGGTATCTTGCTTAACTGACCCCAATTTTTTAAGGTTAAAAACCAAAAGCTAAAAATCCGCCATCGACTGTAATACATTGCCCAGTGATAAAAGATGCACCAGGCATACAAAGAAATGCGACTATACCTGCTACTTCTTCTGGTTGACCAACCCGTCCCATCGGTGTTTGTGATAAAACTAATTTGAGAAAATCTTGGTTATCAAGTACAGATTCGGTGAGAGGCGTGCGAATAGCCCAAGGTGCAACTGTATTTACTCTAATACGATCTGATGCCCATTCAACTGATAGCGATCGCGTTAGTTGATTGATAGCTGCTTTAGTCATACCATAGGGAGCGCCAGTGCGGTTCGACACCAAACCCGCTACGGAACTAATATTCACAATGCTGCTGTTTTCCCCAAATTGCAGGAGAGGATAAAACAAACGGCACATCTCGAAAATCGAGGTCTGATTTGTTTGAATGAGCGACTCATACTCAGCTTCAGTATATTCTACTACTTTTTTGCTGATATTGGTTCCCACATTATTCACCAAGATATCTAATTTATCCCAAGTTTTGCTAACTTGCTCAAAGATAAATTGGCGACCATTAGGTGTTGCAACATCTGCGGTAATTCCATAAGCAGGTAATCCTGCTTTTTGCCAGATAGTTAGTTGTTGATCAATATCCTGAGAATTTCGTGCCACAATAGTGACTTCTGCACCAAGAGATAAGAATTCATTGGCAATAGCTAGTCCAATGCCTTTGGTAGCGCCTGTCACCAGTGCTTTCTTTCCTGTCAGTGTCCAGCGATCGCTCATTGGTAATTCTGCTAATTTCTAATTGTCAGACTAAGCTAATGTGTGTCCAAATTGCAAATTATCTGGTTTACGACTGTCATTAGTCCAAAGTCCAATTGTAAATACAAATGACTAATGACAAAGAACGACCACATAAGTAGTTAATGCGATCGCTTTTTGTTGTAACCTAAATGAGCCTACTCCATAAACTATTGGCAAGATTTTATTCCAAGTCACAACTGAGCTAACCCACTGACAAACTCATGTTTTCTTTAAATTCCCTGGAAAGTCAACTCCAGCACTGGGACAAAATCATCCGCAATCAACCAACAAATCCTAATGCTTACATTAGACGCGGTATGGTTAACTTTCAGATGGCAAAGATTGATGCATCTATTCAAGATTTTGACATGGCAGAGCAGTTAGATAACCAACTTAAACCTTACTTATGGCAGCGTGGTTTATCTTACTACTATGCAGAAAGATTTACTGAAGGCGCTCAACAGTTTGAAATAGATTTGACTGTTAACGCCCAAGATGTGGAAGAGACAGTATGGCGATATCTCTGCATGGCGCGTGTGCTGGGTGTTAAAGAAGCACGCAATTCCTTATTAACTGTAAAAAATGACCCCCGACGCATCATGCAAACTGTCTACAATTTATATGCCGGAAATTGTACACCAGATGATGTTTTAACTGTTGGTCAGTCAGAAGGCGATCGCGGTAATTTTTACAGCCATCTTTACCTAGGATTGTATTACGAAGCCGAGAATAATCTTGATTTAGCTCGAGAATACATAGTTAAGGCTGCTGATAATTATAAAATTGATGATTATATGTGGTATTTAGCACAGGTACACAAAAAGTTGCGAGGCTGGGCATAGTCCAGTAGATGATGATTTAAGGAATGCTCATATACTTAGTTTATCTTCACTTTGAAACACTTACTGAAAAATGCAAGTCTAAATAAGTTGCTAAGTATAGACAGGGTAATAGAAGTTTCCGCACTTGAGTAGTGACATAGATACTAATTAATAGCCTCAAAGATTTCATGAGGCCTTTTCTTATGGAAATCAGCACAAGTAATCAAAAAGTAAGAATGGGATTTTATAATTTAGCTGAAAATCACTATAGATAAAGGTTTTGATAGGCTCAACTGTTCACTGTTCTTGCGAGGTAAAGGCTGGGGGAGAAATGAGATAATTAACAATATGTTATTAGTTTGCTATTAAAATATTATACAAAAGCTAATTTAGAAAATTAACGTTTCTAACTTTGCTTGCACTTCTTCTATTAAATCTGTTGAAACAGTTTCAACAAATTTTACTTTTCTAGCTTTCCAGTCAAGTGTTTTAATTTGATCAGCTAGTACAACTCCTTCTGTTTTCATGTCTTCAGTAAGCGTAACTTCAAATTTAAGTCCTTTTGATTTACTAGTTATGGGACACGCCAAAACTAGAGAAGACATTTGATTGTATTTAATTGGAGATATAACGAGAACAGGGCTACCGCCCTGTTGTTCGCGTCCTTGTTGTTGAAGCTCATTATTCAGCGTTACAGCAATGTCTTCAAATGACATTCCAGCTTTGTGAAGGGCAAATGCACGCTGAATTGAATCAACAGTAAACTGTTTCTCTGCTCCAAATTCTAACTTGATAATATCTCCTCTTTCAGGAAAATATGGTTTAACTACCAATCTTCATTCCCCACAGCATTGCCAGTTTGAAATTCAGAATGAAAATTCTCAGGAGTCATCCCTTCCAATAACTCATCAAGAGTATATTTTCTTCTTTTTTGTGGCGTGATAATAATGCTGTTTCCTTCTACGGAAAAATCTATACCGATGCCCTCAGTTACGTGTGCTTGTTCAGCTACCGATTTTGGAATCCTGATAGCTAAACTATTTCCCCATTTAGCAACAACAGCTGTCATAGTTAGCTCCAAAATAATTTCGTGAAAACTTATACGTTTAGGCTTCAGCCTTCTTAGTCAAAGCAAAATGCTGTTATATGTCTGACGTATATACTTTGAAGATACACATTAATCTACAGGGTGTCAACACCCTCGTATTTATTTATAAATTTCAGTATAAAAAATACTGTATTTCAAAAATTAGCCGCGACCGAGCAAGGAAGTTGAACAGTTGCTCCTGTTCATAATCCTTATCAATGGCGCTTTTGGGCGAGTCAATCAATTTCATTTCTTACAGGGCTTTCTTAAAAATGATCTATTCCATAAATTATTTTATCATTATTAATAGATGAGCATTGATTAACATCTATGTATTGCGCTCACCTCCGTTCTTGCGATCGCGGGTTAATGAGTGTATGCCGACGATCATGTTTGGCACATAACTAGTAGTCAGGTGTCGGCTCCCGCTGATGGGGAGCTGCAACTATTAAGCCTTACTGGGTTACTGACCATTGATGCTGTCAGTGTCTGTTTGAATGGAAAGAATTTCTTGCTTGAAAAGGCCACTCTTTACGCCACGCTCTCCCCCAATCGCGGTAGACTTTCTGTAATTTGAAACTTTTTACCGAATGTTAGCAATGGCTTCCACATCGCTGTTAATGTTTAGCGTTGTGGCAGTTGCGATCGCACCCCAACCGCCTACAATTACTTAAAAGTACAAGCGATCGCTAGTTCTGCATGTCGCAACAATGTATCCTTGTCAAGAGTATGCACTGAATATTGCGGTGTCAGCGCCAGTAATTTCTCGATTCTATTTTTCGCCGCTTCCACTACAGATTCATCAAGGCTACCTTTCTCTAAGGAATCTAAAAAATCTTCAGCCATATCATAGGTACGTTCCAAAGTTGATGAATTGATGTTGCGTGAGACAATAAATAAATCGCAACCAGCTTGAAATGCCCGCGCTACAGTACCACTTTGAGTAAACATGTCTGAGACAGCTTTCATATCTAAGTCATCAGACACAACCACTCCCTCAAAGCCAAGTTCTTGGCGGAGTATGTTTTTGAGGATAGCTTGGGAAAGTGTCGCCGGCACATCAGGATCTATCTTGGGAAACAAGATGTGAGCTGTCATAATTAAAGGAATCTGCGCTTCAATTAAAGTTTTGAAAGGTATCAGTTCCCGAATTCGCAAATCTTCTAAAGTCAGATTCAATGACGGTAACTCGATGTGAGAGTCTTGGCTTGTGTCTCCATGTCCGGGAAAGTGCTTGGCGCATCCCAAAATTCCGGATTCTTGCAGCCCCAAGTAGTATTCAAGCGCACCTTGTGCAGCAGTTTCGGGAGTGCTACCAAAGGCGCGAGGCCCAATCACTGGGTTTTGGGGATGGGAAAAAATATCTGCAACAGGTGCCCAGGATAAATTTATCCCCAGTGATTTTAGTTCTAAGGCTGTTGCTTTTGCTACCTCACGCGAGTGCGATCGCCACAACAAAGCATAAGGAAATCGTGTGATTGGTAACGGTGTGCGAACAACACGCCCTCCTTCATGATCTAAAGTTATGAACATCAAGTCACGTTCAGTGTATTGTCGTATCTGCTGGTTTAGCTGCTGGAAGCTTTCTAACCAAACCTCATAGGGGGTGCCATCAAGAAAGTTTTTAGCGAAAAATATCACGCCAACAGGTTTTAATTCGCTGATTGCACGTTTATCATCATCGCTTAATGTAGTACCAGAAATACCTATAATTAAGTGGTGTCCAAAGCGCTGTAACTTATGTGATGCTGCCATAATGCTTTACCTACGGTTGTGTAGCAAACAACTATAATTTTCAACCTTAAGGATATTAGCCCCGATTCTACACCCTGAAGCAGCATTTTATAAAGAAATGTAACTGATAATTATTCACTGTCAAAACAGTATCTAATCCCTAAATTCGCTCCTTAAGCGCTGGCTCACCGCTTTGCGTATACATGAATTGTTGCAGAGAGCATGTAGTTTTGCGTAAGTCCTAAAAGGAGTCTCTTCTTAATTCTCATTTTTCTGAGAATTAATCTCATTTTGTCAAACTTAGAAGCCCTATTTTGCCTCATTTTCCAGTAACTCTTGACAAAATAACTTTTTTATACAAAGAAATAATAAACTAACTATGATTTTGTAGCGTAATTGACCATTATCCGCTAATATTTTATTATTGCTATTTACGTATTATTACTTAAATAAATGCCGACTTATTAATCCACAAAAATATTTGTGCCATAGCTTATTGCTGTTTTTATTTCAGAAAGCTTATGTCTATTAATTTGTTAAATAACAGCCTGGAGAACCTCTTTACAAAAATTTATGAAAATTTATATGAAAATTACAAGGGATTAACTCAAAATCCGAGATGGCTTTTGATGCGTAAAGTTGCTCGATTTCAGATTGGGCGAGTCATAATGTTATTTTTCTTAAAACGCTCATCTCAATCATATTTAACATTGATAAATGAAAATAATTCTTGTTTTGAAGATATTAATGTAGATACAATTGTTAATAAATTAAAAGCTGAAGGTTTATATTTAGGTCTTAACCTTCCTCCAGAGATGATTCAAGAAATCATTGAATTTGCCAAATCAACAGCTTGTTATGGAAATCGTAAATCAGATTTAGGTTTTTATTATCATCAAAAACAGCAAGCAGAGAAAAAAATAAACAAGCATTTTATTACAGGTAACTATTTCAACACAGCTTTGCTATGTCCAGCCATTAAAAAGCTACAAAATGATCCAAAGTTATTAGCAATAGCTGCTAGATATTTAGGCGCTCAACCAATACACCAAGGTAATCATTTGTGGTGGAGTTTTGTCGGGGAAACAACATATAGAGAACAAAGCCAAGCTGCTCAATTTTTCCACTATGATTTGGATGATTACCGCTTTGTAAAATTTTTCTTTTATTTGACCGATGTAGATGAAAAGACTGGCCCCCATGTCTGTGTTCGTGGTAGCCATAATAAAAAAAAGTTGTCACATCTTTGTCTACGGAAAAGAGAAACAGACAAAGATATAATTGATTATTATGGTATGGATTCTTTAGTGAAGATTTTGGGTAAAGCTGGTTTTGGATTTGTAGAAGATCCACTTTGTTTCCATAAAGGCATACCTCCTACTCATAAAGACCGCTTAATTCTACAAATAGAATTCGCTACAACAGACTATAATATGCAACATGATCTTAGAGAAACTTCTCTATTAAGATGTATTCCGTAGTTTATCTTATCAAAAAGGTAATAATTATTCCTTGTTTTGTAATGAAGATAGAGTTTTTCTGGAAATAGCAATTATCACAACTATAACCACAATTATCTAAATAAATATGGGATATAATTAACAATCACATCAGATTTAAAGACAAATCTGGTTTGATATATGAAAAATTTTCAGGAAGGTAGGCAAAGCCCACCTAAATGTATTTCAAAAATGAAATAAAAGTCGGATAGAAATTAATATTTACAACTACATGAAGTTGGAAAAACATAAAATTTTATAATTCACAAACTTATCTATTTAGACATGTATCTACTTACTGGCAAGTGATACCGTCAAAATAACGTATATAAAATTACTATAGCAATCCGATTTGATTTCTGAATCACTCGTAGAGGTAAGGGACTGGGGACTGGGGACTGGGGACTGGGAAGAAGGAATAAAGGTGTACTGAGTTTTGTTCAAAAATCAAATATGAGTCCTATATATGGATTTTCTATAACTTGAATCAGCAATGCTGCTAGTAGGCTGATATTGTAGGTGGATGTAAGTAAAATTCCTTTGAAATCAGTTTTTTGGGAAAGCGATCGCACAAGGGCTGCCAAATGTAACAGATTGCAACGTATAATGAGAACGGCAAAACGATTAAGAAATATTGAAGAACAGTAGGTTTAAATGCGAGTAGCGATCGCGGGTGCTGGCCTAGCAGGACTTTCCTGCGCGAAATATCTCACAGACGCAGGTCACACTCCCATTGTCTTGGAACGCCGGGACGTACTGGGTGGCAAAGTGGCGGCGTGGAAAGACTCTGATGGAGACTGGTACGAAACAGGTCTGCACATTTTCTTTGGGGCATATCCCAACATGTTGCAGCTATTCAAAGAACTGGATATTGAAGACCGATTGCAGTGGAAAGAACACACAATGATCTTCAACCAGCCCAATGCACCAGGTACTTACAGCCGCTTTGATTTTCCGGATTTGCCAGCACCCTTAAATGGTATAGTGGCAATTCTGCGAAATAATGACATGCTGACCTGGCCCGAAAAAATTAAATTTGGGTTAGGACTGATTCCGGCGATGATTCAGGGGCAAAAATACGTCGAAGACATGGACAAATACTCCTGGACAGAGTGGCTGCGTAAGCACAATATTCCGGAACGGGTCAATAAAGAAGTTTTTATTGCCATGAGCAAATCACTGAACTTCATCGGCCCCGATGAAATTTCTGCTACCATCCTGCTAACAGCCCTCAATCGCTTTCTCCAGGAAAAAAACGGCTCGAAAATGGCGTTTTTGGATGGTTCTCCAACAGAACGATTGTGTCAACCTTTAGTAGATTACATTACCGAACGAGGTGGGGAAGTACGGCTGAATGCTCCCTTGAAAGAGATTTTGCTGAATCCTGATGGCACAGTCAAAGGATTCCTGCTGCGTGGGTTAAATGGGGCAGAAGATCAAGTCTTCACGGCTGACTTGTATGTATCTGCCATGCCAGTTGATCCACTGAAAGTCATACTCCCGGAACCTTGGCAACAGATAGAATTCTTCCAAAAGCTAGAAGGCTTGGAAGGCGTACCAGTGATTAACTTGCATTTGTGGTTTGATCGCAAACTCACAGAAATTGATCACCTATTATTTTCGCGATCGCCCCTCCTCAGCGTTTATGCTGATATGAGCAATGCTTGCCGTGAGTATGCTAATCCCGATCGCTCGATGCTGGAATTAGTTTTAGCACCAGCTAAAGATTGGATCGCCAAATCTGACGAGGAAATTGTCAACGCAACAATTGCTGAATTAGAAAAACTCTTCCCCGACCACTTTGGAGGAGAAAATCCAGCAAAATTGTTGAAATATCATGTGGTGAAAACGCCACGTTCAGTGTACAAAGCGACTCCAGGTCGTCAAGCATACCGTCCGTCGCAAGTAACCCCCATTGCCAATTTTTACCTAACTGGCGATTACACCATGCAACGTTACTTAGCCAGTATGGAAGGTGCCGTACTTTCTGGTAAGCTAACAGCGCAGGCGATCGCTGAAGCCAACCCGGTGACGAATCCTTCCCACCTGCCAACGCTAACCCGACCGCCTGCAACGAATGCTGCAACTGTCTGATTCCCCCCCGCGCATGAAAACGCTGGTCTCAGTAGACGAGTCCTACAACCTATGTCGTCACCTCATAGCCAAGTATTCCACGACGTTTTACCTCAGTACCTTGCTCCTGAGCAAGGAAAAACGTCCCGCTATTTGGGCAATTTATGCTTGGTGTCGCCGTACAGATGAACTAGTGGATGGCCCTGCATCTGCCATGACAACACCAGAAACCCTAGATCTATGGGAACAGCAGCTGGAATCAATTTTTGCTGGACACCCAGCAGATAATTTAGATGTAGCGTTGGCGGATACTGTCCAACGCTTTCCAATGGACATTCAGCCCTTTCGGGATATGATTGCCGGACAGCGTATGGACTTGTACCGCAGTCGCTATGAAACTTTCGAGGACTTATACCTCTACTGTTACCGCGTCGCTGGTACCGTAGGCTTAATGTCAACGGCAGTTATGGGGTTGGATAACACCAGAAATACAGCTCCGTGGAACCGTGAACAACAGCCCTATGTTCCCATAGAAGAAGAAATTGCCTTGGGAATTGCCAAGCAACTAACCAACATCCTGCGGGATGTGGGAGAAGATGCACGACGTGGGCGAATTTATATTCCTCTAGAAGATTTGGCAAGATTTAACTACACAGAGGAAGATTTATTTAAAGGTGTAGTCGATGAGCGCTGGCGGTCTTTGATGCGCTTCCAAATAGCACGGGCACGACAATTTTATACCAAAGCAGAAAAGGGAATCTCTTACCTCTCTTCTGATGCTCGCTGGCCTGTGTGGGCAGCCCTTACCCATTACAGCGGAATTTTAAGAATAATTGAGCGCAACGATTATAATGCGTTTACTCAACGTGCCTACGTGCCCCAATGGCAAAAGTTACGTTCTTTACCACTGGCTTGGATGCGATCGCAAGTACTGTAATTAGGTCAGTGGTCAGTGGTCAGTGGTCAGTGGTCAGAGTTAACTCACAAACAACTAACAACTGACAACTGACAACTGACAATTAACTATTTACTTTCCTGAAAAAATCTGCTAACATATTTATTCGTGACCGATGGAGAGGTGGCTGAGTGGTCGAAAGCGGCAGATTGCTAATCTGTTGTACGGCAGGCAACTCCGTACCGAGGGTTCGAATCCCTCCCTCTCCGTTTTGTAGACTTAAAAATTCATCAAAAGTACTAATGTAAGGGTAAATACTTTTACACCTTCAGGAGGATGCTATCATTTATCCTTTGGAGTCTTGTTAAGATTGAACTAACCTGAAAATTTAGTCTAAATCTTACTTTCAGGCTCCCATATATCTGAGGAGTGAGAGTAACGTATGCGAAAAATTAGTGCTGCCCTAGCCTTGAGTTTAACTACCATAGCATCTGGTTTTCTGTTGGCAGCTTGTGAAAATTCCGGCGGTTCTAATAGTGTCAGTACCCCTGGCGGTAACGCCACCCCAGCAGCAAACACAACGTCCACAACTAGTAGTGCCGATGGGCTAAAAATTGGTACTCTACTACCAACCACTGGAGATTTAGCCTCCATTGGACAGCAGATGATAGGTTCGATTCCTTTACTCGTCGATACCGTTAACGCTTGTGGTGGAGTAAATGGTAAACCAGTAACTTTAGTGCAAGTAGACGACCAAACCGATCCTAAAGCTGGTGCCGCCGGGATGACCAAACTGGCAACTCTAGATAAAGTTGCTGGTGTAGTTGGCTCATTTGCTAGTAGCGTCTCCACTGCTGCTGTATCAGTTGCCGTACCTAACAAAGTCATGCAGGTTTCGCCTGGTAGTACCAGTCCCATCTTTACCGAAAAGGCGAAAAAAGGAGACTTTAAAGGCTTTTGGGCGCGTACAGCTCCCCCTGATACCTACCAAGCTCTAGCCTTAGCCCAACTAGCTAATAAAAAAGGTTTCAAGCGGGTTTCCACAGTTGTAATTAACAACGATTATGGTGTTGGCTTTGAAAAAGCATTTGTAGAAACCTTTGAAAAATTGGGCGGTACAGTAGTTAATAAAAACAACCCAGTCCGCTACGACCCCAAAGCCCAAACATTTGACACCGAAGCTGCTGCTGCTTTTGCTGGTAAGCCAGATGCAGTAGTTGCTGTCCTTTATGCCGAAACAGGTAGTCTGCTCCTCAAAACTGCTTATCAACAAGGTTTAACCAACGGAGTACAAATTCTCCTGACAGATGGCGTGAAATCACCTACCTTCCCCGAACAAGTTGGTAAAGGCCCTGACGGCAAATATATCTTAACTGGAGCGCTTGGTACAGTGCCTGGTTCCGATGGTAAAGCATTAGAAGCTTTCAATAAGTTGTGGAAAGAGAAGAAAAATGGTAGTTCTCCTGGGGAATATGCTCCCCAAGCTTGGGATGCTGCGGCTTTATTAGTTTTGGCGGCCCAATCTGCTAAGGAAAACACAGGTGTTGGTATATCAAGCAAAATCCGCGAGGTTTCTGCTGGCCCCGGTACAGAAGTTACCGATGTCTGTGAAGGCTTGAAGTTACTCAAAGAAGGTAAAAAGATTAACTACCAAGGAGCTAGCGGTAACGTAGATGTTGATGCTAACGGTGATGTCCTTGGTGTCTATGATGTTTGGACAGTAGAAGCAGATGGCAAAATTAAAGCCATTGACAAAGTGACTCCAACTAAGAGTTAGGAGTTAGGAGAGGGATAATATCATGTCTGGTTAATTAGTTATGATTTCCACAGTCATTGCACCCCACCCCTAACCCCTCCCCGTTGACGGGGAGGGGAAACAAAGCGTAGCTTTGGTGGGGGTGGGGTTCTTAGGGTTTAATAAGTAATCAGCCGGACATGATATAACTCCCAACTTTTAACTTCTAAAAGCCAAAACCACGGAAGTTATAACCAACTCCTATCAACAAACCTAAATCAGTTTCATCGAAAAATGCAGCGTTGACAGCAGCTGTTGCCGTAAATTGCGAAGTTAGAGGTACATCGATACCACCAGATAATAAAAAGCCAACTTGCGAGTCATCGCCGGTAGAAATAGCTGCACCAGCTCCGATGTAAGGGGCGATCGCTAAAGGTTCACTAAATGGATCTGCTTGCTGGAAGGAAAAGTCGTATGATAGGGGAAGCAGAATTGTCGTATTGTCCCCAAACACCGCTGACAGTCTAAATGAGAAGGTATTTGTTAGCCCAATTTTGCTAACAGCTGCAAAGTTGCCATCACCCAAGGATGATTGACCACCATCTAAACCAATGTTACCAGCAACACCAATATAGCTATTGCCACCACGGGTAGGTCTGCCGACATCAATATCCGATTGTGCCACCTTGGGAGCCGACGTTTGAGAAGTTTCTGAAGTCGGTTCTGCATACTTAGGTATCAGTGCAGATGATGAAGTTGCTACTGTTCCAGGAACAGGCGTAAATGTTCGACTAGCAGTTTCTGCTGTGGTAGCATCAGATTCTGTTGCTTGATTCTCAACTGAGAAAGTCGAATTGGCAGTTGTTTCAGTGGAGAAGTTTTCACTTGGGGCCTCTAGTTCAGCATTCGACTGGTTGGGAGACAATACAGTTGCGGAAGGCTCAGTTACCTGCTCACTGCTGATATTGTCCACTGTCTGAGCAGCAACAGATAAACCACTACCCAGAACTGCAACAACAGCTAAACTTGGCAATAAAACACCTTTACGAAGAAAAATAGTATTCACATTCACTCCTAACAGAACATTGCCACAATATATATTCTGTGCTTTTGATTCAACGAATTTGGGCAATATTCAAACTTTAACCCAGAAAATTGATTATTACATCCATAGGTGGACAGAATTACTAAAGATACCGTGTCAATCCATTAAATCAGATGCTCTGAGTTTGAAGAGTGACAAAAATGAACTGGGTTACACTGTTTTACTTTAATGTTGATACAAATAAGCAGATCTTGAGCAGGGGTGCAGTAGAGACGTTCCGGCGGAACGTCTCTACTGATGGATTTGTATCAGTAATTGAGTGAAATAGTATTACACCCTTTGTTTGTTTTTTTTGCTTGAGACCAAAGCCACTATTGTATCGAAGAGGTAATCAAAAAATTGCTCAGCTGATTACTATGATATCTACAGCTATTATGGCTTTCAACAATTAGAAAATATATATATCTCAAAGGAAAGTAACAGAGGAGAACAACTCCATATGCAAAATTATTCTCGTTCTCCCCTAATTCCACTTTAGTATATCCACTACGTAGCAAAGGCTGCTCACAGACTCGCAATTGCTTCGGTAACTAACTTCGAGACAAAGGGCAAAATAGCGCGGTTTTGGGCTTGTGCTTTGCCTTCAGTAAATACCACCAACAGGTAAGGACGCTGTTCTGGTAATTCAATATACGCTGCGTCGTGGCGAACTTGACTTGTCCAACCTGCTTTTGACCAAATTTGAGCATCTGGGGTGAGTCCACCACCTAAAAAACCTGTGATTTGGTCTTCCTCTACATCTTTTGGCAAATCGTCAGGATTGAGACTACGTTTGAGCAAAGCCATCATTGCTTGCGATCGCCCGCTCTCAACCGCTACCCCACCGATTATGCTATGTAGTAAGCGAGCGATCGCGTTTGTCGTCAGCATATTGCGATTTTCTAACATCTCCCCATAAAACGCCCGCTCTCTTCCATAGGGGCCATCACCCCAAGTTTTTTGACAAACGTTAATTGTCTGGATTTCTTCCCAGCCTAATGATTGGTAATAGCGGTTGACAATATGACGCTGATACTTCCAGGTTTCAAATGGCCCTACAGGTAACTCCGGCCCTGATGTAGTACCGCTGAGAATATCTACAATTAAGCTGGTAGCATCATTGCTAGAATCAACAATCATATCGCGCAAGGCTCGCTCTAACTCCTTGGAAGTTTGGCTCATGCCTTTCTCTAGCCATTCGTTGACTGCCACTAAGTAAAATAGCTTGACTACACTGGCGGGGTAAATCCGCTCAACACCGCGATAATTAAAACCACGGACTGGGTGATTCCAAAAAGCGTCCGGAGTCAGTGCGCCGCCAGTATTGACTGGTACTGGTGGATCGTAAACAATCCAAGTCAGGGCAATTTGATTACGAGCTAAGGTGGGAAATGCTGCCCAAGTGGCCTCTAAAATGCCATTACCAAGATTTTCGAGTTGTTCGTCTTTTTTAAAGAAAACCATTGTTAGCTATTGACCTAAAATAATGCTTTGTGATCCCAAATCTCAAATCCCAAATCCGCAATTGGGAGAATACCATTGTCTGGCTGACCTGAATTTATATGATTCTCCTGAATGTACCCGCTTGGCAACTCAAGCCGCTGCTGGGCGACATTTACAGGTAATATCATTTCATCAGGATTCAGCAGTTGAGGTGTGTTTATGTGAGGATGACTATCCAGGGTGGCTATCCCTTGCTGATTTAGGTTTACTACAACCTGCTACTGTACTTTATCAAGCCAAATCATTTTCTAAATTTGATATTAAGAAACTGCTACCAGAGGTGATCTCTTTCACCCAAAAAGCGATGCAACAGTCAAATTATTACCTTTGGGGGGGTACAGTAGGGCCAAATTATGACTGTTCTGGCTTGATGCAAGCAGCATTTGCCTCGGTGGGTGTTTGGCTACCTAGAGATGCCTATCAGCAGGAGGGTTTTACTCAGGCAATTACCATTGCTGAATTAGAAGCTGGGGATCTGGTCTTTTTTGGTACTCCTGAAAAAGCCACCCATGTGGGTCTTTATTTGGCAGATGGCTATTATATCCATAGTTCCGGGCAAGCCCAAGGACGAAATGGTATTGGGATTGATCTTCTTTCGGAACAGGGAGATGCAGTCAGTCAGTCATACTATCAGCAGCTACGAGGTGCTGGCAGAGTTATTAAGAGTTACGAACCACACAGAGAAGTCTGAGGGGCGGCTTCCGCCGCCCCTCAGAACTTCGGTCAAGACGCTGAGGACGCAAAAGGATATGAGGAGTGGGTTTTCTGGAAGAATTGCTCAAGAAAATGGGACGATTTTAGCAATTGTTCCAGATGTTTCGGTGGTGGTGCCGGTGCGCGATGAAGTGGAAAGTTTACCGCTTTTATTAGAGGCGATCGCATCTAGTTTAGCTAAGGTTGAATTGAGTTATGAAATTATTTGTGTGGATGATGGTTCCACAGATGGTTCTGCGGAATTTCTCAAAGCCCAAGCCCAAATCCGCAATGATTTAAAAGCGGTGATTTTGCGTCGCAATTACGGGCAAACTGCGGCCATGGCGGCTGGTTTTAATTATGCCTTGGGCAAAGCGATCGTTACTTTAGATGCTGACCTCCAGAATGATCCTGCTGATATCCCGATGTTGTTGGCAAAGTTAGAAGAAGGTTACGATTTGGTGAGTGGTTGGCGGCAAAAACGTCAAGATGGAGCGGTAAATCGGTTACTTCCTTCTAAAATTGCTAACTGGCTAATTCGCCGTACTACTAGCGTGTATATTCATGACTATGGCTGTTCGTTGAAAGCCTATCGTGCGGAACTCGTGGCAGATATGAATCTCTACGGGGAATTACACAGATTTTTACCTGCTTTAGCTTACATCGAAGGTGCAAGAATTACAGAATTACCTGTGCGACATCACGCGCGTCGCTTTGGTAAGAGTAAGTATGGTTTGTCACGGACATTCCGCGTATTGATGGATTTGCTAACCATTTTATTTATGAAAAAGTTCCTCACACGCCCAATGCATGTTTTTGGGCTGTTGGGCTTCAGTTCAATGGTGGCGGGGACGCTGATTGGTATTTACCTAACTTTTGTGAAATTAATTTGGCATGAGGATATTGGCAATCGTCCTTTGCTGATTTTGGCAGTGCTGTTGCTAGTGACGGGAGTGCAACTGTTTTGCTTTGGTCTTTTGGCAGAGTTACTGATGCGTACTTACCATGAATCCCAAGGTCGCCCCATCTATCGCGTGCGGGAGGTGGTAGCAAAAAATGTTAACTAAGGTAACAATATTAGTCAACAGTCAACGGTCAACGGTCAACGGTAATTACTTTTGACTATGGACTATTGACTATTGACTATTGACAAAAACCCATTAAACAGCATCTACCTTGAAAACTTTTGATACCTTTGATGCTTCTTTGCGGCTCAACCTGTTGATGTTATTTACGACAGGTTTAGTTTTCTGGTCGAGTTTGGGTTTGTTATTGCCAACTCTACCGCTGTATATCCAGGAATTGGGTGCAAGTAAACAAGAAATTGGGATTGCAATCGGTGGTTTCGCCATCGGACTGTTGCTGTTTCGTCCCATGCTGGGACGGCTAGCAGATCAACATAGCCGCAAACTGCTGTTGTTAATTGGCACAATTGTAGCCGCGATCGCACCCTTTGGCTATTTGGCATTCACGTCGATTCCACTGTTGATGCTGGTGCGTGTGTTTCATGGCATTAGTATGGCTGCTTTTACAACTGGATTCACTGCTTTGGTAGCCGATTTAGCACCGATTAAGCATCGTGGTGAAATTATTAGTTATATGAGCTTAGCAGCTCCCATTGGTTTTGCACTTTCCCCTGCCTTGGGAGGCTATTTACAACCTACAACTGGTTATGGAGTCTTATTTTTGTTAGCCGCAGAATTAGCTTTTGTTGGGGTGTTGGCATCTATACAAATTATTAATCCCCGAGTCCACAGACAATCGTCAGCCCAGAAAAAAAATACCAATTTCTGGCAAATTTTGATTAGTCCACGGATGAGAGTCCCCGCAACCGTCATGTTGGCAGCTGGTTTGGCACTTGGTGGTGTGCATACCTTTTTGCCGTTATTTATTAAAGAAACTGGGGTAGATTTCAATGCTGGCTTGTTTTTTACGTTTTCCGCGATCGCTAGTTTTACTGGGAGAATATTTATGGGTCGAGCTAGCGATCGCTTCGGCCGTGGTTTGTTTATCACTTTCGGTATAGTTGCTTATACTGTAACCACGCTGCTGTTATGGCAAGCCAAAAGTAGTAACATGTTCTTGCTGGCTGGAATCACTGAAGGGTTTGGCGGTGGTACATTAATTTCTATGATTACCACTTTGATGGCAGATCGTTCGTTACCAGAAGAACGGGGACAAATTTTTGCTATATGCATCGCTGGATTTGATTTTGGGCTAGCGATCGCAGCTCCAGTTTTGGGTTTTGTTGCCGAAAAAGTCGGCTACTCCAACATGTTTGCTTATAGCACCTGTTTAAGTATCCTGGGACTGATTATTTTTCTCACCCAGTGCAACAAGAATCTAGCCGACTCCCTGCGTTTTGCCTTTGGTCGAGGTGAAGATGCTTACTCAGTGAACTACCCACACTGACTTGGAGTACCAAGTACAGTTTGGGCTTCTGTAATCATAAGGGAGTGCCTAAACTTAGACTTTCGTCCAAGAGTAGGACTTACCTCCCCTCCTACAGCAGAGACGGTTGAACCTTCCGCCTTTATGATTCTGATACCCTCTGTTCTTATGTTTATTGCGGCGTTCGCATCCCGATCATGATGAGTATTGCAATGAGGACAAGTCCATTCACGAACATCTAATGGCATCTCACCTATTTGATAAAAACAATTAGAACAGAGTTTTGAACTGGGGAACCACCTGTCAATCTCAATCAACTTTCCACCTTTGCGTTCTAGCTTATAGGCTAAAAAGTTAGTAAATGTTCCCCAACCCACATCAGATATTGCTTTTGCCAATTTATGATTCTGCACCATGCCTAGAAGATGAAGATTTTCTACTATGACAGCTTGGCTATCGCTGACTAACTTGTGGCTAAGTTTGTGTAAAAAATCCTGCCGCGAATTACTAACTCGCTCGTACACCTTGGCAACAACTTTTCTATATCTATTTCTTGACTTGCTTCCTTTGACTTTACGTGCTAAATTTTTCTGCTTCCGTTTGAGGTTTTTTTCATGTTTGGCAAGGTGTTTAGGGTTATCGTATTTAGAAACTTTCTCGCCATCGGTTACGACAGCAAAATGTTTTAGTCCTAAGTCAATGCCATAAATTTTACCTTCTAAAATAACAGGATTCTCACCCTCTACTTCAGTCAGGATGGACGCAAGGTATTTACCGGAAGGCGTTTTGCTCACAGTAACAGTCTTGATTTTCCCCTCAATTTGTCTGTGTATTTTGGCTTTAACTACCCCAATATTACCGGGAAATTTGACATTGCCCTTACGGGTTCGCCAGTTCCCTACGGAGGGAGACCCTCCTTCAGGACTGGACTCACCATCTACAATTTTGACATTTTGAGGATACTGAATTGACTGTTTACCATGCTTGGATTTGAACTTAGGAAATCCAGCACGTTTCTCAAAAAAGTTCTTATACGCCGTAGTTAGATTTAGTGTAGTAGCTTGCAAAACTTGACTATAACAATCAGCCAACCAAGCAGTATCTTCAGCTTTTTTGAGCAATGGAAGAAGTGCGTTGAGTGCTGCACGGCTAAGTCCTTTGCCCGTTTCTTTGTAAGTCTCAATTGACTTATTTAAGGCATAATTCCACCACCAACGAGCGCAACCAAAAGCTTGAACCAGGTGTATTTGCTGCTCTTTTGTTGGATATAAACGAACTTGTATAACCCTTCGACATCGCTCAGGGCAAGCCTTATGCAACACTTAATATCACCTCCTTGATATGTGTATATTATCATGATGTATATTTTATGGTAAGCTACTAAAAGAAAATAATTGTTGATTCGTCATACATCTAATATTTGTCTTTGCTGTGCAAAAAAACAATATTAGATGCAATCCTTATCAACCGCCTTATATCCCGCCACTGATTCCGAGTACAGAATTCACTGGGGGACTTACGGCGCAATAGTTAAATAAGTTGTGAGTTGAGTAACTAGTACAGCACGGCGGAAATAAACCAAGCATTATTGTGAGAAACTAAGAAAGTAGAGTCAAAGCAGTTTAGGCTGAAAACAAGGGAACCTGGTGTGGCACGATTAGCTGCAAAAGTATTAAATTTGAACGAGAGCGATCGCTCACAACTCCAACAGTTGATCAACCGACACAATACGGCGCAACAAATAGTACTACGTGCAAAAATAATTCTCCTAGCGTCAGAGGGGAAAAATCATGGCGAAATTGCTCGATTATTAGATATAAGTCTTGATATGGCTCGTTTATGGCGAAACCGATGGTTGGAAAATAGCGATAAAGAGTTGTCTATTTTGCAGAGATTACAAGACTCAGAGCGTATTGGCGCACCAGTAAAATTTAGTATGGAGCAAGTAATCGAACTATTCGCCCTTGCATGTTCACCACCCGAAGACTATGGACGATCAATAAGTCATTGGACATCAAGAGAACTAGCGGACGAAATCATGAAACAAGGTATCATTGAAAGCATATCTGTCCGCCATGTTGGAAGATTATTAGAAGAAGCAGAACTTAAACCCCACCAGAGCCGCTACTGGTTAACCCCCCCTCTTGATGAAGAATTTGACGCAAAAGTTGAAGATATTACTGGTTTATACATCAGTGCGATTGAACGTTATCAAAACGGAGAGCGTACAATATCGATTGATGAAATGACTGGGATTCAGGCTACAGAGCGTTTAGAAAAAGATTTACCAATGCGACCGGGTAAGGTTGAAAGACGGGAGTTTGAGTATATTCGTCACGGTACACAAAGCTTAATTGCTAGTTTCGATATTGCCACTGGTCAAATTGTTGAACCAAATTGTGGAAACACAAGAACCGAAGAAGATTTTGTCCAACATATTCGTCGAATTATTGAAAGCGACCCTCAGGCAATCAAATGGCATTTGATTATGGACTGTCTTAATACTCACCAGTCGGAATCATTAGTTCGCTTTGTTGCACAAAAAGAAGATTTAAACATTGACCTTGGAATTAAGGGCAAAAGTGGCATTCTGAAATCGATGAAATCCCGTGCAGCTTTTTTGAGTGACCAAACACACCGAATTGTTTTCCATTACACACCCAAACATTCTTCTTGGCTCAACCAAATTGAAATTTGGTTCAGTATTTTGGTTCGCAAGTTACTCAAGCGTGCTAGCTTCAAAAGTCAGGATGACCTCAAAACCCGAATTCTCGAATTTATCGATTACTTTAATCAAACAATGGCTAAACCTTTTAAGTGGACATATAAGGGTAAAGTGTTGGCTATCTAATGCTTGGCTTATTTACGCCGAAGTGTACTAGTCACTCCTAACTCACAACTCCTAACTTTAATCAACGGGCGAGGAGGGATTCGAACCCCCGACACCGTGGTCCGTAGCCACGTGCTCTAGTCCACTGAGCTACACGCCCTTTCCAGATAACTATAATAACATGTCCTAGCAAAATAATGCAAGAGAATATTCCATCTAATTTTACGAACTTAACCCATCTAGATGGCCAGGGACAAGCACAGATGGTAGATGTATCTGGCAAAGCGCCGACTGTGCGCCAGGCTGTAGCCACAGCTAAGGTGCGGATGTTGCCAGAAACCTTAGCTGCGATTCAAGCTGGCAATACTCCCAAAGGAGATGTTTTAGCAACTGCCAGGTTAGCTGGAATTATGGCAGCTAAACAAACGGCTGCTTTGATTCCCCTATGTCATCCGTTGCCTTTGCAAAAAATTACAGTTGAGATCACACCAGATTTTGAACTACCTGGTTATCAAATTTATGCCACAGTCAAAACCAAAGCTGAAACTGGTGTAGAAATGGAAGCTTTAACCGCCGTTTCTATTGCGGCTTTGACTTTATATGATATGGCAAAAGCTTTAGAAAAGTCGATTCAAATTGAATCGATTCGCTTAGTCAGTAAAACTGGCGGGAAATCAGGAGATTATTCCCCGCCAGAACCATAGCCTACTCAATTTCGCCTAAAGCTTTGTTGAGATCCGCTGGATTTTCATACTGTCGGTTGTCTGGCAATTTTTCTAATAATGAGATCACATCTTGATCGGCTTTTTGCTGTCTAGCATGTTGAATCAATTCTTGCTTATCAGCAGGATAGTCAACACCCTTCAAGTGTTTTTGTACTTCAACTGGATTTGCCTTAGCCATTTTCATGCACCTCTAAAGGTTATTTACATCTTCACGAGTCCATGCATTAGTTCCCTCTATCAAGAAGATGAAACATTTTTTACTCAAGATAATTCAAAGGTCACTCGATAGATTGATGACTGATGAACGCCAGATGCTACAACGGAGGGAACCTCCGCACGGTACAAGTGCGAGAGTACGAGTGCCCAATGCCCAATCCCCAGTCCCCAATCCCCAGTCCCCAATCCCCAATCCCCAATCCCCAGTCCCCAATCCCCAGTCCCTTTTACTAGCAACTACATCCCCAAAAACCTTAGAATAAGTGCAGTGTATTAAATTCTGTAACAAATATTTATGCCTCCTCGTTGGCCTCGTAAACCCGATCGCAAAGACCCAGAATTCCGTAAAATAGATGACCGGATGAATTTTGCTGTACATGTAGCAGCTGCTGGCGTGATCAATTCCGGGTTGTGGTTTGTCCATAACCTCAAAGCAACAAGCTGGGAATGGCTGCCCTGGTTGACTGCAAGTTGGCTAGTAGTATTATTAGGACATCTGATTTATATTGCTGCGATCGCTAACTACTCACAAACACCGCCCAAATCCACCTGAAGATGGACTGCACAAGCTAGGGCAACTGTAACCTGTGGCAGTAGTATGAGTCTGATAAATTAAGCGATAATGTTAGTAACTTGAGAGTTTCTGGCTCTCTGTTAATATAGGGGTTATTTTTATGGCTAAGACTAACACTACAGAACTACTAGAAGCCCTAGCATCGGAAATTGGCGAAAATGTTTATATAGACATTGCTAAATGGCATCTTTATTTATCTGATGCCAAACTCCATAGCGTGGTTGCTGAACAACTTTATCCCCTAATTACTTCCAATGCTGTAAGTGAAGATAGAGTCATAAAAGTATTGCAATCCATACCTATAAAAATTGGCGGTGGCAGACGAGAACTGCCTTTACTTGATTTACTGCCTCTACAATGCCAAGTCAACCTAGTGGATATTTTAGAGAAATATCAACGCGAATTTTAACTTTTGCGTTTTGAATGTCCATTAGTTTGCTTTCAGGGCAACCCTCTTTTAGGAGGTAAAGGACATGACTACATATCAGTTTCATGATGAATACACCCTTGCAGAAACCGCAGAAAAACTTGGTAAAAAAGCTTTGAATTTGGGTTTGATACCTAGTTTTGTTGTACGTTATTTTCCCGATAGCAGGCAATACTACATTCCTAGCGAAAAGGAATCTGAACCGCTGACACCAGAACAAGCATACATGCGGTTTAAGAAATTAGTTGAAAATTCTGGTAAGTAAGTATTGCCCGTAAATCAAGCAGGCGAGTTGATAGTAAAACTCGTGTAAATTTTTCACGCAAACTTATTGAGGCTAGTTATATGCTTTTACAAGTCAAAGGTTCTGACGAGTTAGTAAAAATTATTGACATTCAAGAATTACTTGACCCTAATACTGATACTGTTCATGGACAAGACCAAGAAGGTCAAGAAGAACAAGAACCTGATTCTTTTAAAAAAGAAAATCTTGTTTTTCCTTCTGGCGAAACTCTACCACGCTGCTGGTTAGATGCTAACTATAGAAATGCCAAAGCTTCATAAATTAATGTGAGTTTGATGAACCTGTCCCCTCTCCGCGTCGGAGAGGGGTTAGGGAGAGGTTTATCGAAGCTGACGTTAAATTACATGTGTTTTAGCTGATTACGCTTATTCTGCAACCGTTGCAGTTTGATTTTGCTGAGAATTGGGAAAAAATGCCTTAGAAATCCAGTAAGTTAAGATATGAGAAACCAATCCCAAGGGGCCAGCAAACAAACACAGACTCAGAGAGTGAATTGTCCAAATACCTGTTTTTTGACCTTCTAAATATATCCAGCGACCGACAAATAAATCCATTACTAAAAAATGAATCCAACCTGTAGCAGCAGCTTTTTCATCGGAAAAAAATCGAGCAATATCAGCTAATTGAGGATTAGATAAAGCTTGGGCATTTTCTGGTGTAATGCTGCTAATGAACAAATACAAATACGCCCCAGCCAAAACTACAAAAGGTAAATAAGATTCCATTACCCGCCGTGTCACTTTCCAATTTGGCAGGAGAATCATCAAAGCCCAAAAGGGTAAAACGAAAAAATTTGCAACATTAAACAATTGAGTGATATTCATAGTTTTACAGAGTAATTTATAAAGCGATTAGTTGTGATTCTATTTCTCTTGATTTTAAATCACGTCCAATGAAAACTAAGCGGGTTTGTCTAGCTTCTTGAGGTTGCCAAGGACGATCATAAAATTTATCAAATCTTGTTCCCACACCTTGCATTACTAAGCGCATTGATTTGTTCGGGACTGCGACAAAGCCCTTGATCCGGTATATTTCTTGTTGGTGTACCAGTTTTTGCAGTTCTTGTTGCAGTTTTTCGGGGTCAAAGGTACGGTCTAATATTAGGTGTGTTGAAGTAATTTCTTCATCATGGTCGTGTTCTTCTTCACTGTCGTGATGACTAGGACGACTATCTAAGTTGTCTTCGACAGCGGCTTTTAATCCTAATAGTATGGATGGGTCGATTGTACCGCGATCGCTCTCGACAATTTTCACCACTCTGGGCAATTCTTGCTTTATCAATTCCTCAACTTGGGCTTTGGTTTCACCATCAACCAAATCAGTTTTACTCAACACCACTAAGTCTGCACAAGCCAGTTGGTCTTCAAATAATTCTTGCAATGGTGTTTCATGTTCTAAGCTATCATCTGCTAGCCGTTGGGCTGCGATCGCTGCTAAATCACTAGCAAATGTTCCCTCGGCTACTGCTGCACAATCTACTACAGTAATTACTGCATCTACAGTCGCACCAGCGCGGATTTCTTGCCAGCGAAAAGCTTTCACCAAAGGTTTTGGTAAAGCTAAACCAGAAGTTTCAATTAATATACAGTCGATACTGTCTCGCCGCTTGAGTAACTGCTGCATTGTGGGGAAAAATTCTTCTTGGACTGTGCAACACAAGCAGCCATTAGTTAACTCAAAAATATTACTTTCGCTATCATCATCTTCGGGGCAGATTTGACAGGATTTCAACAATTCGCCATCAATACCGAGTTCGCCAAATTCGTTGACTAAAACTGCTATGCGGCGTCCTTGGTTGTTTTGTAGAAGGTGGCGAATTAAGCTAGTTTTACCACTGCCTAAAAAGCCTGTGATTACTGTGACAGGAATTTTTGTAGCCATATTTTTGGGAGATTTTCTCAGTATAATAAGTTTCGCTGATTACAAACTTAAATACTGAGGTTAAGCTGAGTTTGAAAATTAACTTAGTTATTTTAAGCTGAAATTCTATGCAAAGCTGCAAAATATTGCCATTGCTTGTGACTTTATCTCTGGTGATCATGCCGCAAATGAGTTTCGCCCAGATTGTAGATTTAGTGGAACAAGCACAAACTGCCCAACAAGAAGAAAACTACACCAAAACAGAAGTTCTTTGGCGACGGGTAATTCAAAAAGAACCTAATGATGCTACAGTCTATGTGCGGTTGGGTTATGTGTTATTTTTGCAGGACAAATTTTCAGCAAGCCCTGAAATTCAACTAACCCCACAAGGAGTCCCACGCCGAAATCTTTGATTCGGTGTCGGGAGGAATTGTGGGCTTGTTTTGTTGCGTCCTACGACCATTTTCTTGCGTAGCAAGAAGAGGAAGGAGGACAGCGACAAAACAAGCAAACTCTTAGACTTTTACGCATAGCTTTATACTCCGTTTAATAAGTTGAACTTTTGCTGGACTAAATTGTCCAATTCTGCGCCAGTTGTGATCATATACAGAAACATTTTTAGTTTTTTCTGTTTGAGTATACCCCCCAATCCAGCCAATATAAGATTTACCTGCCTTTTCAGCTTTCACTAAATCACCG
This sequence comes from Nostoc sp. UHCC 0702, assembly GCA_017164015.1. Lineage (GTDB taxonomy): Bacteria > Cyanobacteriota > Cyanobacteriia > Cyanobacteriales > Nostocaceae > Amazonocrinis. The sequence continues at coordinate 8,185,927 of CP071065.1, forward strand.
GAACGTAATCCAAATGGTGTAATTGTTCCGCCTTTGCGCTTTCTGTTACCAGGAATATTTTTGACTGGGTTTTCAAAATGAAGTTGACGACGAAACAAATTTGGACGTGCAATAACACGAAATGGTGCAGGTGTGATTTTGACGAATCCTACCCAATGATGTCCACGACTACTAGCTGTGTGGAACTTTTCAAACTGCATAAAATTACTAGAAGCTAATGCAATCGCATCATGTGCATGAGTTTCTGGAGTTTGTTTTGATTTATCTTTTTTGTCTTTAGTTAACCCTAATTGCTGCCTGAGTATTGAAGTTTGCCATCCAAGTTGTGTATTGATTGGCGCAATCTCTGACAACCATTGCAGCATCACTTTTTGTCCAACCATCACTGGGCTAAAACCTTTGTCGCCTTTTGCTTTGATGTATTCGTAGGTGATTTGAGTTATGGGGAATATTTTTACTAACTCTTTAGTAACTCGCAATTCTAGTTCCTGATTCGCGCGAATACTAGGAGGCAGCTTGTTCTGTTTGCGGTTATCAAATCTTTTTTGACGATGGGCACGTTGGTTAAATGGAACTTTGCGATTAATACGTCTACCGCGTCTGGCACGTCTTAATAATCGCCTTCCATCCTTTTTTTTAGTGATATCTGAAAACGGCAGAACCAGATGCCCCATCAACAAAGTGAACTTGGTTGTTTGTATCCCCACCCCAGTGAATTTCTTGCCAGGGTCTATTCCTAAAGCTATTGGTTGTTGCTCACATCCAGATGCTTCTACTAATAATTGGATACAAAAAATATTCAGGCCATTATGAACCACCTTGGCTTTGCCTTCTTTTAGCCAACGCCGCGCGCGACTGGCTTTTGTTGCCATCAGAGGTTTACTATTTTTGTCTAATACTGGAACACGAATCATGGAGATAATCCTTTCGTGTAAAGTTATAAGTCCCTTAGCTCACCATTACCAAAATGTCCTTTCTGCAAGCACTACTAATCAGGTAGTTTGTAAATAATCCAGACTAGGGAAACATCCGGAAGTACGTATCAGGTAATAGCTCATGGGCTAGTCATCTCTTAGTTCCAAGCTGATTCTTGCAAGCCTACACTGTACCTGTACTCAGGTCAGCGTAGGTAGTTGACTCCTAGTGATCAATCTGCTGTAGAAGCCCTCAAAGAACTGCAACAACAAGCATCTGACAACTAGCAAAAAGCATTAGGGGCAACTTCTCTGCGATCGCCTGATTCACTCAGATCACCCCAGAGACTTTGCCCCTGTAATTCATAATGGACTTTGGACAACAATTAGAAAAATTACTCAGCAGTAGCAAGTTCGGTACTGCCGCGTGTACGACGCCGTGTGAGGCTGTTGTATAGCATTAAACCGATCGCTTTGATCAAGTTGCCTTCCAATTCTTGGAACATCTTCATGTTCGTACCGAAGGCGGCGTTGGCTTCTTCAACAATGCGATCGGCTGTTGCATCATCAATGGGTAGTTCATCCAAAGTTTGACGATATTTAGCTTTGAATGCTTTCTCATCAGAGATGTCTGCAAATTCATAGAAGGCTGTACCTTCTCCATCAGATAGGTTCATTGCTGTTTGGGCAATGCTTTTGAGAATTTGTCCCCCGGATAAGTCACCTAAGTAACGAGTGTAGGAATGGGCAATTAACAATTCCGGTTCTGTTTGAGATATCTCGCGGATGCGTTGCACATAAGCTTCACCTGCTTTTGAGAGTTTGATTTGTTCCCGCCAATTCGCACCAAAATAGTAATTCAGGTCTTGCTCTAAGGTATGCTTGCGGTTAAGTTGGGTAAAGTGAATTTTGCCAACAATTGGGTGCCGACGGTGCTTTTCCATCTCCTCTTCCATCGCCGAATAGACGAAGTAAAAGTTAGCAACTAGCTTCCGATAAGAGTTTTTCTCTACCACTCCTTTTAAAAAGCACTTGACAAAACCTACATTCTCTGCCATTGTGTGAGCTTTTTTCGTGCCTACACGTAACTTGGTTGCTAAATTGCTGCTCATAATTAAAATTCTCAACTTTAAAACGTCAACTGCCACAGATGTGATTTACACACGGCTAAAAAAGGCCATTAAAACGTTACCTTAAAACTATTTGATGAGAATTTATATTAAAATTCTTTAAGTATGCCGAATTTATATTTTTGTTACACTATTTCGGGATCAAGACTGAACAACTCTATACCTGCAATCTGATTCCAGCCTCAGTAGCGTTTGCAGCGTCACATCCTAGAAATTGAGAGATGAGTCAGCTTTTTGATAATTCCTCTCCATTACTGGGCTTATTTTTCTCATACTGCAATTAGTGTTTCTGATTGCGAGTTTGTTTGAAGTCAGAGTATTAAAGAATAGAAGATAATTTTAAAATATTGACAAGCAATCATGAAGAATTTAAGTACTTATACTGAAATATGCCTTTCGGTAATTCATTGTCAGAAAAAATCGAGTATATAGTACAGATAAACACTTATCTGATTTGAAATTGTTAAATAGAGTGTAAAGTAATATTTTCCTGTGTGTGTGGGGTGTTTAAACTTATGGTCTCATCTATAACTCGGATTCAAGGCGACATTCGCCCAACTGCTAATAAATCGGAAATAGGTCTTGAGGGCAATTTCACGGGGAATTTAATATCACTACCAGCGACTCCTCTATTTGGTACAGATGGCATCCGTGGACGAGTGGGAGATTTATTGAGTGCGCCCTTGGCGTTGCAAGTGGGTTTTTGGGCAGGTGTGATTTTGCGTACCCATGCTAAGGCGATCGCCCCCGTAATTCTCGGACAAGATTCGAGAAATTCCGGGGATATGTTGGCAATGGCTTTGAGTGCAGGTTTAACAGCAGCAGGGGTGGAAGTTTGGCATTTGGGATTATGCCCCACTCCTTGCGTTGCTTATCTAACTAGCATCACCCAAGCCATCGGGGGAGTGATGATTTCTGCCAGTCACAACCCGCCAGAAGACAACGGCATTAAAATTTTTGGTGCAGATGGTGGGAAGTTATCTCAGGCGTTGCAGGCGGAAATTGAAGCGGGACTACGCGGTAAGATATCAATTGCCGATAGCGTTAGTAATTGCGGCAGGCATTACTCGCGTTTGGAATTAATTAGGGAGTATAGCCAAGCACTGAAACAACCTTTGCAGCCCCAGGTAAATCTCCAAGGATTGAAGATTGTTTTAGATTTAGCCTGGGGTGCAGCAGTAGGTTTGGCACCATCAGTATTTCAGGAAATGGGGGCAGAAGTCATTAGTTTGCATAACCAAGCAGATGGCGATCGCATCAATGTTAGCTGCGGTTCTACCCACTTAGAAATTCTCCAAGCCACAGTGCAGGAACATCACGCCGATTTGGGCTTTGCCTTTGATGGCGATGCCGATCGCGTGTTAGCTGTAGATAATACTGGCAGACAAGTGAATGGGGATTACATTCTCTACCTCTGGGGACGCTACCTACAATCAACAAAACAACTGCCAGATAGCTTAATCGTTTCCACCGTCATGGCTAACTTAGGCTTTGAGAGGGCCTGGAAACAACAAGGCGGTAACTTGATTCGCACCGCCGTAGGCGATCAATACGTGCAAGCAGAAATGGCGCGGACTGGGGGAATGTTAGGTGGCGAACAATCTGGGCACATTCTTTGCCGTCATTATGGCATTACTGGAGATGGCTTATTAACAGCCTTACACATAGCAAGTTTAGTCAAACAAGCCGGTGTTTCCCTCAGCGAACTGGTAGACCAAAGCTTTCAGACTTACCCACAACTGTTGCGGAACGTGCGCGTAGAAGACCGCGATCGCCGTTTGGGGTGGCAAAATTGTCAAGCCCTACAACAAGCGATCGACCTAGCTGAAACCGCAATGGGTGACGCTGGCAGAATTTTAGTCCGCGCTTCTGGCACAGAACCAGTAGTCAGAGTCATGGTGGAAGCGGCTGACGCTGAACTTGCTAACTACTGGACAAATGAATTGGTATCACAAGTCCAACAACACTTGGTGGTTTAAGTTAGCTGATGACTGATGACTTGTACTCTCGCACTTGTGCCGACTTGTGCTGAGCGCAGTTGAGGTAAGCCGAAGTACTGATGACTGGTGAGTGATCACTGTCAAGCAAAACAATTAGAGTTTGAAGCCCCTCTCCTTGCAGGAGAGGGGTTTGGGGTGAGGTCTGCCAAACCATCTAGAATTCAAAATCGTATAACTTCATTTATATTTGCATTGTTAGTGCTGACACCTGATATCATATTCTTGGTATAATTAGCACCCCTTTGTAATTAATACCAATTTAAAAAATGATTGCGACAGATACCTTCACAAAACCTAGACCCAGAAGGCGATTCCCAATCTAAAATCTCAAATCCTATAATTCTTCAAAAATGCTTGTTTTTGTTATCCCACTCAAAAGTCCGCAAGCTTCCAATTCTTGGGAACATGTCTCAAAATTATTTGAGAGGTGTATTAAATCAGTTTGCAATCAAACCTCAACTGATTTTCATGCTGTTGTCGTTTGTAACGAAAAGCCAAAAATCGAATTCACTCATCCCCACATCACATATATTACAGTTGACTTTCCGCCTGCCAAAGAAAAAACTTTGATAAATCAAAGATACACCGATAAAGGGCGGAAAGTCTTGAAAGGATTAATTTATGCTCAAGAATTTTCACCTACTCATACAATGGCAGTTGATGCTGATGATTGTGTAAGTAAAAACTTAGCCGCTTTTATTAAGCAATATCCTAATGATAATGGATGGTTTATTAACAAAGGTTATAAATATCAAGAAGGTAGTAAACACATTTATCGCAAAAGAAGCAATTTTTATAAAATCTGTGGTACTTGTAACATTCTGCGATACGATTTGAATAATTTTCCCGAAAAAGCAGAATATAATCGTGGTTATGGTTACTATAAACATTATATAGATCATGCCAAAGTCAGAGATACTTTAGCCAAGCAAGCACAACCTATTAAACCATTACCATTTCCTGGTGCAATTTATATCCTAGAGACAGGCGAACATCTTTTTTATGATTCCACAAAGTTAGGATTTAGTATCTTCAATCGTCAATTATTAAATGAATCAATAAGAGAGGAATTTGGGTTATACAACTTATACAGCAATCCTAAATTGTTTGTGAACGCTTAATATTTCTCTGAAATTTCCTCTCTGTGTCTTTGCGTGAGATAAATGTATGTTCACGACCTAAATTAGGATAACTGTAGCAATTCCCATTAATTTATCAAGGCTGATAGGCTAAAGCTTTGCCATGCCGAAAACCAAGTCAAAATCTCAGAAATCTAAAAATTCCAAAAAGCAGGTTACAAATGAAACTCCCACCCTTAGCCTCAAAGAACAGTTAGCCCAAAAGCGTAAAGCAGCCCAAGCACGTAAAGAACTCATTAGCTTGGTAACAACTTCCCTCTCTATTGCTTTATTTGTTGGCTTTCTGCTTTTTTTAGTAGGTGGAATTAAGGTGGCACTTCCCGCTGTTTTGGGAATTTTAATCATAAGTCTTTCTTATAAATATCCACGCCAAGCGCTTTATGCTTTTATAATTTACGTGCCCTTTGGGGGTACTATAACTTATTACATCGGCAATAGTCCGATTCTGCAATTAGCTAAAGATGCTTTTTATGTACCAGTTTTGATTGCACTTTGGCAAAGTTGTCGCCAGCGGGGGCTACCTTTAATTCCTGTCAAAGCGATTAAAATCCCACTATTTATTTTATTAGGGCTATGTCTGTTAACACTAGTTTTTGTCAATGGTGGGCAGCAGCTAAATCCACCTAGTGCAGGACTATTAGAAACACCAGCCAAAGAAATTCCTATAGGCATGGGTATTCTAGGACTAAAAGTATTTTTAGGCTATGTTCCCCTAATTGGTTGTGCTTACTATCTCATTCGTGATAAGCGGGATTTTCTATTTTTAGCCCGCCTACAAATTGTCCTCATACTTATTTGCTGCGTTCTGGGAATTATTCAATATTTGTTACTATTCACGGGGATATGTGAAGGTACTAGAAATGCTGAAGGAAGTGCTTTATTTAAAGCTACACTCGAAGCGAGGTGTTATTTTGGCGGTTCCCTAGTCTATAGTCCTAGCCAGGGAATCATTCGCCTCCCAGGAACATTTGTTGCCCCTTGGCAGTGGGCATGGTTTTTAATTTCTAGTACCTTTTTTACCTTCGCTACAGGCTTCACTGATCCTTCGATTATTTGGCGGATCATCAGTTTAGGTTCTTTAGTTACGGTCTTTATTAATGCAGTAGTTTCTGGGCAAAGAATTGCCTTAGCTTTAGTGCCTACCTGCTTTGTGATTTTGCTATTGCTGACTGGTCAAATTGGCAACCTGAAACGCTTTATCCCCATAGGAGTAGGGCTTGGCTTGATTCTCAGCATAGCAGTAGTAACTAACCCTACTGTTGTGCAAGAGAGGGTAGATAGTTTTACTGGTCGCTGGGAAGCTTCACCACCCCAAGAGTTTATCGTTAGTCAATTTGAGGAAAATTGGAAAAATGTAGAGGGGCCTCTGGGAAGTGGCTTAGGTCGCGCCACTAACTCAGCCCGTGCATTGGGTCAAACAAAGCTAGTGGAAACTTATTATCCGAAAGTACTATATGAAGTGGGTATTTTAGGATTAATCGGCTTTGTTGTTTTAGTCACCACCCTCACAATCACTGCTTTCAAAACCTATCGTTCCATAAAAAACCGTAATTTCCGCAGTTACGGAGCAGCTTTATGGGTGTTTATATTGTTTATTAGTTACAACACCTACTACTACCCTTTAGATGTTGATCCGGTGGCTGTCTACTACTGGTTTTTTGCAGGGTTACTATTTAAATTACCAGCATTGGATAAACAAGATAAGGAAGAAGCCAAGCCGGAAAAAGCAAAAAAGAAAAAACGTCTCAACACGACATTTTAATTAATTCCGCTCTCATTACCAGCGAAATCAAATGGCAAAGTTAATCATAGCAGAAAATTATATTATTAGGACTTACAAAATATGAATAATTTGCCTTTAATATCTGTCATCATCCCAACCTACGGGCGAGAGGAAACATTGCAAGATAGTATTGTGGATGTTCTCAATCAGGATTATGCCAATTTTGAAGTTTTAGTAGTAGACCAATCTCCAAAACACAAACCAGAAATTCAAGCTTATCTAGAAGAACAAGCGGCAGCAGGTAAGATTAAATGGTTTCATTTAGATTGGGCAAGTTTGCCAGGGGCACGTAATTATGGCGTGCGGCGGTCAGTTGGTGAAATAATTTTATTTATTGATGATGATGTAAAATTAACCCCTGGTTTTTTAGCAGCCCATGTGAAAAACTATTTGCAAAATCCAGAAGTGGGGGCTGTTGCCGGACGGGTATTTGACAGAATGAAATTAGGAGATTCTGGGGGAAAATTGGAGATTGAATATCTTCCCCCCCAAGCTATGGATCCAGGAATTGCTTGGTATCATATTGACTTAGTGCATACTATTAAACCCCAGCAGGTGTTGACAGCTAGGGGTTGCAATATGTCTTTTCGCCGCGAAATATTTTTTAAACACAAGCTCAAGTTTGATGAAAGGTTTCGCGGTAGTGCAGTGCGCGAAGAGTCAGACTTTTGTTTGCGGCTGCGAAAGACAGGATATAAAATTTGGTATGACCCAGAGGCGCATTTAGTACATTTAGGCGAAGAAACTGGGGGTTGTCATGATATTAGTATGCGATCGCTCAAATATCAACTCACCTTCTATCACAACCATTTCTTACTAGGTTTGAAGAACCTCAACCTTAACCAAGCTTTACGCCTATACGCCCGTTTATTTGACTGTCACGTCCTGGGGCGTCCACCTTGTCACAAAAGCGGTTCTCCTATCAAAATAGCGACTCGCGCCCTTTTCTATACTTTGGGTTTTCTCAAAGCCTTGGGTACTGTCATTCAGTCAATATGGAATGACGGACAAATTTATAGTCGCCTTGACCAACAAGTTTAGTCAGTTGTTAGGAGTTAGGAGTTAGGAGTTAGGAGTTAGGAGTTAATAGTAAAAAACAACTGACAACTGACAACTGACAACTGACAACTGACAACTGACAACTAACCACTACCCAATATCCATGAAAATTTTAGTTGCCAGTCATACTTATATAGTAGACCTTAACTGTGAAAAATTACGCGCTTTATCTCAATTAGAACCGGGAATTGAGGTGACAGTCGTAGTTCCCAAAAGCTGGAAACCTGGTGGCGTACAAAACAAAATTATTGAAACTCAATACCGCGATGAAGGCGCATTTAAAATAGTCCCTGTTTCTAATTTCAGTCAAAATCATCAGGGACTTCTGACATTTGGTGCAGATTTAATCAGTTTGGTGCGGCAGTTTCGTCCTCAAGTCATCCAGGTAGAACAAGGGTCACGAGGGCTGGCATATACTCAGATGATTGCCTTAAATCAACTTTTAAATCTCAAAGCAAAAAATATATTTTTCACTTGGTGGAATTTGCCATACGATTTAAAATTTCCCATCTCTTTATTAGAGAAATATAACCTCAACCATAGCCACGGCATTATCTCTGGCAATCAGGATGGGGCTGAAATTTTACGGCAAAGGGGATATCAAGGTTCAATTAAAGTCATGCCCCAACTTGGTGTAGATGAAACTTTATTTACTCCCAAAGCACAACCAGAATTAGCTGCTAAACTGGGAATTAAATCAGATGATTTTGTGGTGGGTTTTGTGGGGCGGTTTGTTCAGGAAAAAGGTTTGTTAACGCTGTTGCAAGCATTAGTAACTTTACAAAATAAATCTTGGAAACTATTATTGCTGGGACGCGGGCCGCTAGAAGCCGAATTAATCAAAATCGCTACAGAAAACAATATAAAAGAACGTTTGATTTTAGTAGAAAGCGTTCCCCATGACGAAGTAGCCAACTATATAAATTTAATGAGTACTTTGGTACTGCCTTCAGAAACAACTTACAATTTTAAAACCTTAACTTCTGTTGGTTGGAAAGAACAATTTGGTCATGTCCTGATTGAGGCAATGGCTTGTCAAGTTCCTGTAATTGGTTCAAATTCTGGTGAAATTCCCCATGTAATTGGTGATGCTGGTTTAATCTTTTCTGAAGGGGATGCTAAAGCCTTGGCTGATTGCTTAGTTCAATTAATAGAAAAACCAGATTTTGCCCAAACTCTCGGTGAAATGGGTTATCAAAAAGCAATGGTAAAATACACCAATAAAGCTTTAGCAAAGCAGCAGTTTGAGTTTTATCAAGAATTAGTCAATAGTCAATAGTCAATAGTCAATAGTCAATAGTCAATAGTCAGTGGTCAGTAGTCGATAGCAATTAACAGCTAACAACTGACAACTGACAACTGACAACTGACAACTAACAAAAAAATGAAAATTTTACAAATTGTCCCTTCAATTTCTTTGATTTACGGCGGCCCTAGTCAAATGGTTCTAGGGCTAGCCCCTGCTTTAGCAAAAGAGGGTGTGAAAGTTACAATTCTCACGACTGATAGTAATGGTGATAATGGTCAACAACCCTTAAATGTTCCTTTAAATAGCTTAATTCAACAAGATGGCTATGAAATAATTTACTTTCGTTGTGCCCCGTTTCGTCGGTACAAATTTTCGCTTGATTTACTAAAATGGCTAAAACGTCATGCTTGTGAGTTTGACCTGGCACATATTCATGCTTTATTTTCTCCCATAAGTAGTGCTGCTGCAATTGTCTGTCGTCAGCAAAAGCTACCTTACATTTTGCGTCCTTTGGGTACTCTTGACCCAGCTGATTTACAGAAGAAAAAGCAATTGAAACAGCTTTATGTGGAAATTATAGAACGTCGTAATATAGCTGATGCAGCAGCAATTCATTTTACTAGTGACCAAGAAGCAAAAATATCAGAAAGATTTGGAGTTGTTACGCAAGATTTGGTGATTCCTTTGGGTGTAGTTCCTCCTCGAAGATATGAGGGTAATTTGGATCTTGGTCGGTTAGGCATTCCACAAGATGTGCCTTTGGTGTTGTTTATGTCCCGCATTGACCCGAAAAAGGGTTTGAATTTGTTGATTCCAGCGTTGGAAAAATTGCTATATGAAGGGTGCAATTTTCATTTTGTCTTAGCTGGGACAAATCCCCAAGACCCAGATTATGAGCAAAAGATTAAATCCCAAATTGATAATTCACCATTGCGATCGCACACTACAATCACAGGCTTTGTCAGTGGTGAGTTAAAAGCTAGTTTACTACAAGTTGCTAATTTATTCGTTTTACCTTCATACTATGAAAACTTTGGCATTGCCGTAGCTGAGGCAATGGTTGCAGGCATACCTGTAATTATCTCTGACCAAGTGCATATTTGGCAGCAGGTGCGTGATAGTGAGTCGGGGTGGGTGGGTACAACAGATGTGCAAACGCTGTTTGAGTTATTGCGAGAAGCTTTGCAAAATCCCCAAGAACGCCAGCGGCGGGGATTAAATGCCCAAAAATATGCATTGCAAAATTTCAGTTGGGATGCGATCGCTCGCCAAATGATTCAAGTTTACCAGCAAATAGTGGCAAATTCTTGAATGAGTCAATAGTCAATAGTCAACAACTTCAACCCAAATAATTTATTTGTTAACGTGAGTTCGACAGACCTCTCCCTGCTAAAAGGCGTTCGCGAAGCGTCTCCGTAAGGAGAGGGAGGAGGAACGAAAAAATAAGGTTTTTACTCCCCTCTCCTTGTAGGAGAGGGGTTGGGGGAGAGGTCGAAACAGTATTCATCGAACTTACGTTTTGTTAGAGTTCCCTAATTCGACCTTTGCCAAAGACGTTGAATTTCTTCTGTGGTTGCAGCATTTGGAGGTGGGAGGATTTGCACATTTGGTTTGACTTCTGCACCGGAAATATTCTGATTCCATAAACTATTAGGCACAGCTTTTAAATCAACAGCATTATTCACCGAACGAAAGCCATACTGAACTAATACTGTTTGTTGTTCTGGTTGCGTGAGAAAATCTAGAAATTTTCTTGCAGCATTTGCAGTTCCGCTATTTATATCTCGACGCATAATAACTGCTGTGGCGGTAGATTCAATTGTAGGATTTAAATAATAGATTTGATAAGGTTTACCGGAATTCGCTTTTGATTGTTGCCAACGATGAAGGGCAATACTTTCGTATACTGTCGCCACATCAGCATCATTAGTGCCTCTAGCAATAAATTCTTGCAAAAGAATATCTGTAGACCTGGGTGGCTGATAAACTGATTTTTTAATTAAACTAAACAATAACTGCACAGATGCATTGTTAAAACTATTGTTGGTGACTGTTTCACCTAATTTTGATTGAGTCCACAAATTTAATGTCATTTGACCGCTATTAGAACGGGTGGGGTCTGTGGTGACAAAATCAAAACTACCCCAGTTACTAGAACCGCCGATTTTTTCCCAGTTACCTGCTTGCATTGCTTGTTCGATTCTTGACCATTGAAAACGATTATCTGGGAAGAGAACTTTGCCACGTTCAGGCCAAGCTATACCTACCAGCATTGTTTTTGCTACAGGTCGGGGAGAATCATAAAATGGTTCGCTGTTGTTTGTAGTAGTGAGGCGATCGCTTAATTCTGTTAAAATTACTCCATTGGCTGGAATTAAAATTGCTGGCTTAAAATCGTTTTTTTGGTCAATATACTTATTAACCATATCTTGAGAGCCTTGAAATTTTAGCTCCAACTTAATATTCGGATTTGTTTGTTCAAATTTTGCTTCTAGCGCTTGTAGGGGTTCTTGTAATTCAGTACCGCTAACAATGACCACGGTTTGCTGTAACCCAGGAATGGGGGCGTAGGTTAAACCTAAAGCAGCTAAAATAATAGCCACTGAGGTGGCATAACGCCGAGATTTCGATTCTTTATTTTTAATCGGGGTAGATTTTAATCCTGATGCCATATTCTGTAATTGTTGAATTCTAGCTGTTGTTGGCGGGTGGGTAGAAAACAATTGTGTTGTGAAATTAGCCGCAAAAGAATTGATAATAAACAGCGGTGCAAAAGCCGGATTTCCCTCCATTGGCATTTGGCGACTGTTTTTTTCTAACTTCTCTAAGGCGTTAGCTAATGCTTGAGGATTTCCGGTTAAGCTACCAGCACCAGCATCAGCTGCAAATTCCCGATTACGAGAAATTGACATTTGAATTATAGTTGCTATCAAAGGTGCCATCAGCAGCATCAAAAATGACCCCACTGGCCCTAATACATTGCCTCTAGTGTGCCGCGAACCACCAAAAAACCAAAATCCATTAGTTGCGAGTTCAGCCAGTATAGAAACAGCACCAGCAATAGTTGCTGCAACTGTTTGTGTCAAAGTATCCCAGTTTTTGATATGACTGATTTCATGAGCAATCACTGCTTCTAATTCCTCTTCAGTTAACAGGTTAATCAGCCCTTCGGTGACAGCAACTACTGCATGATTGGGATCGCGTCCAGTGGCAAAAGCATTGGCTGAAGATGTGGGAATTATGTAGATTTTTGGTAAAGGTAATTTAGCACGATCGCACAATACCTTAACCATCGGTTCCAGCAATCTGGCTTCTCTGGGAATGGGGGTTTTTGCTTTGTAGAATGTTAAGACTACTTGATGGGAATAAAACCAGGTGCCAAAATTTAATAAAGCTGCGATCGCTAAGCCGATGATAGCTCCCATCGTCCCACCAATCAACAAGTATCCAATTAAAACTAACAGCCCAGTTAAGAAACCCAGTAGAACAATTGTTTTGATAAAATTCATTATTATGTACTCTCAAATTATAATTTTTAAATTTCAATTATGACTTGATTTTGCTTAAATCTACAGCAAACAAATTTTTGATAGCGAGTTTTTTAGTATTAATATTAATTGCACTTAAATCGAACAAAATAAATTAGAATCAATAAAATTCTTAATTACCTTTTTGAAATCCGACTTAACCTATACCTATTTATCATAAAGAATGGACACGCTGTTGCTGACAATTAACATAATTAGCCTCCAGGCGATTACAGTTTAAAATAACTGACTTACCCAACAGAAATGGGAGTGCAGGTAGAGAAACGATGAAAATAAATATAAAAAGTGCTGCGATAATTAATCCAAATGTAGCTATCATTTTTAATGAATCAATCCAAGAATACACTATATTACGCATATCTAATCCTAAATATTACTAAATAACTAAAAGCTGATTTCGATGTAATTGAATTAATTTAATTATTTACGAAATAGCAAATCAATATTCTCTTGTAAACTGCTCAATTCATCACTAACTAATTGCAGTTGATTTATCTGTTCTGAATCGGTTAAATCAGAACTATGTAACTGATTGTATAATCGCTGCAACACACCAGCAGAATCTTGAATTTGGGTAGAGATACTCACAATTTGTGCTAAGCGAGTATCTTGACCTTCTTGTGCTAGCTGAATATTGCGTTTGAGACTTTCTGCTAGTTGGCTGAGGTGTTGCTTAGCCATACCCGAACTTGACCGAAGTTTTTGTTGAACTTCTGTTAGTTGTCGTTGTAATTCACTAACTGAAAGCAGCGAATTACTTCCTTGTAAACGCCATGCCAGATTATCGATTTTTGCCGGGAGTTCTTGAGTGCGATCGCAACTCATTTGTACTGTTGCTAAAAGTTCTGTTTGAAAAGAATCGGTTAACAGCTTTTTTGCCTCAATACGCAGGTCATTGGCTTTATTTGCCAATGTCAAAGCTGAAAACCGGACTTCCATAATTTCCCGTTCTAATTCCGAATTATTTAAATTCAAATATTTTGGTTCACGGAATTGCAAAAAACTAGCACCAGCGATAGAAATACCAGCTGCTACAGGTAACATGATTTTGCTGGAAACATCAGCAAAACGTACACCAACAATCAGAACGATTCCCCCAGCTAATATAGCTATTGGATAATCTAATGGATTTACCAGCTTCATAATCATCACAGAATTCGTAATTGGTAATTATAACGAATTGCAATTGAGTCGGGTATATGGTAAAAGCAATTCATCAATTGCTGATAAAATTAGCTTTTAATCACTCAGTAAAAACCTAGTCAAATTTGAAGCATGTGATTTAAAACACTTGAGAAATTGCCGATTTTGTTTAAAACTCTACCTGCAAATCTGCCATTAAACGTAAAATTGTTTCCGGGTTTCCTTGAGAATAATAACCGCCATTGAAATCAGCTATTTTCTTCAAAGCATCAGGATCAAATTCACCTTCTTTTCCATATCCCACGGTGAAAAAACTAATACGTTGGTCGCTAGAAAAGCCACTTTTTTGTAATTCAGTTGATAGCTGTTCCAACTTCACCGTTGACTCAGAATCCTCGCCATCAGTTAATATCAGCACGGCGTTAATTGCATCTTTGCGGAAATTATTTTGTAGCCAGTTGCGAGCTTGGAGGGCAGCATCGTATAATCTAGTGCCACCACCAACACTCAGCCCGCTGATAAATTGCAAACCGCGATCGCGTCCTTGGGGTGTACCATCCACTAATACCGGTGGGCGAATTTCTGAATCAAAATCAATCAAGGCAATTTGCTCTTTTGGCCCCAAATTTTTAATGTAGTTCTGGAGAGTATTCTGCACCGCTGGTAACTTATCATCAGACATTGAACCCGAAGAATCCACAACTACCACCACTAATGATGGTTTTTTAGCGACTTCTTGCCAAGATTTCAACATCGCCTCTACGACTTGTGGTTGGGGTGGTCGTAATGAATCATACTTGGCTTGGGAGTTGACCCCAAATTCAGAAGTAAACTTTGGCCCTAAGTCAACACCTGGAATTCCTGGACGCAAGCCTAAATCTGTAGCAATTTTTTGAGTAGAAGGCGATCGCAAATACGTGATAAACTTTTCGGCCGCCACCTTTTCATCTGCATTCACCCAAGGTGCATTCGGCAAAATTGCCCGCATATTGGAAGTAAATGTCGCCTTGGGATAAACTGCCTCATAGCGTTCCTGTCCTGGTTGCAATTTAGAATTAGCAGCAATCACACTAGACTCATACACCGAACCCACAGAAGCCCAAAATGGGCCATTTTTCACTATTGCTTGGGCTAGAGAATTGGTAGAAACGCCGTAGCGGGTAATCTTGCTTTGGATTTGCTGGATTTGCGGCTGGAACTGTTGCACATCAGCAAGTGTCAATTGTTCAGGACGTTTACCCGATACACTGGCATATTGCGCTACCAAAGTTTGTAACCCAGAATTAGAACGAGTCGGTGCAGTGTGGACATAATGAACCACTATTGGCGGCCCCGATGGATCAATATCACGGTGGGTTTTTGCTGTCACCAAAGCTTTGTAAGGATCAGCAATTTTTCGCAAACCACCAGCTACATCTGCCTGCGCCATGAATACCATTGGTGTATTGGCTACCAGTGCTGAATCAGTAATTTGCGGAATATAATTTTTTCCAGGAAACAGTTGGTTAATTCGGTAAATTAGCTGACTATAATATATGTCTCCATCCAAAGAAATAATTGTGGGGAAATCAGCTGCATCAGCCTGTAACGTCCCATTTTTCAGCTGAGTTGCCAAAGAAACCGTTTGAGTGACAACATCACCGCTACCTACTGCCTCGCACTCCACCCGAAAAGCCGTACCATTGTCCAGCTGAGGTTGTGTAGCATTAAAGTTAGTTGCAGCTTGCTTGCAAAAGTCTCCCAAGGCGCTGCCAACTAAAACTTTAACTTTTAAACCTGTAAAATTATCTGTAGAGTTAGAGCCACTGTTACAAGCTGTTAATAACAGCATCCCAAATACTGCAAGGCGCGTAATCAAGAAACGACCTTTGAAAATCATGCAGTTCTCCAAGAAGAATTAGTTACCCAGTAAAACCTTCGATTCCAGTGTGCTAACTAAAAATCACAAGCTTGAGGCCAAATTATGAAAAAACAAACCACAAAAGACACTAAGGACACCAAGGTATAAGACTTTTAGACAGTTCTTGTGTCAGTTCTAGATTTGTTTTTTCTCCCAGCCAGATATACAAGTAACCATGAGAACTACAAATTCTTGTAGAATCATTCCAGAAAATTTATGAAGTTATGATTAACTTCCCTGTGCAAACGCTGACAAGGGACTTCCAACTAAAACAGGACTTACGCAACTGGCACACATATTTTCTGTGATGGCAGTCAATAGGAGCCAGCGCGTTGCGGAGGTTCCCTCCGTTGTAGCGACTGGCGTTCAATAATCAAGGGTAAAAAGTCAAGGTTTTTGGACTTTTGACTCTTGACTTTGGACGATTTTTGTCAAAAATATATGACAATGCGCGTAAGTCCTATAAAAAAAGATCCCACTCCACTGTTCACATTCATCAGTCATCAGTCATCAGTCAGCAACTTAAAATTTTGTTTCAAACTGCTAAAGCCCGATTGGGGAATGAGGGTTTTATGTCATTATGTGAAAATAGAAGACACATGCCTTTTTTATTACAGGGAATCTCTCATGGCTCTCCGTCTTGGTGACACAGTACCAAACTTTAAGCAAGCCTCCACACATGGCGACATAGATTTTTACGAATGGGCGGGTGACAGCTGGGTAGTGCTGTTTTCTCACCCTGCTGACTTTACACCAGTTTGCACCACCGAATTAGGCACAGTTGCCAAACTGAAACCAGAGTTTGACAAGCGTAACGTCAAAGCGATCGCTCTGAGTGTTGATAGTGTAGAATCCCACAATGGATGGGTGGGAGATATCGAAGAAACTCAAAACACCAGCCTCAACTACCCGATTTTGGCAGATGCGGATCGTCAAGTTTCTGACCTTTACGACATGATTCATCCCAATGCTAACGCCGCTTTGACGGTGCGATCGGTTTTTGTTATTGACCCCAACAAAAAACTGCGTCTCACTTTCACCTATCCTCCCAGCACAGGACGCAACTTTGATGAACTCTTGCGCGTCATTGATTCGCTGCAATTAACTGATAATTACAGCGTCGCTACACCAGCTGACTGGAAAGACGGCGACAAAGTGGTTATTGTCCCCTCCCTCAAAGATCCAGAAGTGCTGAAAGAAAAATTCCCCAAAGGTTACGAGGAAGTCAAGCCCTATCTGCGGCTAACTCCCCAGCCTAACAAGTAAATCTGAAAACCATTTCGTGTATTAGACGCAAAGGCGCAAAACTATATCTTCCCGTCTTTGCGTCTTTACTTTATCCCAGTAGCCAATAGCTTTCATCTTTCTGTCGCCAAGCCATATTTATAGGAATTATGCACTCGTAACGAAAAATTAATACCAATTTCAATAATCTTTGCGACACATACAGCACTTTGCTAGTAAATGAAGTACACCCACTCCAACCCTCCCACCCTCCTCTGTCCCCCCTTACTAAGGACGTAAGTTCGCTACTACCTCTCCCTCCTAACCTCCCTCTCCTAAAAAGACGTGAGTTCGATGAACCTCTCCCCAACCCCTCTCCGACGCGGAGAGGGGCTTTAATATCCTCGAAAAAGAACGAAAAAATAACCTTTTCAAGCCTCTCTCCTTTCAGGGGAGAGGTTTGGAGAGGGGTCTTTTAATTTTGTCGAACTCACGTTAAAAGGCGAAGGAGGAACAACGAAAAAATAAGGTTTTACTCCCCTCTCAAGGTAGGAGAGGGGTCGGGGGAGAGGTCATAACGGTACTCATCGAACTCACGTTTACTAAGGGGGACTTTAGGGGGTGCGCGAAGTGCGCGGGTGGGGTATTTTTGTACCTCCCCAACTTGAAATCTGCTGTAGATTAACTGTAGGGGCGTACAACTGTACGCCCCTACAAGCTATCTGTTGCATTCTTTTTTCAGAATGGTATGACTTTTATAATTACGAATTACCCATTATCGTGAATGCAGCCCAATAATAAGGATGACTGTAAAGCTTTTTAGTTGACAGCATTTTACTACTTCTATACAGATGTGTCGCCAAATAAGCCCTAATCCTTAAATCCTCAATCTGCACATTGCTTAACAACTCTTCATACCATTTTGTCAATTCTCCAGCAGTTAAATCTTTCAGCCATAGCGTTGCTTCAGCCAAAGCAGTGGTTGGCGAATTTGTTTGCTGTAATCTTCGATAAAACTCGATCATCACCAAAGCACTAGCAGAAGATTCTACAGTCCAAAGAGTACTCACCACATGGGGAATTCCCCCAGAGAGAAAACCATTGACTAAACCCACATATTCAGTAGTGATAGTCTGGTTGCTAGCTATTTCGCAAGCGGAGAGAGTAACCAAATTGTAAGTACCTAAACTGCGTTCGTAGATATCTTCTAAAGTGAGTTTATCTTCTCCTGCTAAAGCTAAGTCTGATTTTTTCGGTTCACGACAATTGTTCGTAACATGTCCTGTAAAATGAAATATATTATTATCAAATAAAGCACTTTCCACAATATTTTTATTAGCTTTTACTCCCTGGATGCGTTGGGAATTATTGAACATTTGGCTAACAACTTCAGATTCCAAATTGGCAAATTTTAATGTAGAATAATTTATGTAATCAGGATGTTCAACACTCAGTAATTTTTGCTCTAAAAATTGCTGTGTACTTGCATTTTTTAAAGATAAACCTATTTCGATACTGGGTAGATAAGAAATCGTAAAAATAGATTCTAGATTTGGCTGATATTCTTGATAGTAATCAAGAGAAAAAAGAGCATGAAGAGGCAATCGGTGCAAATCACGGTGAGGAATCAAAATTAGTTGGGTAATTCCTTCAAGTTCCTGCTCAATTGTAGAAATTTGCAGGATGTTTTTGAGTTTGAGCAGCCTTTGTTCCATCTCTAATCGCCAGGAATAGCTGCTTTTATTTTGATGATATTGAGCTTGAGTACGATATTCTTCGTGTGCCTGATTCCAATCTTGTAGCCAATCTTCAAATTCAATCAAGCGTCGCACTGCTTCGGGTAAAGGCAATTCATCGAGATAAGTAGTGGTTCCGATTGTGCCTATATTTTGTATGGGTATAAAGACCAGAATGGGTGATGGGGCTTGGTCTTTAATAATAAAAGTATTTAAAGCTACTGGGCTAATATGCCAATAAATAATTGCTGTAGTCGGATTAAGTAATTGTTGAACTGAATCATATCTGGGTGAGTAAATTTCTTCCCTCCAACCATCTAGCAGCCAGGTTAAACATGAGTTTTTACCCAGTTCTGCCATTTCCCAAGCTTCTACTACATCACCAGATTCCACATATAAATCAACTGCTAATTGCCCAAGTCCTACAAATTTAAGAGCCAATTGTTTTTTACTTTCATCAGTGCGAGTTTGTTGGTTGAGCAATTGTTGCAATATATCTGCACCGTATTGCTGTAATTCTTGTACTTGTGCTATTTGTCCCAAACTCAAAAGGACTTTAATCATAGATTGCACAACTTCCAGATGTAACTCTGGAAAATCTTCACTCGTGAGGGTTAATAAGGCCTGATTGTATTCATTTAGGGCTTTGTCCCAATCATCAAAGAATGTGCAATGTTTCCTACCTCGGTCATAATAGGCATTAGCGATCGCAAAATGTAGCCTACCCCAACCTTCAGGATGGGTATCTGAACGCAGATGTTTCAACCCTTCCTCATAGCTAGCCAGCCTACCTTCATAGCCTCCTTGCTGCAAAGCCGGATTTGTTGCGGCTATATCAGTGGATATGGACAAGTCAACATTAACTAAATGACCTACAGCAGTACCTCGACCAATCCAAGCTTCCCAATAATCAAGTTTGATTTGTAAGGCGTTGTCGTAACAGACGATCGCCTGCGTAAATTCTTCTAAATAAAACAGCGCTACCGCTTGATTGTACCAAGCTAAGTGAAAATCAGGTTTAATACTTATGGCTTTGTGATAAGAGGCGATCGCTTCTTGTCGTCGTCCCAGATTATCCAAAGCTATACCCCGATTGTACCAAGCCAAGTAGAAATCAGGCTGATTTGAGAGTGCTTGATCCCAGGAAGCGATCGCATCTGCCCAGCGTTTTAAATTAAACAGCACAACACCACGGTCAATCCAAACTTCGTGGTAATCTGGTTGAATGGCTAGGGCTTGGTCATAAGAGGCGATCGCTTCTTCATGTTGTTCGCTCACAGCCAAAGCTACGCCTCGGTAATACCAATTTTCCTGGTCTTGGGGTTGCAGCAGCAAAGCTTGGTCATAACTAGCAACTGCTTCCCACAGCCGCCCTAACTTCAACATTGCCAAACCCTTGCCAGCCCAAGCTTCTGGGTAATCCGGCTGGATTTCTATAGCTTGTTCAAAAGAAGCGATCGCTTCCTCAAATAGTCCTAATTCACCCAGAGTGCCGCCCCGATTATACCAAGCTTTGTAGTAGTCGGGTTTCAATTCTATGGCTTGGTTATAAGATGCGATCGCCTCTGCAAAATATTCTAAATGAAACAGCGTCAAGCCCTTATTAAACCAGTATTCATACGCATCAGGATTTAATTCTATAGCTTGCTCATAAGATGCGATCGCTCCTAACAAATCCCCAGTTTTAGCTTGCCGCAGACCTTGGTAAAACCAAGCTTGTGCTTCAATGCCTGCATTCGGTTCACTGACTGAAGTATAGCTGGTTTGAGTTACCAGATTAGAAGCAAGTTGTTGGACTAAATTTGCACTTTGATCCAACCTCACCAACAACTCATCCAAGGTGTAAGCTACATTTGGCTCTAAATTCGCCAAAGACTGATCCCAAGTTTCGTCCCCTAGGAAAATTCCTGAAAGC